>NZ_JBMKGW010000006.1:0-236260 GCF_049237125.1 Enterobacter cloacae complex sp. GYL001 | reverse complement strand
TGACCGGAAACTTCTCGGTGAAGCGGAATGCCCGATCGCAGATCTAACTCACGCAACTGATAGCCAGTTATGAGCTGGCTATTGGGTGCGAAAGCGCCACCTCGTGATCCCTTTTGCCCGGCCCTGCGCCGGGTTCTTTTTGCCTGGAGGAAATTCATGGTTGAGGCAAAAACACTGACAGCCAGACAGGCGGCCGAGCTACTAATCACCTCACCGAGAACTGTCTACCGTCTTATCGACTCGGGGCAGCTGGCCGGGAAGAAGATCGGGAACAAATACCGCACAACCGACGTTGCCTGTATTGCGTATTTACATGACCCGCGCGATCCTGTTTCCGCGAGCGCGGGTGAACATAAAGGAGAAATTTTATGTCAATCACCCTCAGAGGCGGCGTCTGGCACTGTCATTTCGTTACGCCGTCAGGGAAAAGAATTAGACGATCTCTTGGTACGGGGGACAAGAAACAAGCGCAGGAGTTGCACGACAAGCTGAAGGCTGAAGCGTGGCGGGTTGATAAAATTGGGGAACTACCGACGAGGACGTTTGAGGAATGTTGCATCAGGTGGATCCGTGAGAAGGAGCATAAGCGGTCACTCGATGACGATAAGACCAAAATCGAATACTTCCTGCGGCATTTCTCCGGCCGGGATCTTTCAACCATCACGGCTGAACAGGTTCATGAAGCTGTTTCGAAGATGGTCAACCGTAAGCATATTCAGGTCTGGGAGTCGCGCAGGGACGCGGCTATACGCCGGGGGAAGGAACCGCCTCCGTATGTTGAGAAACCGGTAAGCCAGGCCACAAAGAGCCAGCACCTTTCGTTCATGCGATCTCTGTTCAAGGCTGCGGCTAATGACTGGGGCTGGATTAAAACGGCCCCGGTTATAAAAACCAAAAAGCCGATCAGCAAACGCATCCGATGGCTGACCAGGGACGAGGCAGAACGGTTAATTGCCTGCATGCCGGAGTCGATAAAGCCGGTGGTGATATTTGCACTGGCAACCGGCCTGCGCCGCTCCAACATCATTGATCTGGAGTGGCAGCAGGTCGATATGCAGAGAAAGGTTGCATGGGTAAATCCGGAGAACGCGAAGGCGGGCAAGGCTATCGGCGTGGCTCTGAATGATACCGCATGCAGGGTGTTAAGGGACCAGATCTGGAAAAGTTCCAGGTGGGTATTCGTTCACACGAAGCCATCAACGCGCCCGGATAAAACCGTCACTCCGGCTGTCCGCAAAATGCGAGTGGATGACAATGTCGCATGGCGCATTGGACTGGAAAGAGCTGGTATAGAGGACTTCCGTTTTCACGACCTTCGGCATACATGGGCGAGCTGGTTAATTCAGTCCGGCGTTCCGTTGTCCGTTCTGCAAGAAATGGGCGGCTGGGAGTCCATCGAAATGGTACGTCGATACGCTCACCTGGCGCCGAACCACTTAAGCGAACACGCACGGAAAATTGATGCCATTTTTGGCAACCATGACACAAATACGACACAAGGAGGAAATCAGGCTGGCTTGAAACTTGCGTAAGTGACTGTTCTTAAATGGCACGCCCTGTAGGATTCGAACCTACGACCTACGGCTTAGAAGGCCGTTGCTCTATCCAACTGAGCTAAGGGCGCACGGAGAAGAGTGTACTTCGCGGTGGTGAAACGCCTGGAATTATACGGTCAATGCGTAGTGAGTCAATGCCTTTTCCGCCTTCTCTGGCGATAATGACTAGCTGATTGTAAATACGGCTGTTTTTTCAACATTTATCCCTCTTTTACGGGCTGCGAAAAGGCTTAGCCGCTTTTAAGTAACGCCTGCTGTTTTCCTGTTTACTTCACCTTCACACTGTCCAGCGGTAACCCGGCCGCCTGGAGGCTGGAAGTGAACAGGACGACGGAGTGACAGCGCCAGACCAGACAGGTTTTCCCTCGTGCGTGCAGCACATCTCACACGATATTACAGGCATTAAGCTTGAACCCATTGTCGCCCTCTCATCTTCGCGCACGGTGGGGGCCGAAGTGCTCAGCGTGCTGTCGCCGCATCAGCAAAACGAAAGCTTTTTCAAGGACTGGTCCGCCGCCCGGGCGCTTATGCTGCTGGAAGCACAGATCGCCGCGTTAAAAAACCCCTGCCCCTGTGACAACCTTTTCATAAATTTGCCGATAACCGTTCTGACCATACCGGAAATGTTCCAGCGTTTACTGCAACTTAACAGCCCACCGCTGAACATTGAACTCGTGGAGCCTGCCTCGTTCTTTACACTCTCAGACCCGGCGCGTCTGAGGGTGAGTTGTGCGCTTCAGCAGTTGACCGCGCGAGGACACCGGATCTGGCTGGATGATATTGATGAAGCGTCAGGACAAGCATTTTTATCCTGCCGCCTGCCATTAAGCGGAATAAAAATCGATAAGATCGCTTTCTGGCGTTTACGTGAAACGCAGGCGCTGACACAGCTGGTCACCCTTTGTTCAAAAATCGCTGCGAATGTGCTTATTGAAGGCATTGAAACAGAACGGGACCGTACTTGCGCGCTTCATGCTGGCGCGCGCTTCGGTCAGGGATATTATTGGCCATCCTGGAGATGGCAGGAGGACTGAACGGTCATCGCCAAGAGGGAAGCTATGCGAATGACAGTGCGCCGTTACCGGCGTCGTCGGACAGGAAGTGATTCACTGGGTTCTACGCACTCGCCTTTTGCTCTCCCATTTTTTGATCGTCTCGAATATTTGAGCCAGTCAATCAACCAGACCCGCAAAACCGATGCTCCCTTTATCATTCTGGTCACACAGGATAATTTTTTCCGTTCCGGTTTACTGAGCGGGCAGTCGCCCCTGAGCAATTGCTGCGACTATTCCACGCTGGAAGCCGCCCTCAGTGATTTAAATCACTGGCCTTCATCGCGTCTGGTAATAGACATTGAGAGCCGCGCCTCGCCGCTCATCGACCTGCTGGACCGATTACGCCGCCACAGCCTGTTCGCCCCCTACCTGACACCCTACCTGCTCGTCCGCGCCGATGATTATGATGCCCGCCTGTTTTGTAAAGCGGCTGGCCCTTTTCATGTGCTTGAACGCCAGCTAACGGCGCTGGCTATGCAACAAACCTTGCTGGAAGCACCGTCACCGGCCGGCAACCGCAAAGAGTGGTTTTCACGGGATGAATGGCCGATCTTACAGGCGCTGTCGCAGGGGAGCTCCTTGCGGCAGATCGCGCAGTTACAGAACCGCCCCTACAGCCGCATTATTTACCGTCTCAGCTGCATCCTGGCGAAACTTGGGCTGAATCATCGTCATGAGTTGCTACATCTTCTCAACAACCTCTCAGATTTCACGTATTAACGTATTCAGTAACTTCTTAATTCCTAAAGACCTTTAGGAAATTACTTAGGATGTATGTTAAATTTTTGTGTTTTTTAACAAAACTTTCGATTTTATAACTATTCCTAATTCCAGGTCTTAAACCATGCGAAATGCTGCCGGTACGCTCAACGAGAGTGATTTTATCCATGCGTTAAGGTTCTGGCGCTTCAGTTAACAGGATGATAATGGTGTAAAAACAAGCGATTCACCTGTAAAAGAATGCGATGAGAGGTGAAGAAAACAGCAGATAGTACTGTTCTGTTGTTGGGAACGGCAATTTGCCAGGAGGCGTTTGAAACGGAGAGATGACGCACGAAATGGCGGATTTCAGGGATGGCAGGCAGGCGGGATGCTGGTTGTCACAGCCTGCTCGCTGTTAACATTCATTTAACATACAGTAAAATCGTTTATTTTTTGTTATTACATAAAGATGAAAGTGTGTGGTAAATGCAATATCAGGACATTTTTGCTAATTTTAAAAAGTTAGTGATTCAGATCCAGAACATAATAATCAGCAATATATGGATATTAATTTACAGGCTTTTCGGACAATACTTAAACGGTATAATAAGACGTGTTTGACACACTAATAAGAAAAATCATTTTGCCATAACCAGCCTTATGAGATAACTGCGCTGAGGCATTGATATCACCACTACGTAAACAAGGATGCTTTCGCTCTTCCCAGGGACATTTACCGTACAAGGATCTGCGCAATTATCCTTCCGGCTTTTCGAGAGTTTTAACAAAACTCAGCATAACGCTTTTAACAATCTGAGGCATAAAAAATGAAACCGGCATCCGTTATCATTATGGACGAACACCCTATCGTCAGAATGTCGATAGAAGTCCTGCTACAGAAAAATAAAAACATCCAGGTCAAACTGAAGTCAGGCGACAGCCACGAGGTGCTTGACTGTATACGCAACCACCCCATTGATCTGGTCATTCTCGATATTGAAATGACGGGCACAGATGGGTTTGTATTGCTGAAAAGAATCAGGAACTTAAATAAAGACATTAAGGTTCTTTTCCTCTCTTCGAAATCTGAAGCCTTCTACGCAGGACGCGCCATCCGCGCCGGGGCAAATGGTTTTGTCAGTAAGCGAAAAGATCTGGGGGAAATTTATAACGCGGTGGAAATGATCCTGACGGGCTATTCCTTCTTCCCCTCAGAAACATTGAGTTTTATAAACCATCTGGGCTCGCGGACGGGCGCCGCCGTGGATATGCCATTATCGAATCGTGAAGTGACGGTTCTGCGATATCTGGCGAACGGATTATCTAATAAGGAGATTGCGGATCAATTATTACTTAGCAACAAAACAATTAGCGCCCATAAGTCTAATATCTTTTCCAAGCTGGGCGTGCAAAGTATCGTTGAATTAATTGATTACGCGAAGGCGCACGAATTACTATAATCCTACCCTCTCCCTGCAACATATAACCGTTACAGGGAGAGTGGATACGATTAATTATAATTAATCATGAAAGTTGCATCGGCGTCAGCCCGTCCCGGCTGCGGGTTATCCGCCGTGGCGATATAATTGGCATAAAACGACAGTTCGGCATTTCCCTGCGCATCTACCGCCACCGTCTGGCTGGTCTGCTGCAACGCGAGGCGCGTTTTATCCCGGTCGAGGATCTCCACGGCCACGTTGCTGGCCGCGCTGGCATCATTCAGCGCCAGCAGGCTGTTATCATGCCCGTCCATCTTCCCCGTAAATGTGACCGAAGCCGCCCCCGGCGGACATCCGGTCAGCTTCAGGGTGAACGGTACAGGCTGCGTCCGGCTCCCCGTTGTGCGAAGCTGTTTCGTGGGCCAGGTGCCGAGCGTGACGGTTTTATTGCTGTCGTCCCCCTCCGCCACGCAGGTAAAATCCACGATATTGCCGTAGAGCTGAATGTTAATTTCCCCAAGCGCCGTCTCTGCGTGTGCAGGGGAGCAAAGCGCAAAGAGCGCGACGGCTAAATACCGCATTCCGTTTCGCATACCTGCTCCTTAGTCGTAGTCGACGCGTAAATAGCCGCGAGAGGTAAAACGCCCCTCGGCAGGTTTTTTACCGGTTACGCTGACGGGCCACGCGCGGATCCCCACCTGCGCCTGAGCGCTGTCGTCCAGACGGAACGGGATTTTGCTGGTCAGGTTGTTGGGCGTCAGCGGCACGCCATTACTGTTGGCAATCACAAAACCCACATCCGCGTTATCGGAAACCAGCGTACTGCCTGAAACCTTCTCCGCCTCAACACGCATCGTGAGCATGGCGTTCGCCTCGACGTTGGTGCATTTGATGCCGATGGTTTTGCTTTGCGCTGAGATCCCCTCCGGCTTATTCCCGATGCCTGCTTTACTGAACAGGGAGGCGCCGATGTCTCCGAAATCGAACTCCACCACATTCCCGGCATTAATTTCACAGCTCTGAGGCACCTGAATAGTCCCGCTGTAGCTGATGGTATAAACCGGCGTGGTGAGCGGATCCGAGGAGGTCGTGGTGACGTAAACCCGGAACATGGTCGCCCGGGGGATCACCACCATATTGATAAAGCGTCGGGTCACTTTAAGCCGGAAGACGAGGCTGGAATCCTGTACGCCAAACGGTTTGTTTTTAGACACATTCGGGTGGCTCCCCATCTGGATGTAGCTTTTGGGCGGATAAAACGTGCCAGCGTAGCTGTCGGTAATTTTCATCGCCCCGTCCAGATAGTCGTTTAGCTTCAGATACTGGTAGCCATCGCTGGTGCCCGTAACAGGGAAATCGGTAACATAGCTGCGCTTGGTGGTGTTCCCGGACGTTCCCTTAGGGCAGACGGCGTTGACGCCCACCCACTGGGACTTCTCGCTGAGCGTGACAATCTGCCCCACCTGGTTATTGGAGCTGTTAAATTTATCCGTCAGGTCGTAATACACCTCCGTCGGCACGCCATTTTCATTGACGCAGACCGTGGCGAAGGCCTCAGATAGCGGAAAAAACGCCAGCAGGGATAGCCCCAGATAATGGATTTTATTCACAGCGGATCCCCTTAAGTGTGATCGCCTGTTGCAGGCTTTGTTCTGGCAGGCTGTAGGGCGCACGACACTGGGACTGTTTCCCGTCTCCCCACTGAATCAGCAGTTCTCCGCTCAGCGGCAGCCCGCTCAGGTAAATCTGACCGTCATCTCCCACCATGCTGGTTACGCCGCTCTGTGTCTCACGCACCACCGCCCCAAACGGTACAGGCTGGTTATCACGCTTCACGGTGAGCAGCGCACGCACGCCGATGCGGGTGTCAAAACTGGCGCGCACCAGCGCACCGTTCGTCGGCACGACGCTGGAAACGTTATTTTCAATGTCGGTGTTGTTGCTAATAGTGTTGGTGTCGAGCGCCACGCGGTTGTAACGGTACACCGTGGCGTAAGGCATCACCGCATAGCCACGCCAGTCTGTTTTGACGCCGGTCTGGTTTTCGACGCTCACGCCTGACGCGCCCGGCGCTTTGATCAAGACGTTGGTATCGCCCAGCGGCTGACTGAATGTGATGCCGTCTGAATGCCCTACCACGCCGCCGGAGAGCTGCCAGTTGAGGTCGTGCTGATCCCGGGCGTAGTTGTAGCCCACGCCCAGCGTGCCGTACGTCGCCTGCCAGTTAGCGCTGGCGCTGCCGCTGGCACCGTTATTGCTGGTGTGACCCTGCGTGACGCTGTAGTTCAGGTTACGATCCTGGAGCAGCGTTCCGCTGATCCCGGTCTGCCAGCTGGTATCACCGTCGCTGTTACGGCTGGCAGAGGCTGTGGCATAGGCCCGGTCGATCGCGTTATCGCGACGGTAGCCGTGACGGGTGAACAGGCTGAACGGGACGGAGACGTTGAACGAGGCGATCCGGTCGGTTCCGTCAATGCCGACTGCCTTGTTCCACGACCAGGATAAGGCGTAGCTGACCCCTTTCACCCCGCCCGCGTAGCCAAGCTGATACCAGACGTTGGATTCGCTGGTGCCCCAGTAACTCTGCTGGCTGCCCGACACGTACACCGAGCCGTAATCGCCGAGAGACTGGGAGATATTGAGCTGGAAACGCCCTTTTTTATTCAGCGTCAGGTTGTGATAGCTCTGCACGTCCGGCACGCCGTCATCGTCCTGATCGTCGCCATACTGGTAGCCTTCCATTGTGCGCCAGGCCACATCGTCGAGGGTGTAGAAGCCTTTGGTCGAGTAGCGATAGCCCAGCAGCTGGAAGTTGGTGCCGAATCCGTTAAGAGATTTTGCGTACAGGAACCGCAGGGACTGCCCTTCATGGCGGCTGTCATCGGCAAGCTGGCTGCGGGCATGGGTGAGATCAAGTGAAACCGCCCCCCAGTCACCGAGGTTTTTACCCGCGCCAATGGCGATGGCGGTATAGCGCGAGGCCAGCTGCGTTCCGCCGTACAGCGTATAGCCGTCGGCAAGACCCGCAATCATCGTACCCTGAGTAAAGAACGGCGTGTCCTGCTCGCTGTTGCCGCTGCGATAGTCCCCTGCCACCAGATCGTATTTCCAGCGTCCTTCACGCTGGAGCAGCGGAACGGTGGAATACGGGACGGTGTAGCGCTGCTGGCTGCCGTCCCTCTCTTCCACCGTCACCTCCAGGTCACCGCTTGAGGAGGTCGGGTTAAGGTCAGTTATCGCAAAAGCCCCCGGCTGCACATAGCTCTGGTAAATCACGTATCCGTTCTGGCGGATCACCACTTTGGCAGGGGTGCGGGCGATTCCGCGCACGGTAGGCGCGTAACCTTGCAGGCTGTCCGGGTACATACTGTCGGACGAATAGAGGCGACCACCGCGAAAACCAACGCTGTCGAAGACATCGTTACCGGTGTTGCTGTCGCCAAGCACCAGCTCGCTTTTCAGCGGGATGATCGTACGCTGCGCCCAGGTACCAATATTTTGCCAGCTGCTGTGCCGCTGGCCGTTGCTTTCGGTATAACGCCACGCGCCGTTATTGCGTAATCGCCAGGCGCCATAGTTCAACCCGCTTTGCAGGTTCAGATAGTAGCTGTCGTCGTCGCTGCCCCTGTTGCCGGTAAAGCTGTAGTTCAGCAGCGCGGCGGGGATGCCTTCATCCCACTGTTCAGGTGGAATATACCCGCGGGCGCTGTTTTGCATCGCCACCTGAGGCAGGCTGACGTTCAGGCGCAACGAGGCGAAGTTGAACGCCGTTTCGCTGCCCGGAATAGCCGTGGTGAGCGGAACGCAGGTATCGCCCTGCACGTTGCTCAGTTCCGGGAAGGCGGCGATATTGACGCCAAAGCGATCGAGCATCGCGCGCGTAATGCACGGCGACAAACCGCCCGCGACCGGCGGCGCGTTGTCAGCTTGCTCAAACCGCACGTCCTGCGTGCCGATAAACTCATCGTTACGCCAGATATCGACGCGATAGACGCCCGGTGCCTGCTGGTGGCCTTTTTCAAAACGCGACAAATCCGCCACGCTCGCCGTGTCATCGGAGAGAAACGCCGGGTTAAAGTAGCTTTCGCCCCAGCCAGCGAGTGGCCAGAGCGTTGCCATCAGTGCCAGCGCAACCGGGCAGTAACGCCATTGAGTGTTCATCGCCCTGTCTCTGCTCACAGGCTGACGCTACGCGCCGGCGTAATGGCGCCATAGTCATTCACACTCTGCCAGGAGAGCGTGCCGCTCGCAGCGGCAGGCAGCACCTGCTGCGCCGAGCTTTTAGGAGCAACCATCAGGTTATCCAGCGTCTGACCGCCGAGCTTCAGATTGACCAGCGTGACGTAATACGGCGAGGCATTGCTCACCTTAAGATGGTTGCCGACGCGCTCAAAGCGCAGCTGTGAGAGCGCCTCTTCCGGCGGCATCGCCAGGTTAGCCGGGCGAACAAACAGCTTGATACGTGACAGAATAGCCAGTTGCAGGACGTTGTTGCCGTCCTGATGTTTTTTGCTGACGGAGGGAATCGCTTTGACGTTCATGTAAAAGAGCGATTCGCGATCGGCAGGCAGCGCCGGGCCTGCGTAGATAATGCGCAGGGTGTTTTCGCTGGCCGGCTCGCTGACAAACAGCGGCGGCGTGACGGCAAAGGTTTTTTCCTTTTGCCCGTTGGCATTTTCTATCCACGCGTTAATTAAATAGCGCTCTTGTTTATTGCTGTTGGTGATCGCCAGCGACGTTTGTTTGGCATCGGCCGGATAAATAACGCGCGTCGCGCCCAGCGCAATTCCGCCGGACGCATTCGCGCTGGCAGAAACCATCATCAAAATAAAAGATAAAAACAGTCCAGGTTTAATCAGGGTGTTCATCACAACCGTACCTTTAATAATTAGTTCGCAGGCGTCAGGGATAAATCAACGTAAACCAGACATTCGACTGAATAGTGCCTGGTACAAGGTGTTCGGAAATTGCCCGGTAGCGGGCGCTGAAATGAAATACCAGCTCGCGGGTGTCAATGGGTAACCAGCTCACCGCCGTCGCGTTCGGGATGATCTGACGTTGCTGTTCGTCAAAAAGCGCCAGCCCGACACCGCTGCTGACCGCATTTTCCCCCGGCCGCGATGTCGCCAGGAAAACCTGCGGATCTTCTGCCGGTGTCACTCCCTGGAACTGGATCCCCACGGTGCGGGAGACGTCCACGCTGCAATCCAGCAGACGTACGGTGAAAGGCACATTAACCGTGGAAAAGCTGCCGACGCCGGAAAAGGCGTTTGTGCGGTATTGCCCCATATCCACGCGCATATTCTGGCTGTCCGGGGCCACGGCGCAGCCGCCGTTCACCAGCTCTCCCCTGAGGTGTACTTTGCCGCCGTCTATGACCACGGTATGTGCGTTTACCGCTGAGGCAATCGCAAGGGCACACAGCAGTATCCCAGTCCTTGTCATCCTTCGCTCCCGGTATAGGCGATCAAAAGACCTCTTCCCTGAGGCCAGCCACATCCCTGTACTCAGGCATTACTCGTATTTCATTACGAATGTTGCGTCCGCGTTTGCCTGGCCTGGCTCGGTGGTCGCCGCCGTGGCTTTATAGCGCGCGGTGAAGTTCAGGGTGTTAGTCCCTTCAATCAGGTTCTGCGCCGCAGAGAAGGTGGCGCCGTCCGGGGTCAGCGTGGAGGATTTGCTGTCGAGGATCTCAATACCCACGCCCTTCGCGGAGTTGTCGTTATTACCGGAGCTTACCGCCAGCAGCGTTTTGTCGGTGGCGTCGATCTGGCCGGTAAACGCGACAGCAGCGGTTTTCGCTACCGCAGGATCGCAGTCGTTCAGTTCGATGGTGAACGGAATATTGGAGGTGGTGTCACCTACTTTAGTGAATTTCGCGGTACGGTACTGGCCAAGATTAACCGTCTGCTCTGAAGAGTCAGTATTCACTGAGCACGCGGCATTCACTAATTCACCTTTAAAATGCACCGTACCACCGTTTACAGATACAGGCGCTACCGGATCTTCTGCGTGAGCGGCACCCGCGACCAGGGCCAGAGTTGCAATAACAGTAGAAGCAATGTTGCTGAGTTTCATGTCTATTCCTTTAAAATGTAAATAACCCTTCCCGCGCATATTCGGGAATAAGAAATACGATCAATTAAAAAATTGAAGGCTTATTTCGGAGAGGACAAAGTAGCTCAGGAATCTATTTTGTAATATGTCAAAACGCTGCCATTTTGCCAGGTCACATCCTAATCACCTCTAAGAAATTGACCATGCCCTGAGAAGGGATTTTGCGGGACATCGATGAAATCTCGTAAAGGGTGACTGACAGCGGCGCTCGCTTCTGACAAAATACAGGCAATCCCTCCTTTCTAACGTTACAGACGGAATCTTCTCTCTGATGGCAGCAAAGATTATTGATGGTAAAACGATTGCGCAGCAGGTGCGCTCTGAGGTTGCGGAAAAAGTGAAGGCGCGTAAAGCCGCCGGATTTCGCGCCCCCGGGCTGGCCGTTGTGCTGGTTGGCAGCAACCCGGCTTCGCAAATTTATGTCGGCAGCAAACGCAAAGCGTGTGAAGAGGTGGGGTTCGTCTCCCGCTCTTACGATCTGCCGGAAACCACCAGCGAAGCGGAACTGCTGGAACTGATCGACACCCTGAATGCCGATAAAGAGATCGACGGCATCCTTGTTCAGCTGCCGCTACCTGCGGGCATTGACAACGTGAAGGTGCTGGAGCGCATCGCGCCAGACAAAGATGTTGACGGTTTCCATCCGTATAACGTAGGCCGACTGTGCCAGCGCGCGCCACGCCTGCGTCCGTGCACCCCGCGCGGCATCGTGACGCTGCTGGAGCGTTATAACATCGATACCTACGGCCTCAACGCCGTGGTGATTGGCGCCTCCAACATCGTGGGCCGCCCGATGAGCATGGAGCTGCTGCTGGCGGGCTGTACCACCACCGTTACCCACCGCTTCACTAAAAACCTGCGTCACCACGTCGAAAACGCCGATCTGCTGATCGTTGCGGTCGGCAAGCCGGGCTTTATTCCGGGCGAGTGGATCAAAGAGGGCGCAATCGTCGTGGACGTGGGTATTAACCGTCTGGAAAACGGCAAAGTGGTCGGCGACGTGGTGTATGAAGATGCCGCAGCGCGCGCATCCTATATTACTCCGGTCCCGGGCGGCGTAGGCCCGATGACGGTAGCAACACTGATTCAGAATACCTTGCAGGCGTGCGAGGAGTATCACGACGTAGAGGACGCGTAATCATGGCAACTTTTTCTTTAGGTAAACACCCGCACGTTGAGCTGTGCGATCTGCTGAAGCTGGAAGGCTGGAGCGAAAGCGGCGCGCAGGCGAAGATCGTCATCGCCGACGGGCAGGTAAAAGTAGACGGCTCGGTGGAAACCCGCAAGCGCTGCAAAATTGTCGCGGGTCAGACCGTGAGCTTCGCAGGACAGAGCGTGACCGTGACGGCCTGAGCTGTCTGATGCCCGGTGGCGCTGCGCTTACCGGGCCTACGTACTGTCTCCGTTTGTAGGCCGGGTAAGGCGAAGCCGCCACCCGGCAACTTCTCTCACAATCCCCTCACACCCATCACGGTTAATTATCGATCAACTTCAAATAATCACTATTCCCTCTGGCGAAATGTGAAAATTAAGTTGCGCGATTTTCAGACTTTCCCCACGATAAGTAGAACGTTCTACTAAAACGTTCTACTTAAAAATAACAGCGCGAAAAAGCGCTACTCGGGGGAAATCAGCATGAGCCTGATATCAGGGTTTGTTAAATCGCTGTCTAAGTTATCGATGATTGGTCGCGCCTTAATGCTGCCAATTTCACTGCTTCCCGCTGCGGGCCTGCTGCTGGCCTTCGGCGATAAGTTCCATCTGCCGCTGATGATGAACGCCGGCGGGGTTATCTTTGATAACCTGCCGATGCTGTTCGCCATCGGCTCTGCCGTCGGACTGGCTTCGGAATCCGGCATTGCCGCACTCTCTGCCGCGGTCTCCGTGTTTGTCACCAACATCACCATCAGCACCGTGCTGAGCATCACGCCGGAAATGGCCTCTCAGGGCGGCAAATACGCCATGGTCGTTGGCATTCCGACGTTGCAGATGGGCGTCTTTGGCGGCCTGATCTGCGGTATTCTTGCGGCCTGGTGTTACAACCGCTTCCACACCATGCAGCTGCCGGAGTTCCTCGGCTTCTTCTCCGGCAAGCGCTTTGTGGCGATTGCGACGGCGTTTCTGTCGTTCCTGCTCGGCCTGCTGCTGCCGTACGTCTGGCAGCATATTCAATCCGGGATCGACGCCCTGTCCGTGGTGGTAAACGGCGATAACCAGGCGGCCTCGACCTTTATCTTCGGGCTGGTGGAGCGCGCGTTGATCCCGCTCGGCCTGCACCATATCTGGTATCCCTCCTTCTGGTATTCGTTCGGGGATTACACTACCCAGGCGGGTCAGGTGATCCACGGTGACCAGACCATCTGGTTCAAGATGCTGGAAGAGGGAGTGAAATCCTTCAGCAGCGACACCTACCAGAACGCCGGGAAATTCATGCAGGGCGAGTTCCCGCTGATGCTGTTCGCACTGCCTGCGGCGTGTCTGGCGATGTACCACGAAGCGCACACGAAGAATAAGAAAATCGCGGCCGGTATTCTGTTCTCTGCGGCCCTCACCTGCTTCCTGACGGGCATCACTGAGCCGGTAGAGTTCACCTTTATCTTCGTGGCGCCGATCCTTTACGTCTTCAACGCCATTATGGCGGGCCTGGCGTACATGACCATGTACCTGCTGCATGCGCACATCGCCAAGTCGTTCTCGGCGGGCTTTATCGACTACCTGTCGTTCGGGATCCTGCCGTCGTTTAACGGCTATCAGACCAACTTCCTGAGCGCCATTATCATCGGCATTCCGATGGCATTGATCTACTACTTCACCTTCCGCTTCGTGATCCGTCGCTTCGACGTGAAAACGCCGGGCCGCACCGAAGTGACCGCCAGCGCGAATGACAAGTCCGATTCCGAACTTGCCACCGAAATCATCGGCCTGCTGGGCGGTGCGCAGAACATTGATTCCGTCGGCTCCTGCATCACGCGTCTGCGTCTGGAAGTGGCGAAGAGCGAAGCGGTGGACCGGGACGGGCTGAACGGGCTTGGCGCGCGCGGCGTGGTGTTCGTTGGCGATAACGGAATACAGGTGATTTTCGGGGCCAGAGCACAGTTTATCGCCCAGACCATGTCCACGATGATTGGCAAATAATAAGATGCCTGAAGGAGGCGTCTCCTGTACGCTGGGGGACGCCTCTTATCTGGCTGATAATCGGGAAATTTCAGGGAGCGGTTTTGAAGAAAGTCAGCATTATTGATGTCGCAAAGCATGCGGGCGTGTCGGTTTCTACCGTTTCGCTGGTGCTGCGCCAGAAAGGGAAGATCTCAGAGGCGACGATCGGGAAGGTCAATGCCGCCATCACAACGCTGGGCTATGTTCATAACGTCGCCGCTGCCAATCTTCGCGCCAACACCTCCAACTTAATCGGCCTGATCCTGCGCGACTTCAGCGACAGCTTTTCCATCAAGGTGATGGCGAGCATCGTTCAGGAGCTGGAGAAACAGGGTTATATGGTATTTCTCGGTCAGCCGCTGAACGACGGCGAACATCTTGAGCGTACCCTGCTCTCATTTAAGCAGCAGGGCGTGGCGGGCGTCATCTACCTGGCGTCGGACACCCGCGCCGCCTCTCTTCCGGAACACATTCGTCACTGCCCGCTGCCGCTTGTGGCGGTTTCGCAGTCGTTGCTGGAAGAGAAATGCAACCTGGTGATGCGCGATAACCGCCAGGCGGCGAACCTGGCCGCGCGTTATCTTATCGAGCGCGGGCACCGTAACATCGCCTACATTGGCGGGCGCGACGGGTGCCGTATCCGCGAGCAGCGCCTGCTTGGTTTTCGCAGCGCGATGACGCAGAGCGGCCTGGTCTGGCGTGAGGAATATTCTCCCGCCTGCACCGATGACACGCAGGCGGCGGCCATGGCGACTCGTCAGCTGCTGGAGAAGAACAACACGATTACCGCCCTGCTCTGCCATTCACCGGACGCGATGATCGGTTCAATCTCAGGTATTCACCAGGTGGGGCGCACGGTGGGTAAAGACGTGTTTTTAACCCAGCAGGTGGCGCTGATTGGTTTTGAAGATATGCTCCACGTTAATCTCACGTCGCCGTCACTGACTTACGTTTCGTCTGCCAGCGAAGAGACCGGCCGCCAGGCGGCAGGGCTGATGATCCGCAGGCTGAAAGAGCCGGATCTGCAAACGCAGCGCATTACCCTCTCCGGGCAGCTTATCGCGCGAGAATCGGCGTAAAATCAGAATTTAGCACAGGTTTGCTGCGGCGGATCTGCTGCTATATTCCCATGATTTGCCATGGATAAATGCAATGCCTACCATTATCACCCACGCTGCCGTACCTCTGTGTCTGGGCTTAGGGCTCGGAACCAAAGTCATCCCACCCCGCCTGCTGTTTGCCGGGATCGTCCTCGCCATGCTGCCCGATGCCGACGTACTGGCGTTTAAATTCGGTGTTGCCTACGGAAATATTTTCGGCCATCGCGGTTTCACTCATTCGCTACTGTTTGCCCTGGTGGTGCCGATACTCTGCGTGCTGGCAGGCCGACGTTGGTTCAGGGCCAGCCTGACGCGGTGCTGGCTGTTTTTAACCGTGTCATTGCTGTCGCACAGCCTGCTGGATTCAATAACGACAGGCGGGAAAGGCGTCGGCTGGCTGTGGCCCTGGTCAGATGAGCGCTTCTTTGCGCCGTGGCAGGTGATCAAGGTCGCGCCGTTTGCGCTGTCGCGCTACGCCACGCCCTACGGGCATGAGGTCATTATCTCGGAACTGCTGTGGGTGTGGCTGCCGGGGATGGTGCTGATGGGGTTGCTGTGGTGGAGGCGGAGGTAAAAGAAAAGCCGGGTGGCGGCTACGCCTTACCCGGCCTACGGTCGTGATTTTGTAGG
Source organism: Enterobacter cloacae complex sp. GYL001 (assembly GCF_049237125.1). NCBI lineage: Bacteria > Pseudomonadati > Pseudomonadota > Gammaproteobacteria > Enterobacterales > Enterobacteriaceae > Enterobacter > Enterobacter cloacae complex sp. GYL001. The sequence goes on along the minus strand of NZ_JBMKGW010000006.1, from coordinate 220,505 downwards.
CCCGGTAAGCGTTAGCGCCACCGGGCGTTACGGACCTACTTACGACGCCAGGTGGTTCCCTGCGGGCCGTCTTCCAGAATAATGCCCATCTCGGTCAGACGGTTACGCGCCGCATCCGCCGCCGCCCAGTCTTTCGCCTGACGCGCTTCGAGACGCGCTTTGATCAGTGCTTCAATTTCCGCCACTTCACCGTCGTCCGCCTGCGCGCCGCTTTGCAGGAACAGGTCCGGCTCCTGCTCCAGCAGGCCGAGCACGGAAGAGAGCTTACGCAGATGAGACGCCAGCGCATTGGCCGCCGCCATATCTTCTGACTTCAGGCGGTTCACCTCACGCGCCATGTCGAACAGCACGGAGTAGGCTTCCGGGGTGTTGAAGTCGTCGTTCATGACCTCAACGAAGCGGGCCTCGAACGCCTCACCGCCTGCGGCCGGAACAGATTTATCGGTGCCGCGCAAGGCGGTATACAGACGCTCCAGCGCAGCGCGAGCCTGCTTCAGGTTCTCTTCGCTGTAGTTCAGCTGGCTGCGATAGTGGCCAGACATCAGGAAGTAGCGCACGGTTTCCGCGTCGTAATACTTCAGCACGTCGCGCACGGTGAAGAAGTTACCCAGCGATTTCGACATCTTCTCGCGGTCAACCATCACCATCCCGGAGTGCATCCAGTAGTTCACGTACTCGCCGCCGTGTGCACAGGTGGACTGCGCGATTTCGTTTTCATGGTGCGGGAACATCAGATCCGAACCGCCGCCATGGATGTCGAAATGGTTGCCCAGCTGCTTGCAGTTCATCGCGGAACATTCAATGTGCCAGCCCGGACGCCCTTCGCCCCACGGGGATGGCCAGCTCGGTTCGCCCGCTTTGGACATCTTCCACAGCACGAAGTCCATCGGATTGCGCTTCACGTCAACCACGTCCACGCGCGCACCGGCCTGGAGCTGGTCCAGATCCTGGCGGGAAAGCGCACCGTAGGTTGGGTCCGTCGGCACCGAGAACATCACGTCGCCGTTGTCCGCCACATAGGCGTGACCACGCTCGATCAGCGTTTGGGTGATATCAATGATTTCATGGATATGGTGGGTCGCACGCGGCTCGCTGTCCGGGCGCAGAATATTTAAGGCATCAAAATCCTTGTGCATTTCGGCGATCATGCGATCCACCAGCGCGACAAAGCTTTCGCCATTTTCATTAGCACGTTTAATGATTTTGTCGTCGATGTCGGTGATGTTGCGCACGTACTTCAGGTTATAGCCCAGGAAGCGCAGGTAGCGTGACACCACGTCGAACGCGACAAAGGTACGGCCATGGCCGATATGACAGAGATCGTAAACCGTAATACCACACACGTACATGCCGACTTCCCCGGCATGGATAGGTTTAAATTCCTCTTTTTGGCGCGTCATTGTATTAAAGATTTTTAACATCGAAGATTCCATGTAAACACGTGTGTGGATTGTTTGTTCCTTATAATACCCATAATTCGGAGTACGGTCAGCACACAATGCAAGGTGATCGTGTCCTGTGGTTATGCTATAACAAGCCCCTATATGTGACCCGAGCATGGGTCGACGCACCACAATAACGGAACAGGATGCAAAAATGGTTACTTTCCACACTAATCATGGCGATATCGTAATCAAAACCTTTGATGACAAAGCGCCTGAAACAGTTAAAAACTTCCTGGACTACTGCCGCGAAGGTTTCTACAACAACACTATTTTCCACCGTGTGATCAACGGCTTTATGATCCAGGGCGGCGGTTTCGAGCCTGGCATGCGCCAGAAAGAGACGAAAGAAGCGATCAAAAACGAAGCGAACAACGGCCTGAAAAACACCCGTGGTACGCTGGCAATGGCCCGTACTCAGGCGCCACACTCTGCGACCGCACAGTTCTTCATCAACGTAGCGGACAACGACTTCCTGAACTTCTCTGGCGAAAGTCTGCAAGGCTGGGGCTACTGCGTATTCGCAGAAGTGGTTGAAGGGATGGACGTGGTCGACAAGATCAAAGCCGTTTCTACTGGCCGCAGCGGTATGCACCAGGACGTTCCTAAAGAAGACGTTGTGATCACAAGCGTGACCGTCAGCGAGTAATTCGTGGCGACACTCTTTATTGCGGATCTGCATCTGCAAACAGAAGAACCGGCGATAACCGCCGGTTTTCTGCGTTTTTTACGCGGTGAAGCGAAAAGCGCCGACGCGCTGTACATTCTGGGCGACCTGTTTGAGGCCTGGATTGGCGACGACGATCCGAACCCGCTGCACCGTGAGATGGCGGCGGCCATTAAAGCACTGGTGGATTCCGGCGTCCCCTGCTATTTCATTCACGGCAACCGTGATTTCCTGATCGGCCAGCGCTACGCCCGCGAGAGCGGTATGACGCTGCTGCCGGAAGAGCAGGTGCTCAACCTCTATGGCCGCAATATTCTGATCATGCACGGCGACACGCTCTGCACTGACGATACCGGCTACCTGGCGTTTCGCGCCAAAGTTCACACCCCGTGGATCCAGAAAGTGTTCCTCGCCCTGCCGCTGTTTATCCGCAACCGCATCGCCGCCAGAATGCGCGCGGGCAGCAAGGCCGCCAACAGCAGCAAATCGATGACCATCATGGACGTCAATCCGCAGGCGGTGGTGAAGGTGATGGAGAAGCATCGCGTTCAGTGGCTGATCCACGGCCATACCCATCGTCCCGATGTGCATTCCCTTATCGCCAACGGCGAGCCCGCCCATCGCGTGGTTTTAGGCGCCTGGCACAGCGAAGGATCGATGGTCAAAGTTACGCCGGAAGGTGTCGAACTGATCGCCTTCCCGTTTTAACGCCTCCCCGTCTTTTCGCTCATTTCCCGACCACGCAACCGTTTTCCTTGCCGGTATTACATGCTATTCTCTGTGCCCTCGAAAGCAGTGTGTTCCGCACCACAGGAGTTTTAAGACGCATGTCTTCCCGCAATAATCCGGCGCGTGTCGCCATCGTGATGGGGTCCAAAAGCGACTGGGCTACCATGCAGTTCGCCGCCGAAATCTTTGAAATCCTGAATGTTCCGCACCACGTCGAAGTGGTTTCCGCGCACCGTACGCCGGATAAACTGTTCAGCTTCGCCGAAAGCGCCGAAGAGAACGGTTACGAGGTGATCATTGCCGGTGCGGGCGGCGCAGCACATCTGCCGGGCATGATTGCCGCCAAAACGCTGGTGCCGGTACTGGGTGTTCCCGTGCAAAGCGCCGCGTTAAGCGGGGTGGATAGCCTTTACTCTATCGTCCAGATGCCGCGCGGTATTCCTGTCGGTACCCTGGCGATTGGTAAAGCAGGTGCGGCAAATGCCGCCCTGCTGGCCGCGCAGATCCTGGCGACGCATGATAAAGATTTGCACCAGCGTCTGGCGGAGTGGCGTAAAGCCCAGACCGATGAGGTGCTGGATAACCCGGATCCGCGGGGTGCAGCATGAAGCAGGTTTGCGTTCTTGGTAATGGTCAGCTTGGCCGGATGCTACGTCAGGCCGGTGAGCCGCTGGGTATTGCCGTCTGGCCCGTCGGGCTGGATGCCGAGCCGGAAGCCGTGCCGTTCCATCAGAGCGTGATCACCGCCGAAATTGAACGCTGGCCGGAAACCGCCCTGACCCGCGAGCTGGCGCGCCATAACGCCTTTGTGAACCGCGACGTCTTCCCGATCATTGCCGACCGTCTCACGCAAAAACAGCTTTTCGACAAGCTCGGCCTCGCGACCGCGCCGTGGCAGCTGCTTTCCGATAAGCGCGAGTGGGATGACGTGTTTGCGATGCTGGGAGACCTGGCGATTGTGAAGCGTCGCGTCGGCGGCTACGACGGCCGCGGGCAGTGGCGCCTGCGCGCGAACGACACCGCCGAGCTGCCGGACGACTGCTACGGCGAGTGCATTGTTGAGCAGGGCATTAACTTTAGCGGTGAAGTGTCGCTGGTTGGCGCGCGCGGGCATGACGGGCACACCGTTTTTTACCCGCTAACGCATAACCTGCATCAGGACGGGATTCTGCGCACCAGCGTCGCCTTCCCGCAGGCCAATGCTGACCAGCAGGCGCAGGCGGAAGAGATGCTCTCTGCCATCATGCATGAGCTGGGCTATGTGGGCGTGATGGCGATGGAGTGTTTCGTCACGCCGTCGGGTCTGCTGATCAACGAACTTGCGCCGCGCGTGCACAACAGCGGCCACTGGACGCAAAACGGCGCCTCCATCAGCCAGTTCGAGCTGCACCTGCGCGCCATCACCGATCTGCCGCTGCCGCAGCCGGTGGTGACCAGCCCGTCGGTGATGATCAACCTGATCGGCACCGATCTGAACTACAACTGGCTGAAGCTGCCGCTGGTGCACCTGCACTGGTACGACAAAGAGGTGCGTCCGGGGCGTAAGGTCGGCCATCTGAACCTGAACGATACCGACACGGACCGCCTGAGCGCCACGCTGGAAGCGATTGTTCCCCTGCTGCCGCCAGAATATGCGAGCGGTATTGTCTGGGCGCAGTCAAAACTGAAGTAAGTATCCCTCGCCGGGGAGTTGACCTTCCCCTTCCCCGGCGTACAATCCCCGCCCATTGCTGCTCAGTTTTCTTCTGGAACCACCATGAACGATGGAACGGACTATCGCGCGATCCTCGCGTCCGATACCCCTTTAATCGACGTTCGCGCGCCGATCGAATTTGCCCAGGGTGCGATGCCCGCCGCACTCAACCTGCCCTTAATGAACGACGACGAGCGTGCCGCCGTCGGCACCTGCTATAAACGCCAGGGTCCGGACGCCGCGCTGGCGCTCGGCCATAGCCTGGTCAACGGCGAGACGCGCGAGGCGCGCATCAGCGCCTGGCGGGAAGCCAGCCTTGCCCATCCTGAGGGCTACCTTTGCTGCGCGCGCGGTGGCCAGCGCTCACACATCTCCCAGGCCTGGCTGAAAGAGGCGGGCATCGACTACCCGCTGATCCGCGGCGGCTATAAGGCCCTGCGTCAGACGGCGATTCAGGTGACCATTGAGCAGTCACAAAAGCCGATGGTGCTTATCGGCGGCTGCACCGGTAACGGGAAAACGCTGCTGGTGAAGCAGCATGCGCAGGGCATCGATCTGGAAGGGCTGGCGCACCATCGCGGCTCGTCGTTTGGCCGCACGCTCACCCCGCAGCTTTCTCAGGCGAGCTTCGAGAATCACCTTGCGGTTGAGCTATTGAAAAAAGACGCCGCGCGCTGGGTGCTTGAAGACGAGGGCCGGATGATTGGCTCTAACCACCTGCCGGAGTGCCTGCGCGACCGCATGGCTGAAGCGCCTGTCGTAGTGGTCGAGGATCCGTTTGAGATCCGTCTTGAGCGCCTGCGCGAAGAGTATTTCGTCCACATGTGGGCCGACTTTTCTGCCGCCTACGGTGAAGAGGCGGGCTGGAAAGCGTACAGCGAATATCTGCATCACGGCCTGTACGCCATTCGTCGCCGTCTGGGGCTGCAACGCTTTGCGGAATTTACCGCCCTGCTGGATGCCGCGCTTGTCGAGCAACAGCGTACTGGCAGCACTGACGCGCACTTCAGCTGGCTTGTGCCGTTGCTGAAGGACTATTACGACCCGATGTACGGCTATCAGCTGGAGAAAAAGGCGGAGAAGATTGTGTATCGCGGGACGTACGAAGAAATTGCTGAGTGGCTCGATCGCTGAAAAATAAAGCCGGGTGGCGAGGTAAAAGCAAAACGGCAACCTGGGTTGCCGTTTTTAATGTTTTTTCCCTCTCCCCGTGGGAGAGGGTCAGGGTGAGGGCATCAGGCCGCACCCTACATGACAACTTAGAAGTCGTAACGCAGACGCACCAGGTTCATATCGCCCAGGTTGTCGGTGCTGGAGGTGAACACGTGTTCGTAATCCACGCGGAAACCGTAATCCAGCTGGAAGCTGATACCCACACCGTTGTCGATGCGCTGGTAGTTACGGCCATTCACGTACTCAATACGGTCGCCCATGAAGTACGGCTGGATGGATTTCACCGCATACTGACCAACCGGGAACTTGTAACCCGCAAAGTATTCAATACCCCATGCATCACCGGCGAAGTAGTCGTTAACGGACACTTTTTTGGTGGTCAGGAAGTTCTGATACCAGCCGCCGCCTGCGGAGAAGGTCCAGTTATCCGGCGTCCAGCTCAGGGCGGTACCAAGGATATTCTGGTCGTAGGATTTGCTGTCGCCGTTGTCCGGGTTACGCATGTCCGCGCGGGTGTAGTTCCACGCTGCGCCCCAGGTCAGATCGGTAGTCAGGTGATAATCGATACCCAGTGAACCGCCGCCTTTACGTTTGTAACGCAGGCCGTTGCCCGGCAGGTATTCGCTGTCTTCAAACAGGTAAGAGGCGTAGATGTCAGCATCGCCCACGGTTTTCTTGTACTTCAGCATCTGGCGTGAACGGTAAGAGCCGTCATAGTCGCCGTTGATCCCGTTACCTGGCGCCTGACCAATCATGTCGTAGTCCCAGATATCGGTTTTTGCGCCCACTACGTCATAGTACACGCTGTTCTGCTGGCCGAAGGTCAGCGTACCCCAGGTGTCGCTCTTCAGACCGGTGTAGAGCATACGACGAGAGGTGTCGTGCGCGCCGTCGGCGTAGTGATGATCCCAGTTGAACTGCGCCGGAATGTTCACACCCAGCTCGTAGTAGCTGATCCAGCTGATGTCATCGAACAGGTAGTAATCCGCAGCGAAACGGAAGCGGGTGCCGCCGTCAAAGCCGTTGCGCTTGTAGCTGTTTTTGCCGTCATCACCGGTCATATTCTGGAACTGAGGACGGATGCTGCCGCCAACGGTGAAGTTCAGGCGGCTCAGCGGGTTACCCGCCTGCGGATCCTGTTTCAGAAGGGTGATTTCCGCCTGAGAAGCGAAAGAAGCTAATGCCACTGCTGCGCCGATCGTTGTCGCCAGCGCTGTTTTTCTTATAGTCATTCTTTTTCCTTGATAGACACGCTGCTAAATATTTAGCTGGTGAATATTAACCGGAAAAATTCGGGCTGTGTGGGCGGGTTTTTAATGTTTTGTGCTACTAAATGCAGGGGCATTAACGATTTGTGCCGTTAAGCGATGACGCACCAGCAGAAATGCCGGTGCGTCATCATCACGTCAGTAAACTAGCTGACAAACTGGCGGAATAGCGCTTTACCTTTCAACAGCCGGGTTCCGAGCCAGCCGCCGCACAGGGACAGCAGCACGGCGCCGCAGACGGGCAGCGTGAGCCACAGCCGCCAGTCGGGCTCCCACGGGAAGTCGAAGACTTTGCTCTGGAGTACCGCCAGCGCGGTTTCCGCCCCGATGGCCGCCACCAGGCCCGCCACCAGACCGAGCAGGGCAAATTCGCTCCACAGCGTGGCGCGCAGCAGCCGTTTACTGGCTCCCAGCGTGCGGTAGACCACCAGCTCCTGATGACGCTGACGCATGCCCACCTGCACCTGCGCCAGCAGCAACAGCACGCCGCAGACGGTCACCAGCACTACCATCACCTCCAGCGCGCGGCTCACCTGCTCCAGCACCTGCCCGACCTGTTTGAGGATCGCGCCGATATCCAGCAGGCTCACCGTCGGAAATTCCCGGTTAAGCTGCGTCAGCATGCCGTTGCCGTTTTCCCAGCGGAAGCTGGTGAGCCAGCTCTGGGGCTGTCCGTCCAGCGCACCCGGCGGGAAGATGAAGAAGAAGTTTGGTCGCAGGCTTTCCCAGTCCACTTTACGCAGGCTGGTAACTTTGGCGGTGAAATCCTGGGTATCACCGGTGAAGGTCACGCTGTCGCCGAGGTTCACGTTCAGGCGTGTCGCCAGCCCCTCCTCCATCGACACTTCCCCCGCTTTCGGCGGCCAGGTGCCGGCAACGATCGGGTTATGGTCCGGACGTTTCGCCTGCCAGGTCAGGTTGAGTTCGCGATTGAGCGATTCATCCTTATTTCCCTCCGTCGACTGGCCGTTGATCTGCGTCAGGCGGGCGCGCACGATCGGATAGAACGATTCCGGAATAATGTGATGCTCAGACAGGAAACCCTTCAGCGGCGTCACCTGTTCGGGAGCAATGTTGATCAGGAAATAGTTCGGGCTTTCCGGCGGAAGCTGTTGCTGCCAGCGATCCAGCAGATCCCCGCGCAGCACCAGCAGAAGCGCCAGCAGCATAAACGACAGCGAAAATGCCGAGAGCTGGCTGAGGGTAGACCACGGCTGGTGCAGCAGTCGGTTAACCGCTAACCGTATGGGGAGTGATTTAACTGTCAGCTTTCTCAGGACATTAAGCAGTATCCAGCCCACTACGCCGCACAGCAGCGCCAGCACCACCGCGCCCGCCAGCACCGCCCACAGCAGCTTACTGCCGCCCATCAGCCAGGCCAACAGCCCGACCGCCACCGCAATAATCACCGGCAGATAGAACTTCAGCGGCCAGACGCTGGCCACCACATCGCGGCGCAGCACGCGCAGCGGCTGGGTGGCGAGCAGCAGCCGGTACGGGCGTAACCCCACCAGCAGGGAGATCGTCGTCATCGCGCCGATGGCCCACAGCCACGGCCAGAGGCTGGCAGGCGGTAATGCGGCGGGCAATACCGGTTTGAGCAGCACCATCAGCAGCTTTTCAAACAGCAGCCCTATCGCCCCGCCGGTCAGAGCCGACAGCGCCAGCACCATCAGCCACTGGCCGACAATCAGCTTGCGCAGCTGCGCGCGGCCCGCGCCGAGGGTTTTGAGGATCGCCACCAGATCGTAACGGCTGCGACAGTAGTGCCCCATCGCCACGGCAACCGCCGCAATGGCAAGCAGCAAGGTTAACAGCGCCGACAGCAGCAGGAACTGCTGGGAACGTTCGAGGGATTTGCCGAGCGCCCCGTCATCCTGCTCCAGCCCGTACCAGCGGTGTTCCGGCTTGAGCTGCGGCAGGAGCCATTTTTCGTACGCCTCCAGCTGCGCAGGCGTCCCGCCAAACTTATACCGCCAGGTGACACGGCTTCCCGGCTGGACGGCGTTGGTTTTCGCCACATCAGCGCTGTTCATCAGCAGGCGCGGCGCAAGCTGGAACGGATTAAATCCAGAGTCGGGCTCCTGCACCACTTCCCCGGCAATTTTGAGTGTCGCGTCGCCGACGTCGATACTGTCGCCGGGTTTCAGGTTCAGCAGCGCCATCAGTCGCGATGCCAGCAGGACCGTACCGGCCGTCGGTTTTAGCCCCGGCGGGCTGGTTTGTAAGTCACCGTACATCGGGTAGATGTCATCCACGGCTTTTACGCTTGCAAGCTGCGGCGTGTCGCCCGCAAAGGTCATAGTCTGAAAGGTGATCTGCTCCCCTACCTTCAGCCCCTCTTTGCGCGCTTCCTCAATCCAGCCCGGCGGCACGGGGCGAGAACTTTGCAGAGCCCGGTCCCCGGCCATAAATTCCCGACTCTGCTGGCTAAGCCCTTTCTCCATACGATCGCTGACGCTACCGAGCGCCAGCACGCAGGCCACCGCCAGGCTCAACGCCAGCCAGACAATCAGCAGCGAGGGCGAGCGCCACTCGCGCCAGAACCAGCGGGCAATCATGCTTCCTCCTGAAGAATACCGTTCACCAGCCGCAGGCGGCGGTCGCAGCGGGCGGCCAGCTGCGGATCGTGGGTAACCAGAATCAGCGTGGTGCCGTGCTCGCGGTTGAGGGAAAACAGCAGATCGGCAATTTTGTCCCCGGTTTTACGGTCGAGATTGCCCGTTGGCTCATCGGCAAACAGCACTTCCGGGCGGCCGTTAAACGCCCGGGCCAGCGCCACGCGCTGCTGCTCACCGCCGGAAAGCTGTGCCGGAAGGTGGTCGAGACGTTTGCCCAGCCCCAGCTGTTCCAGCAACGCCTTCGCGTGATCGCGGCTTTCACGAGTATTGTCACCGCGCAGCAGGCCGGGCAGCTCAACGTTTTCCAGCGCGTTCAGCGTCGGGATCAGCATGAATGACTGAAAGACAAACCCGATATGCCGGGCACGCAGCGCGGCGCGGGCCTCTTCATCAAGCGCGTGGAGGGGCTGGCCGACCAGGTTCACTTCCCCACTGCTGCCATCGTCCAGACCGGCGAGAATGGCCAGCAGCGTGGACTTACCGGAACCGGATTCACCAATCAGGGCGATGGTTTCGGCACGTTTGACAACGAGTTCAACTCCGGTGAGGATGGAAAGCTCGTGTTCTCCCTGACCGACGGACTTCTTAAGACGATGAACTTCAACAATGTTTTCCGCTGGCATTTGCCCTTCCTGTTTTTGATGCTGATGACCTTCCGCGCGGCGGCTGCGGACACGTTATTGATTCTGGGCGACAGCCTGAGTGCGGGCTATCGTATGGCCGCCAGTGCGGCCTGGCCCGCCCTGCTCAATGATAAATGGCAGTCCCGGGCGTCTGTCGTGAACGGCAGCATCAGCGGCGATACGTCGCAGCAAGGCTTATCGCGCCTGCCTGCCCTGCTTAAGCAGCATCAACCGCGTTGGGTGCTGGTTGAACTGGGCGGTAATGATGGTTTGCGCGGCTTCCAGCCTCAGCAAACGGAGCAAACGCTGCGGACCATTTTGCAGACCATTAAGGCCGCCAATGCCCAGCCGCTGCTGATGCAAATTCGCCTGCCCGCCAACTACGGCCGTCGGTATAATGAGGCGTTTAGCGCGATCTATCCTAAGCTTGCCAAAGAGTTTGATATTCCGCTGCTGCCATTTTTCATGGAAGAGGTCTATCTGAAACCCCAGTGGATGCAGGATGATGGCATTCACCCCAATCGCGATGCCCAGCCGTTCATTGCCGACTGGATGGCAACCCGGCTGGCTCCTTTAGTAAAACATGACTCGTCAAACAGCTGAGAACCTGACAGGTAAAGTTATGCAAAAATCGGTCTTAATAACAGGATGTTCCAGCGGAATTGGCCTTGAAAGCGCCCTTGAACTGAAACGTCAGGGGTTTTGGGTACTGGCAGCCTGCCGCAAACCCGAGGATGTCGAACGCATGCGAGGGCTGGGATTTACCGGCATTCTGCTGGATCTCGATTCGGCAGAGAGCGTAGAGCAGGCCGCCGATGAGGTTATCGCCCTGACCAACAACCGTCTTTACGGTCTCTTCAACAATGCGGGCTACGGCGTGTACGGCCCGCTACAGACTCTCTCACGGGAACAGCTGGAGCAGCAGTTCTCCGCAAACTTTTTCGGGGCGCATCAGCTTACCATGCGCCTTCTCCCCGCCATGCTGCCGCACGGCGAAGGGCGCATCGTGATGACCTCCTCGGTCATGGGCCTGATCTCCACGCCGGGCCGCGGGGCTTACGCCGCCAGCAAATATGCGCTTGAAGCCTGGTCCGATGCGTTGCGCATGGAGCTGCGCCACAGCGGTATTAAGGTCAGCTTGATTGAACCGGGCCCGATCCGCACCCGCTTTACGGAAAACGTTAACCAGACGCAGGCGGACAAACCGGTCGAAAACCCCGGCATCGCGGCGCGTTTTACGCTTGGGCCAGAAGCCGTCGTTGCCAAAGTGCGCCACGCGTTTGAGAGCGATACCCCTAAAATGCGCTATCCGGTCACGCTGGTAACCCATGCCGTCGGCTGGTTGAAACGCCTGCTGCCGGGGCGGATGATGGACAAAATTTTGCAGGGTTGAGTTGAAGCGACGACGCTTACCCCCATGTAAAGAGTAAACCGATAAAAGAGAATGCCGCATGTCCGTACAGAATATCGTCAACATAACTGAAGCTAACCTGCAACAGACGCTCGAACAGTCAATGATTAAACCGGTGCTGTTCTACTTCTGGTCTGAACGCAGCCAACACTGCCTGCAACTGACGCCGGTCCTGGAAAGCCTTGCCGCGCAGTACAACGGTCAGTTCATTCTGGCGAAGCTGGATTGTGACGCCGAACCGATGGTGGCTTCCCAGTTTGGCCTGCGCGCGATCCCAACCGTCTACCTGTTCCAGAACGGTCAGCCGGTGGATGGCTTCCAGGGGCCGCAGCCGGAAGAGGCGATCCGCGCCCTGCTGGATAAAGTTCTGCCGCGCGAAGAAGAGCTGAAAGCGCAGGAAGCCATGGCGCTGATGCAGGAAGGTAAGTACGACGAGGCGCTGCCGCTGTTAAAAGACGCGTGGCAACTGTCGAACCAGAACAGCCAGATTGGTCTGCTGCTGGCAGAGACCCAGATTGCGCTGCACCGCCCTGAAGACGCGGAAGCCGTGCTGAAAACGGTGCCGATGCAGGATCAGGATACCCGTTATCAGGGTCTGGTGGCGCAGATTGACCTGCTGAAACAGGCGGCCGATACCCCTGAAATTCAACAGCTTCAGCAGCAGGTTGCGGACAACCCGCAGGATGCCGCGCTGGCAAGCCAGCTGGCGCTTCAGCTTCATCAGGTGGGGCGTAACGAAGAGGCGCTGGAGCTGCTGTTTAGCCATCTTCAGAAGGACCTGGGCGCCGCAGACGGACAGGCGCGGAAGATGTTCCAGGAGATCCTGGCCGCGCTGGGTACCGGTGACGCGCTGGCGTCGAAATATCGTCGTCAGCTGTACGCGTTGCTCTACTAGTAAAAAAATGCCCGGTGGCGCTAACGCTTACCGGGCCTACAAAAGCCGATATTACCCCGTCTTTTTCAACTGCGTCACCACCAGCTGGTGGCGCGCGTTGTAAAACTTCCGATAGGTCAGGTAGCAGGCAATGATGGTGGACAGGCTCGCCGTAGAGAGCAGCATAAACGTCACCATAATCTGGTACTTAATCGCTTTTACCGGATCGATACCGGCAAAAATCAGCCCCGACATCATGCCCGGCAGGCTCACCAGACCCACCGTTTTGGCGGAATCCACCGTTGGGATCAGCGAAGAGCGAATGCTGTCGCGGATCAACCGCGCAGAGGCCACCTTCGGCGTCGCGCCCAGGCTTAGCTTCTCCTGAAGCTGCTGCTGTTCACTGCTGAACCGTTGCCCCAGATTGTTGTAGCACAACCCGACCGCCACCATCGCATTGCCCGCAATCATCCCGGAAATGGGGATCACCTGCATCGGCGTAAATTCTATCGAGCCGGAGAGTACCAGTACCGCCAGCGTTAACGCGGTCCCGGTAGTGATGGCGATCAACGACGAAATGAACGCTTTATCGATGTATTTACTGCGTTTCTGCGCGTTCCATGCCGCGTTAAAGCAGATAAACAGCACCATCAACAGGGTCAGCACGGCATGATTGACGTTGAAGATGTATTTCAGCACATAGCCGACGATGATGAGCTGAATGACCGCGCGGGCGATACTCCAAAGAATATCTTTTTCCAGCCCCAGCTTTTCCCGGTAGCTGACCACAATCGCCACCAGCACCAGGACCATCGACAGCGCCAGCGATTCGTTGGTTATGTTATGTTCACCCACGATGAGCCTCCTCCATTTTCCCGCCCTGCGGCCTGAGCGTGATGACATCATCCGCATGGGTAATTTCATTTGAATCATGCGTCACCCACAGCACGGCAATATTCTGCTCCCGGGCGTAGCGATGGATAATGTCATTGACGTTGCGCTTGTTAGCGTCATCCAGCGCGCTGGTGATTTCGTCCAGCAACAGCGCCTTCGGCAAGAATTGCAGGTTACGGATCAGCGAGACGCGCTGCTTTTCCCCTCCCGACAGTTCGGCGATCGATTTGGTCAGCGTCTCCGGCGAAAGCCCGAACCGAGTCAGATCGTCGGTAAACTTTTTTGGATCAGGCGTTTGGTTGCGGATGTGCCAGGGGAAAACCAGATTGTCGTACACCGTGTCGCCAAACAGGGACGGCGTTTGCACGCAGTATGACACCTGCTGGCGATAGCTTTCCGGTGAAAGCGTGGCGATATCTTTTCCTGCAAACAGGATGGTTCCCTCCGTTGGGCTCAGTAGCGAAGCCACGATTTTCAGGAGGGTGCTTTTGCCGCAGCCGGAGGGGCCAGTTATCAGTTTAAATTCGCCCGGAGAGAGACAAAAATCAACGTGCTGAAGGATGGTGTTATCACCCACACGAAAGCCAACATCCCTGATATCCAGAAGATTTTTTTTATTATTCATTCCGATTCCATTAACCGCTGTAATAAGAACAGCCTTTAGCATAATCCTTTCCGCTACGCAGCGCGAATAGCCTTAACCTATAGCAAGTGTTAAACTTTTTGCTCGCTAATTGTCACCTCTATAACTACAGGAAGTCAGCAACATGACACATATCTTTTATGAGTTCTCTTCCCTGAAGCCTGGTGTTCCTGATGTGGAAACATTAATGGAAGTCATCAATTCTTCTGAACTCACGCGTTTTGTCATGGGTGCAGAGGTGGTCGATTTTGTTAAGAAGGCGCTCATCGTTAACACCACAATCGGTAGCTTTAAAAACTGCTATTTTGCTTTCGATGATGGGGCTTACTTTCTCGAGTTTGACGGCAAGGGTAAATCCAGACGCTTTACTGAGGTGCCGGACTGGTTCGTTTCCCCCGCGGAATTTGCCCGCTCGCAATGGCTGATTAACCATGATCTGGCCGATGTGAAGGCGACGGCGTTTATTGACGTGCTGATGTCCTATCCGCTTAAAGAGCGCCGGGCGCACTGCAATCTGCTGTTTGGTCTGGATCTGCATAAGGTCAATGTGGTTCCGGCGCCTACAGCCCCTGCCGGAAAAATGGGCAATAAAAACGGAAAAACCACCAAGCCTCGCGTCACAGACCTCGGCTCTTTTGAGCTTTTTACCGCGTTCTTTGCGCGTATGAAAACCGCCGTCAATGCTAATGAATTCCCTACCCTACAGGTGCTGACCGGCCAGGAGGATCTTACAAAAGCGCCGCACAGCTTAAAGCAAGGGATCAGAACCTGGTTTAAAGCGATTACCGGCGATCTGCCGCCGAACAACAAACGTGTCGGGGCGGGCAATGCGGTATTGTTCTGCGCTCCCGTTCGCGAGCAGATCCAGCAGATAGAGGCCATCGGCCTGGAAAAATACTATCAGGGCTTATCAAAAGCCATCGCTGACGCCGGGGATGGGTTTATCACCGACTTCAGCTATACCTGGTCTGAAAAGTAACGTTTTGCGCCCCGCATTCCGAACGGGGCGTTTTATTTCTGCCAGTCCGGTTCCCACCTCTTTACAGGGGCGAAATCCTGTTCGTTAGCCGATATACTTACGTTCAACAAATACGCAGTTTTTCTCGTTACGGCATGCAAAACAGGAGGTTTTTATGCTCATCGTTGTTCCTGTCCTTATATTCGTTGCGCTGGTTATCGTGGGCGCAGGCGTCAAAATTGTCCCGCAGGGTTACCAGTGGACCGTCGAACGCTTCGGTCGCTACACCAATACTCTTCAGCCGGGTTTAAGCCTGATCGTCCCGTTCATGGACAGAATTGGGCGTAAGATCAATATGATGGAGCAGGTGCTGGATATCCCTTCCCAGGAAGTCATCTCCAAGGATAACGCCAACGTCACCATCGATGCGGTGTGCTTTATTCAGGTGATTGATGCGCCGAAAGCGGCCTATGAGGTGAGCAACCTGGAGCTGGCGATCGTCAACCTGACCATGACCAACATCCGTACCGTGCTTGGCTCAATGGAGCTGGACGAAATGCTCTCCCAGCGCGACAGCATAAATACCCGCCTGCTGCACATTGTGGATGAAGCCACCAATCCGTGGGGGATCAAAGTGACCCGCATTGAGATCCGCGACGTGCGCCCACCGGCAGAGCTGATTGCTTCCATGAACGCGCAGATGAAGGCCGAGCGTACCAAGCGTGCCTATATTCTTGAAGCCGAAGGGGTGCGTCAGGCTGAAATCCTGAAAGCGGAAGGGGAAAAACAGTCGCAGATCCTGAAAGCCGAGGGCGACCGTCAGTCAGCCTTCCTCCAGGCGGAAGCGCGTGAACGTTCGGCAGAAGCGGAAGCCCGCGCGACGCAAATGGTCTCCGAGGCGATTGCCGCCGGGGATATCCAGGCCGTGAACTACTTCGTCGCGCAAAAATATACCGATGCGCTGAAGGAGATCGGCTCCGCGAACAACAGCAAGGTGGTAATGATGCCGCTGGATGCCAGCAGTCTGATGGGATCTATCGCCGGAATTGCCGAGTTGATCAAAGACGGCGGAAACGAGCGTAAAAAATGATTGAGCTCATCGTTGCACATCCTCATGCGTTCTGGCTAAGCCTTGGCGGTTTACTGCTGGCCGCCGAGATGCTTGGCGGCAACGGTTATCTGCTGTGGAGCGGGGTTGCCGCGGTGATTACCGGGCTGGTCGTCTGGCTGCTGCCTGTCGGCTGGGAGTGGCAGGGCGCGCTGTTTGCCGTGCTGACGCTGCTGGCCGCCTGGCTGTGGTGGCGCTGGCTGAACAAACGGGTGAAGGCGCAGAAGCCGGTCGACGCGCACCTCAACCAGCGTGGGCAGCAGATCGTGGGTAGACGCTTTACGCTTGATAACGCGCTGATCAACGGACGCGGTCATATGCGCGTGGGGGACAGTTCGTGGCCGGTGGTGGCCGACGATGACCTCAGCGCCGGCACGCGGGTTGAGGTCATTGCGGTGGAAGGCATTACCCTGCGGGTTAAAGCCTGTTAGGCGTGGGTTTTACGGTGGCAGCAGCCGGAAAGATTGTCGATAATCGGGCACTCGGCGCTGTCATCTCCCGGGCAGGATTCTGCCAGCTGTAACAGTTGCTCACGCATCGCCTGTAATTCGATGATATGGCGTTCGATCTCCGCCACTTTTTCCAGCGTACGTTTTTTCACGTCGGCACTGTGGCGTTTCGGATCGTTAAACAGGTTAACCAGCTCGCCGCACTCTTCAAGGTTAAATCCTACCTGTCTTGCCTGGCGCAGTAACGTCAGTTCATCAAGATGCAGCTGCGTATAGCTGCGGTAGCCGTTTTCACTGCGCAACGGTGGCGTCACCAGCCCTTTTTCCTCATAAAAGCGAATCGCTTTGCTGGTTAAGCCGGTTTTTTTCGCAACATCGCTGATATTCACATTTCCCCCTTGACCTTCCCCTTGATGGAAGGTTTAACCTTCATAACAGTTAGCGAAAAGCAGAGTGAAGGTCAACAATTGACCAGAACATTATACGGGAGTTTTGTTATGTCTCACACTATTGACCTGACACTGGACGGCCTCTCCTGCGGCCACTGTGTCAAACGCGTTAAAGAAAGCCTGGAGCAGCGTCCTGACGTGGAAAGCGCTGAGGTGAGTATCGATCATGCCGCCGTGACCGGCAGCGCCAGCGCCGACGCGCTGATTGATACCATTAAACAGGCCGGTTACGGGGCGGAGTTAAGCCACCCAAAGGCTAAACCGCTGGCAGAGTCATCATCCCCGTCGGAAGCACTGACAGCGGCCACTCCTGAGCTTCCGGTAGCTGATGATATTGATGACAGCCAACAGCTGCTGATCAACGGCATGAGCTGCGCCAGCTGCGTCTCCCGGGTACAAAACGCCTTACAGGCGGTACCGGGCGTCGCACAGGCACGGGTAAACCTGGCGGAGCGTACTGCGCTGGTGATGGGCAGCGCCTCCGCCGCAGAGTTAGTGCAGGCCGTGGAGAAAGCGGGCTACGGGGCGGAGGCCATCGAAGATGATGCCGAGCGCCGCGAGCGCCAGCAGGAAACGGCTGTCGCCACTATGAAGCGTTTCCGCTGGCAGGCGATTGTCGCCCTGCTGGTCGGTATTCCGGTGATGGTGTGGGGCATGATGGGTGACAACATGATGGTCACCGCTGACAACCGCACCCTGTGGCTGGTGATTGGTCTGATTACCCTTGCGGTGATGGTGTTTGCTGGCGGACATTTCTATACCAGCGCCTGGAAGAGCCTGAAAAACCGCACCGCGACGATGGACACGCTGGTCGCGCTCGGTACCGGCGCGGCGTGGCTGTATTCGATGAGCGTGAACGTCTGGCCGCAGTGGTTCCCGATGGAGGCGCGCCATCTCTATTATGAAGCGAGTGCGATGATTATCGGTCTGATTAACTTAGGCCATATGCTCGAAGCCCGCGCGCGTCAGCGCTCGTCGAAAGCGCTGGAAAGATTACTCGATTTAACCCCGCCGACGGCCCGCGTGGTCACGGACGACGGGGAAAAAAGCGTTCCGCTCTCAGAGGTACAGCCGGGAATGACGCTGCGCCTGACCACCGGCGACCGCGTGCCCGTCGACGGTGAAATCACCCAGGGCGATGCCTGGCTGGATGAAGCGATGCTGACCGGCGAGCCGATACCCCAGCAGAAATCTCAGGGCGATGCGGTGCATGCGGGTACGGTGGTACAGGACGGCAGCGTACTGTTCCGCGCCAGCGCGGTCGGGAGCCATACCACGCTGTCACGCATCATTCGCATGGTCCGCCAGGCGCAGAGCAGTAAGCCGGAGATTGGTCAGCTTGCCGATAAAATCTCCGCCATTTTTGTGCCGGTGGTCGTCGGTATTGCCCTGCTGAGCGCGGCGATCTGGTATTTCTTCGGCCCGGCGCCGCAGATTGTCTACACCCTGGTGATCGCCACCACGGTGCTGATCATCGCCTGCCCTTGTGCCCTTGGCCTGGCCACGCCGATGTCGATTATCTCTGGCGTCGGACGCGCCGCCGAATTTGGCGTACTGGTCCGTGATGCTGACGCCCTGCAACGGGCAAGCACGCTGGACACCCTTGTCTTTGATAAAACCGGCACGCTCACCGAGGGCAAACCGCAGGTGGTGGCCGTCAGTACCGTTGGCTGTACGGAGACGGACGCCTTGCGCCTGGCCGCCGCGCTGGAACAAGGTTCCAGCCACCCGCTGGCGCGCGCTATCCTGGAGAAAGCCGGTGATGGCCGTCTGCCGCAGGTCAGCAACTTCCGCACCCTGCGCGGTTTAGGGGTCAGCGGTGAAGCCGAAGGCCATACGCTGCTGCTGGGCAACCAGGCACTGCTGACTGAACACGGCGTTGATACGTCCGCACTGGACGCAGAGCTAAACGCGCAGGCCTCTCAGGGCGCGACGCCGGTTCTGCTGGCGAGGGATGGTCAGGTGGCGGCGCTGCTGGCCGTGCGCGATCCGTTACGCCAGGACAGCGTAGATGCCTTACAGCGCCTGCACCGCGCGGGCTATCGTCTGGTGATGCTGACCGGGGACAACCCCACCACCGCCAACGCCATTGCGAAAGAAGCCGGTATTGATGAGGTGATCGCGGGCGTGCTGCCGGACGGCAAAGCGGACGCCATCAAGAACCTGCAAAGTCAGGGTCGCCAGGTGGCGATGGTGGGCGACGGCATTAACGACGCCCCGGCGCTGGCGCAGGCTGACGTAGGCATTGCGATGGGCGGCGGGAGCGATGTCGCCATTGAAACCGCGGCGATCACCCTGATGCGCCACAGCCTGATGGGGGTGGCGGATGCGCTGGCGATTTCGAAAGCCACGTTGCGCAACATGAAGCAGAACCTGCTGGGGGCCTTCGTCTATAACTCGCTCGGCATTCCGATTGCCGCCGGGATCTTGTGGCCGCTGACCGGTACCCTGCTGAACCCGGTTGTTGCGGGTGCGGCGATGGCGCTCTCTTCAATTACCGTGGTGAGCAACGCTAACCGTCTGCTGCGGTTTAAACCGAAGGATTGAACCTTGTACCCGTACGCGCTAGCATGAACCTTTCCGGTCATGGAGCGCGTATGGGTCTGTTTAATCGTCTAAAAACATCGTTTCGCGCCCTTTTTCCCCGCCGTTATGCCTGGCCCGGTATGGATATTTCGCTTCCGGGCGGGCAGCATCTGCACCTGGTGGGAAGCATTCATATGGGCACGCAGGACATGTCCCCCCTGCCCTCCGGCCTGATTAAACTGCTGAAGCGCGCCGACGCGCTGATCGTCGAAGCCGACATCTCCGGCCATGAATCGCCGTTTGCAGGGCTGGAAAGCGATCGCCCCCTGGCGGAACGTCTTAACGGGACGCAGCTGGCTGAGCTTACCCGTCTTGCGGATGAGACCGGCGTCTCGCTCTCAATGCTCGACACTCTGCCCCTGTGGCAAATTGCCATGGTGCTACAGGCCACCCAGGCGCAGCGCCTGGGGCTGCGCGGCGATTACGGTATCGATTATCAACTGCTGAATGCGGCAAGGGCACGCAACCTGTCCGTCATTGAACTGGAAGGCACGGACAGCCAGATTGCGCTTCTTCGCCAGCTTCCCGATGACGGCCTCATGCTGCTGGATGATACCCTGACCCACTGGCACACCAACGCGCGTCTGCTGCAAACGATGATTGGCTGGTGGCTGGATGCGCCGCCCGCAGACGGTAAGCTGGCGTTACCGTCGACGTTCAGTGAATCGTTGTATGATGTGCTGATGAACGCGCGCAACCAGGCGTGGCGGGAGACACTATATGCCCTGCCTGCCGGTCGTTATGTTGTCGCGGTTGGCGCGTTGCATTTGTACGGAGAAGGGAATTTGCCGTCGCTGCTGAAATAAAAAAATGGCCAATATCTCTATTGGCCCGTCAAAGAGGAATTTCATCGTTTTTATTATACCGAAGTGACCTTCGGCTACGCCGATTGTCGCTCAAAGTAACCATCACTGCCAATACTATTGCGCAAGATGGTGCTATTTTTTAGACAAACGTCAGGCGTATGCTGCTGGTATGAATCGTCTGTCGTAAGAAGGATAGCCATGACTCCCGCCGTTAAATTACTCGAAAAAAACAACATTTCTTTCCGGATCCATACCTACGATCACGATCCGAACGAAACCAACTTTGGTGATGAAGTGGTGCGCAAGCTGGGGCTGAACGCGGACCAGGTCTACAAAACGCTGCTGGTCGCGGTGAACGGCGATATGAAGCACCTCGCCGTGGCAGTGACGCCCGTCGCCGGACAGCTTGATCTGAAGAAAGTGGCCAAAGCGCTGGGAGCGAAAAAGGTCGATATGGCTGACCCGATGGTTGCGCAACGCACAACGGGTTATCTGGTCGGCGGGATCAGCCCACTCGGCCAGAAAAAGCGTCTGCCGACGCTGATCGATGCGCCTTCGCAGGAATTTGAGACGATCTATATTTCTGGCGGCAAACGCGGGCTGGATATCGAACTGGCCGCAGGCGATCTGGCGAAAATACTGGACGCGAAATTTGCGGATATTGCGCGCCGGGATTGAGAAAATTGCCCGGTGGCGCTGCGCTTACCGGGCCTACGATTCAAATGTAGGCCGGGTAAGGCGAAGCCGCCACCCGGCAAAAAAACGCACTACTGCCAGCTCACCTCGCCTTTCGGCTCATACATGTTCACGTCAATCGGTGAATTTTGCTGGATAAACTGCTTCAACACTTCCGCATCAATAAACCCGGTATTTACATAGCCCGGTTTGTTATCGATATGCGGATAGCCGTCGCCGCCGGTGGCGTTAAAGCTTAACGTTGCCAGGCGGTAGGTTTTCGCCGGATCAACCGGTTCGCCTTTGATTTTGAGATCGTTAAGCTTGCCGTCCTTCGCGACGAAGCTGACGTTAGCAAACTGCGGATACGCCCCGGAATCCGGCTTCATCTGCGCCACGGCGGTCAGGTAGTCAATCACCTCCTTCCCGCTCATGTCCGCATAGACCACCACGTTGCCAAACGGCTGCACCTTGAGCACGTCTTTATAGGTGATGTCTCCGCCTTCAATGGAATCACGAATACCGCCGCCGCTCATCACGCCGAAATCAGCATTCGTGCGCGCCATCTGCGCGGCCAGCACCAGACGCCCCATGTTGGTCTGTACAAAGCGGACTTTGCTGCGGTCCCCTTCCAGTCGTCCGTTAAGCGTGCCAATCTTCACGTCCAGCTGCGCTTTCCCTTTGCTCTGGAACGGCGTCAGCAAAGAGAGCATCTGCTGGTTTTCAGCGATCTCTGGCGTGTAGAGTACCCGCTCGCTTTTGCCATCCGGGTAGGTCACTTTCTTCTTCAGGTTGACCGGGATGAGCTGATAGTGCACCAGCTTCATTTCGCCGTTACGGAATTCGAAATCCGCGCGGCCAACGTATTTACCCCACTCGTGGGCCTGTACAATCCAGATCCCGTTCTGACGATCAGGCGCGCACGGCGTGCCGGGCACATAATCTGCCTGCTTTTTATTCTCAGAAGCCATGCAGACCGGATCCTGTGAGTGACCGCCCACAATCATCGCCAGCGAGCCCGCAGGAAGGCTGCGCGCCATCTCCACGTCGCCCGGCGCGTTAGAGCCGTGCTGACCGTTATCGTAATGCCCCATGTGGGTGGTCGCGATAATCACATCCGGTTTTTCATTCTGCTGCAACTCCTGGATCACCAGCTTCGCTTCGTCCGCCGGTTTACGAAATTCGATGTCGGTGAAAAATTCAGGGTTGCCAATTTTGGCCGTATCGTCGGTGGTTAAGCCGATGACCGCGATCTTCAGATCCTGACGCTTAAACAGCGCCCACGGTTTAAACAGGCGCTCGCCGGTGCTTTTCTGATAAATATTGGCGGAAAGGAACGGGAATTTGGACCACTTCTCCTGCTGGCGCAACACGCTCAGCGGATTATCAAACTCGTGGTTTCCGACCGCCATCGCGTCGTAACCAATTAAATTCATGCCGCGGAAATCAGGCTCGGCATCCTGTAAATCAGATTCCGGCACCCCGGTATTAATATCCCCGCCCGACAGCAGCAGGACGCTGCCGCCCTGGGCCGCGACCTCTTTACGAATGCCGTCCACCAGCGTTTTTTGCGCCGCCAGGCCATATTCACCGTATTCGCTGCGCCAGAAATGGCCGTGATGATCGTTAGTATGCAGAATGGTAATTTTATAGGTTTTATCTTTTTCATACGCCTGCGCGGGCAGGCTTGTCAGCCCCCATGCGGCGATGAGCGCCAGCGCGACGCCACGCTTCATTAACTTCATCTTCTCTCTCCCTGACCCATAGACAAACGCAAAAATTACAGTGACTCACAAGAATAGACAAATAAGTTTTCAGAATTGCGACTTTCTTCAAATGTCACGGACGGGTATGTTAGTCGGATAATAATTACTCCCTGCATCTCTAATAACAAATCGACGTGGTATTTATGGCAATCAGTGAATCAACCCAGCCCGTCCAGGGCGCTCCGGCGTCGCCGCCGAAATCGCGCACTTCCTTTAAAGTATTAGGCGCAATCAGTCTCTCTCATCTGCTCAACGACATGATCCAGTCGCTGATTCTGGCGATCTACCCGCTGTTGCAATCTGAGTTCTCATTATCCTTCGTGCAGATCGGGATGATCACCCTGACCTTCCAGCTGGCCTCTTCGCTGCTACAGCCGGTGGTGGGCTACTGGACGGACAAATACCCGATGCCATGGTCGCTGCCCATTGGCATGTGCTTCACCCTGAGCGGGCTGGTGCTGCTGGCCATGGCGGGCAGCTTTGAGGCGGTACTGGTTGCCGCGGCGCTGGTGGGAACCGGTTCATCGGTGTTCCATCCGGAATCGTCCCGCGTGGCACGTATGGCCTCAGGCGGACGTCACGGGCTGGCGCAGTCTCTGTTCCAGGTGGGGGGTAACTTTGGTAGCTCCCTCGGTCCTCTGCTGGCGGCGGTAATTATCGCGCCTTACGGCAAAGGCAACGTGGCGTGGTTTGTGCTGGCCGCGCTGCTGGCGATTGTCGTCCTGGCGCAAATCAGCCGCTGGTATGCCGCGCAGCATCGCGTAAATAAGGGAAAACCTGCCGCGAAGATAACCAATCCCCTTCCGCGCAATAAGGTGATCCTTGCCGTCAGCGTGCTGCTGGTGCTGATTTTCTCGAAATATTTCTATATGGCGAGCATCAGCAGCTATTACACCTTCTATCTGATGCAAAAATTCGGATTATCAGTACAAAACGCCCAGTTCCACCTCTTTGCCTTCCTGTTTGCGGTGGCGGCAGGCACGGTGATAGGCGGCCCTGTAGGGGATAAAATTGGACGTAAATATGTGATTTGGGGCTCTATCCTCGGCGTCGCGCCGTTTACGCTTGTTTTACCGTACGCAACGCTGGAATGGACCGGAATATTGACGGTGATTATTGGTTTTATTCTCGCATCGGCATTTTCAGCCATCCTGGTCTACGCGCAGGAGCTGCTGCCGGGACGTATCGGTATGGTTTCCGGCCTTTTTTTCGGTTTTGCCTTTGGCATGGGCGGCCTTGGCGCAGCCGTGTTGGGGATGGTTGCAGACCACACCAGCATCTTCCTGGTCTATAAAATCTGCGCTTTCCTGCCACTTCTGGGGATGTTGACCATATTCCTGCCTGACAATCGTCATAAAGCGTGACTTCACGGCTGCCAAAGTTAAACTTTGGCAGCCGGATAACCTGATGCCATAAGGCTTTCCTCTCCCTCCCCTCAGCAAATTTATCAAAATCTGCCTTTTTTCATGCTTATTGCCTTTTTATTGTGATTTCAACAATTATTCATAAACATAAGCGTAAAAATTGTCATAAACTATTAATCGGCTTTTTGGTATTTGCACCAAAAATGGATCACCCATCGCGAAAGGAGACGGAATGCACCACGCCACACCGCTTATCACCACCATTGTTGGTGGACTTGTGCTCGCTTTTATTCTCGGCATGATTGCCAATAAATTGCGTATTTCGCCCCTGGTAGGCTATTTGCTGGCGGGCGTGCTGGCAGGGCCCTTTACGCCGGGTTTTGTCGCAGATACCAAACTGGCGCCTGAGCTGGCGGAATTGGGCGTGATCCTGCTGATGTTTGGCGTCGGACTGCATTTTTCCCTGAAGGATCTGATGGCGGTAAAGTCGATCGCCATACCGGGAGCGATCGCCCAGATAGGGGTGGCGACGCTGCTGGGCATGGCGCTTTCGGCGGTGCTGGGCTGGTCAATCATGACCGGTATCGTATTTGGGCTGTGTCTTTCAACCGCCAGTACCGTGGTGCTGCTGCGCGCGCTTGAAGAGAGACAGCTGATAGACAGCCAGCGCGGACAAATCGCGATAGGCTGGCTGATTGTTGAAGATCTGGTAATGGTGTTGACGCTGGTTCTGCTGCCTGCCGTTGCCGGGATGATGGAAAAAGAGAATATCGGCTTCGCCTCGCTGGCGCTGGATATGAGCATTACCATCGGTAAAGTCGTGGCGTTTATCGCCATCATGATGCTGGTGGGCCGCCGTCTGGTGCCGTGGATCATGTCCCGCAGCGCCGCCACGGGCTCGCGTGAACTGTTCACGCTTTCGGTCCTTGCGCTGGCGCTGGGCATTGCCTTTGGCGCCGTCGAGCTGTTTGACGTCTCCTTTGCGCTGGGCGCGTTCTTCGCCGGGATGGTGCTGAACGAGTCCGAGCTGAGCCACCGTGCCGCGCACGATACCCTGCCGCTACGTGATGCATTCGCGGTGCTGTTCTTTGTCTCCGTCGGGATGCTGTTCGACCCGCTGATCCTCATTCAGCAGCCGCTGGCCGTGCTGGGTACGCTGGCAATCATCATCTTTGGTAAGTCCGTTGCCGCCTTCTTCCTGGTACGGATGTTCGGTCACTCGCCGCGCACGGCGCTGACCATCGCCGCCAGCCTGGCGCAGATTGGCGAGTTCGCCTTTATTCTTGCTGGTCTGGGGATGGCCCTGAACCTGCTGCCACAGGCGGGGCAAAATCTGGTGCTGGCGGGGGCGATCCTCTCCATCATGCTAAACCCGGTATTGTTTGCCCTGCAGGAGAAATATCTCGAGAAGACCGAAACCCTCGAAGAGCAAACCCTGGAAGAAGCGATTGAGGAGGAGAAACAGATCCCCGTAGATATCTGCAACCACGCGCTGCTGGTCGGTTTTGGCCGCGTCGGCAGCCTGCTCGGTGAGAAGCTGATGGCCCAGGGGATCCCCCTGGTAGTGATTGAAACCTCCCGCACTCGCGTCGACGAGCTTCGCGAGCGCGGCATCCGCGCGGTGCTGGGCAACGCGGCTAACGAAGAGATTATGAATCTGGCGCATCTGGACTGCGCTCGCTGGCTGCTGCTCACTATCCCGAACGGTTACGAGGCTGGCGAGATTGTCGCCACAGCCCGTGAAAAATGCCCACATATCGAAATCATTGCCCGCGCCCATTATGATGACGAAGTGGAGTACATCACCGAGCGCGGCGCGAATCAGGTGGTGATGGGTGAGCGTGAGATTGCGAATACAATGCTGACAATGCTGACAAAACCGCCAGTTGAAGAGGCGGTGACGGGTTAAGTTTTGTGCGGCCTGATGCCCTCACCCTGGCCCTCTCCCACAGGGAGAGGGAACAAACACTAAAAACGGCAACCACAGGTTGCCGTTTTGCTTTTACCTGTCCCAATACGCCTCTTCGAGGCTGTCTTCCCGTTCCGGCAGCCCCCGCGTTAAGCGCGGTGAATGCTGGTTCAGCACCTGATAACTCACGCGGTTCGCGTACTTGCACACCTGCGCCAGCGAGGAGTAGGTCAGCCAGTTGAAGGTGTGCTTGCTGGAATTCGGCACATTGGTTTTGTGGTAGGCGTTGGCGGTGATGTCGTGCAGCAGCGCGGCCAGCGCGCCGTCGCCCGCGCCGTTGGTGTTCATGATCTTCTCGGGGCCACCCATATACGGTGCGATGTGGGAGAAGATACGCAGCGGGTTGATGCAGTCTTTATGACGCATGGCGCGGCTGAACTCGTACTGGTTAAATTCGGCGATTGCGCCCGGCAGCAGCGGGTGCTGGGTTTTCCGCTTGCTCTCTTCTTCCGTGAAGCCCGCCATATACAGCCCGACCGGCCCGGCGGTGCAGAGCACCAGATCTACCCAGTCCAGCGCCTTATCAGACGCCAGCAGCGGATCGCTTTCGCCGGTCAGCGCTTCGGCTTCTTCTTCATTCATCGCCAGAATCGAGACGTGTTCTTTCAGGAAGGCCTGCCACCACTCCGGGTTGTCGGCAATGACGAATTTGGTGCCCAGCGTCAGAACCACAGGCACGTTGTATTTCTTCGCGTACTCAATTGCCTTCATGGTTGCGTCCGGCATTGGTTCGCCCGGCTTGCAGCGCACCAGATAGGAGGTCAGTACCAGCGCAGACGCGCCCGCGATCACCTCTTCCGGGATACTTTCAGCGCGCAGCTTGTTCATATGGCCGGGGCTGATGGCAAAGGTACGCTCGCCGGAATCGCTTATCAGCGTAAAGCAGCGGCCAATCGGCCCGTCAACGCCCTGCAAATAGTTCAGATCGGTGCGGCTGGAGGTATTGCACAGGTAGCGGTAGGCATAGCCACCGATTTCGATATTGCTGCACATCACGCCAAGCAGCACCGAGCGGTCGTCTGCCAGTACGGAGTAGTTGTGCATGGTGTTGCCGATGGTGCCGCCGGCAAACTGGTGGGTGATAAGATTTTCGCGCACCAGCTCCTGATACAGCGCTTCAGCAACGTCATCCTCAATCACCAGCGAGTGCCCGGCGCTCAGACCGTAACGTGCGACAAACGCATCATCCACTTTGGCTTCAATGTCCACCAGCGTCTGATCGATACCGACCACCCAGGCAGCGCTGGTTTCGCTTTCCTGCTGAATTTGCTGTAACAGCGGATCGCGGGCATCGACGGGGAAATAGTGTTTGGACTTACGTTTACCGGGAAATTTCATGGTCTGAACTGTGCAAAGAATACGGGCCGGGAATGGTAGCACAAACCCGGCCCGTAACGCGATCAGCGGCGGGTGGTGACCAGTGACACCATCATGTCGATGTGTTCAGGGGAGTCGTTAAGCGCAGGAATGTATTCGTATTTCGTTCCGCCCGCCTCCATAAAGAACTCTTTGTTCTGGACAGCAATCTCTTCCAGCGTTTCCAGACAGTCCGCCGAGAAGCCCGGCGACATCACCTGAATGTGCTTCACGCCCTTCTCGCCCAGCATCTTAAGCGTTTCATCAGTATACGGGGTGAGCCACGGTTCACGGCCGAAGCGCGACTGGAAGGTCATCATCACCTTCTCAGGCGGCAGGCCGAGGGCGGAGACCAGCTCGCGGGTGGTATCGCGGCAACGCTGGGGGTAATCATCCCCTTCGTTCGCGAAACGCTGCGGAATACCGTGATAGGAGAGCAGCAGCAGATCCGGCTCGCCGTGTTTTTCAAACGACGCGCGCGCGCTGCTGGCAAGCGCCTGAATGTACAGCTCGTTATCGGCGTAGTCGCGGATAAAGGTGATACCCGGTATACGGCGGCGGGTCGCCAGAATGCGCGCCAGTTCGTCCCAGACGGCAGCTACCGTGGAGCACGAATACTGCGGATAAAGGGCCAGCACCACAATGTGTTCAACGCCCTGCGCCAGCAGAGAGTCGACGGCGCTTTCCAGGGACGGCTTACCGTAGCTCATGCCGAGCGCAACGGGCATGTCCGGCAGGCGGGCGGCCAGCGCCTTCTCCTGACGACGGCTGTACACCATCAGCGGCGAGCCCTCTTCCATCCACACGGACTGATAGAGCTTTGCCACACGCGGGGAACGAATCGGCAGAATGACGCCACGCAGCAGTGGCCACCACAGCAGTCTTGGGGTATCCACGACGCGCGTGTCGCTTAAAAATTGTCGCAGGTAGCGTTTGACCGCCGCTGGAGTAGGTGCTTCTGGGGTGCCCAGATTGGCAAGCAGGATGCCGGTTTTCGCCTGACTCATTCACGCCTCTTAACCATTTGATAGGCTGTCAATTGTAGCGGAAATGCGTTTAAACGAAACCCATTGCTGTAATAGGTAAGATGAGAATTTTTCTCACCCGGGGCTCCGGGTGAGAGAGGTGCGCTTAGCCGAGGATTTTTTCCAGCTCTGCACGTACGTCAGCCACGGCTTTGGTGCCGTCCACTTTCGCGTATTTGGTGTTACCCGCCTGCGCTTCTTTGGTGTAGTAGCCGATCAGCGGTGCGGTCATCTGATGATATTCCACCAGGCGTTTACGCACGGTTTCTTCCTGATCGTCTTTACGGGTGGTCAGCTCTTCGCCGGTCACGTCGTCTTTGCCTTCAACCTTAGGTGGGTTGAATTTGATGTGGTAAACGCGGCCAGAAGCAGCGTGTACGCGACGGCCAACGATACGGTCAACGATCAGCTCGTCTGGTACGTCGAACTCCAGCACGTAATCCACGTTGATGCCCGCTTCTTTCATGGCGTCAGCCTGAGGAATGGTGCGCGGGAAGCCGTCCAGCAGGAAACCGTTACGGCAGTCTTCCTGAGCAATGCGCTCTTTAACCAGCGCGATAACCAGTTCGTCGGTCACCAGTTTGCCTGCGTCCATGATGTCTTTCGCTTGTTTACCCAGCTCGGAGCCAGATTTAACAGCGGCGCGCAGCATGTCACCGGTGGAGATTTGCGGAATACCGTATTTCTCCATGATGAACTGAGCCTGAGTTCCTTTACCCGCGCCCGGAGCGCCAAGCAGAATAATACGCATTGCGAAAATCCCCTCAAAAGTCGATTCAATTTTTCAAAAAGCGCTAAACAATACCACCAGAACGGGTATGGCTCAAGGAAGGCGGGAAGGCTGAAACGGTTAACGGGGGGAGATAATTTGGCTTCGTGCGGTCTGGTGCCCTCACCCTAACCCTCTCCCACAGGGAGAGGGAACTCTTTCACCCTCTCCCTGTGGGAGAGGGCCGGGGTGAGGGAAGATTACGCCAGCAGCAGCGCATTCACACGTTTAATGAACAGGTTAGGATCTTCCAGCGTACCGCGCTCGGCCAGCAGGGACTGATCCAGCAGCAGTTCAACCCACTCCGCAAAGCGGGCGTCGTCCTGGGTATCCGCCGCGCGTTTCACCAGCGGGTGATCCGGATTAAGCTCAAAGATATATTTCACTTCCGGCACGGCCTGGCCCGCCGCAGCGAACAGTTTCGCCATCTGGGTGCTCATTTCGTCCGCATCGGTGGTGACAATGGCTGGCGTATCGGTCAGACGGTGCGTGAAGCGCACCTCTTTCACGCGGTCGCCCAGCAGCGTTTTAACGCGCTCAACGAACGGCTCCAGCGCCTTCTCGGCTTCTTTCGCGCTGTCGTCCACTTCATCCGCCAGCTTATCGATAGACTCGTCGGCTTTGGCAACGGACTGGAAGGATTTACCGTCGAACTCGGTCAGGTAGTTCATCATCCACTCGTCGATGCGGTCAGACAGCAGCAGCACTTCGATGCCTTTCTTACGCAGCAGTTCCAGATGCGGGCTGCTCTTCGCTGCCGCATAGCTGTCGGCGGTGATGTAGTAGATCTTCTCCTGCCCTTCTTTCATGCGGGAGACGTACTCTTCCAGCGACACGGTCTGGGCGGAGGAGTCGTTGTGCGTAGAGGCGAAGCGCAGCAGTTTAGCGATAGCTTCCACGTTCGCAGTATCTTCCGCCGGACCTTCTTTCAGCACCAGGCCAAACTGTTTCCAGAAGGTCTGGTATTTTTCCGCATCGTCCTTCGCCAGTTTTTCCAGCATCTGCAACGCACGTTTGGTCAGGGCGTTGCGCAGGTTACGGGTGACGGTGCTGTCCTGAAGAATTTCACGAGAGACGTTCAGCGGCAGATCGTTGGAGTCTATCAGGCCACGCACAAAGCGCAGGTAGTTCGGCATGAACTGCTCGGCGTCGTCCATGATGAAGACGCGCTGCACGTACAGCTTCAGGCCGTGCTTGTGATCGCGGTTCCACATGTCCCATGGCGCCTGCGCCGGGATGTACAGCAGGCTGGTGTACTCCTGTTTCCCTTCCACACGGTTGTGGCTCCAGGTCAGCGGATCGGTGAAGTCGTGGGCGATGTGCTTGTAAAACTCGTTGTACTCGTCGTCTTTAATTTCAGCTTTATTACGCGTCCACAGCGCCTGCGCCTTGTTGATTTTCTCCCAGGAAACCACGGTTTCGCCGTCTTTCTCTTCCTGTTTTTCAATCTCAACCGGCAGCGCGATATGGTCGGAATACTTACTGATGATGGAGCGTACGCGCCAGTCGTTCAGGAAATCGTCTTCGCCTTCACGCAGGTGCAGGGTGATTTCGGTGCCGCGATCCGCTTTGGTGATGTCATCAACGGTGTATTCACCTTCACCTTTAGACTCCCACAGCACGCCGTTCTCGGCGCTGTCGCCCGCGGCGCGGGTGCGCACGGTGACTTTGTCCGCCACGATGAACGCCGAGTAGAAGCCTACGCCGAACTGACCGATCAGCTGGCTGTCTTTCGCCTGGTCAGAGCCCATGGACTCAAGGAACGCTTTGGTGCCGGATTTGGCGATGGTTCCGAGGTGGTCAATCACCTCGTCGCGGTTCATCCCGATGCCGTTATCGGCGATGGTCAGGGTGCGGTTCTCTTTATTAAACGAGACGCGCACGCGCAGCTCGCCGTCGCCTTCATACAGATCCGGGTTAGACAGCGCGCGGAAGCGCAGCTTGTCCGCCGCATCAGAGGCGTTGGAAATCAGCTCACGCAGGAAGATTTCTTTGTTGGAATACAGGGAATGGATCATCAGGTGCAGAAGCTGTTTTACTTCTGACTGGAAACCACGGGTTTCTTGTCCTTTCATCTAAGTCGACCTCAACAATGCCATTTAATGGGGTTGTAAAACGTTGAGTGAGAGATGGGGATAAGGGGAGGAATTTTCAAGCGGAGGCCGCGCGCGGAGGCCTCCGTTTGGTCAGAAAATAATCTTGTGACGTCCGGCCAGCGAGTGTGACAGCGTGGTGCCGTCGACCATCTCCAGCTCACCGCCGACCGGCACGCCGTGGGCGATGCGGCTGGCGTCAACGCCGTACTGCGCGCACAGCTCGGCGATGTAGTTGGCGGTTGCCTCCCCTTCCACCGTCGGGTTGGTGGCGAGGATCACCTCTTTGATGGTTTCCGACTCCAGGCGCTGCTCCAGGCGATCGAGACCAATATCGTCCGGGCCGATGCCATCCAGCGGGGAGAGATGCCCCATCAGCACGAAATAGCGGCCGGAAAACTGCCCGGTTTGTTCGATGGCGTAGATGTCCGCCGGACTCTCCACCACGCAAATCTGACCGTTTTCCTGACGACGCGGGTTCGTGCAGATGTTACATACGTCCTGCTCGGTAAAGGTCCGGCAATCCGCACAGTGGCCAATTTCTGACATGGCGCGGGTCAGAGCCTGCGCCAGGCGCATCCCGCCGCTGCGGTCGCGCTGCAATAGCGTAAACGCCATACGCTGCGCCGACTTCGGGCCAACGCCCGGCAGGCAGCGCAGTGCTTCCATTAACTGCGTGAGCAGCGGACTGGTTTGCATCAGAATGGCATCTTAAAGCCCGGCGGCAGTTGCATACCGCTGGAAACAGAGGCCATTTTCTCTTTCTGGGTTTCGTCGATACGGCGAGCGGCATCGTTAAACGCGGCTGCAACCAGATCTTCCAGCATCTCTTTGTCGTCTTCGAGCAGGCTCGGGTCGATTTCAACGCGACGGCAGTTATGCGCACCGTTGATGGTCACCTTGACCAGACCGGCACCGGATTCACCCGTGACTTCCAGCTGAGCGATCTCTTCCTGCATCTTCTGCATTTTTTCCTGCATCTGCTGAGCCTGCTTCATCAGGCCACCCAGACCGCCTTTTCCACCAAACATAGGCTTCTCTCTTCTTTCACGTTAAGGATTACAACCGTAAGTCAGACTCACGATCAAATGGGGCGAATACTCTCTTCATCCAGATCGGCGTCGAAGAACCGACGCAGGGTCTGGATGTTGTTATCCGCAATTATCGCCTCTCGCGCCTGCGCGAGCTTCTCTTCATAAATGGCCTGACGCCACTCGAGCGGCGTTTTCACCGCCGGATTATCATCTTCAATGATAGTCAATTCAACCGGTACACCCTGTAATGCGGTAAGCGCCTCGGCCAGCGCCTTTTGCGCGCCAGGGGAGTTGAGGTGCCGCTGGCCAGGGCGCAGGTGCAGACGCACCTGATTACCGTCCTGCTCTTTCCAGGCGTTCAGCGCGACCTGCTCCACCAGCTTCGGCAGTTGCAGTTTGCTGACCTCGGCGGCCCAGGCATCGCGCTCAATGGATTCTTCCGCGAGCTTCGCGGACAGCTCCGGCGTTTTTTCATGCTCCAGCGCCTTTTTCAGCGCTTTTGGCGTGGCGACCACTTCCTTGACCGTTTCAACAACGGTGGTCGCCTTCCAGCGGTATGCCTCTTCTTTCGCCGGGGCTTTTTGCTCGAGCGCGGACGGTGCCGGACGCGACTGCACGCGCTCCGTTACCGAGGCCAGTCGTTCAAGCGCGGCGTTGTTCACCGGCCGCGCTCTTGCAGGCGCTGCCGGTTCACTCTTTTTTGGTTTGGTTGCTCCCTGCGCACGTTGCAACTGGCTTCGTGCGGCAAGCACCGAACTGGTGGCATCCGACAGCGGCACGTTTTGCGGCGGCGGCGATGCCGGTTGCGGTGGCACCTGCTGCGGTGACATTACCGCCGTCGGCGCAACCGGCGCAAAGGACTGCCGGGGCGTTTCCGGCTCCGGCAATGGCTTGCGCGGATGGAAGGCCAGCGCGCGCAGCAGCGTCATTTCAACGCCCATCCGGCGATCCGGTGCAAACGGCAGCTCTTTGCGGCCAATCAGCAGCGTCTGATAATAAAGCTGAACGTCAGCCGGCGGCACGGTGCGCGCAAGTTCACGCATCCGCTGTTCAATGGTCGCCATGTCCGCGCCAATGGCCGACGGAGACAGTTGCAGCATCGCCACGCGGTGCAGCAGGCTGAGCATCTCGACCAGCAGCGCTTCCCACTCAATGCCACGGGCAGCGGCGTCGTTGACGAGGGTCATTACCCGCTCACCGTTGGCGGCAATCATCGCTTCAATAAGCGACAGCGCCTGATCGTCATCCAGCGTGCCGAGCATAGTGCTGACCGCGTCGGTGGAGAGTTTACCGTCACCGCTGGCAATCGCCTGATCGGTCAGGCTCAACGCATCGCGCAGGCTGCCGTCCGCGGCACGGGCCAGCAGTTGCAGCGCACGTGGCTCGTGGACAATGTTCTCTTCATCGAGGATATGCTCAAGCTGAGCGCGGATCTGCTCAACGTCAAGCGCCTTCAGATGGAATTGCAGGCAGCGCGAGAGGATCGTGACCGGCAGCTTTTGCGGATCGGTGGTCGCCAGCAGGAATTTGACATGCGCAGGCGGCTCTTCCAGCGTTTTCAGCAGGGCGTTGAAGCTGTGGCGCGACAGCATGTGCACTTCATCGATCAGATAGACCTTGAAGCGGCCGCGCGCCGGGGCGTACTGCACGTTGTCGAGCAGATCGCGGGTGTCTTCCACTTTGGTGCGCGAGGCGGCGTCGATCTCAATCAGATCGACAAAACGCCCCTGCTCGATCTCACGACAGTTGTCGCACACGCCGCACGGGGTGGCGGTGATCCCGGTTTCGCAGTTCAGACCTTTTGCCAGCAGACGGGCAATAGAGGTTTTACCGACGCCGCGGGTGCCGGAGAAAAGATAGGCGTGATGGATGCGACCTAGCGACAAGCCGTTCGCCAGGGCCGTCAGCACATGTTCCTGACCGACAACGTCAGCAAAGGTTTGTGGTCGCCATTTACGGGCTAACACCTGATAACTCATGGGCAGGCTCTGCAACGCTGGAAGGTGAATTAATGGAGGGGAATGCTATCACAACCTCACCCATTGAGCGAGGTTGTGAGATACGGGATTAATGTCCCGGGAATGGCACCAGGCTGTAGCTGGTAATACCCTGTTTTTCCAGGCGCTGCTCGCCGCCGAGATCGAACAGGTTGATGATGAATGCCGCGTCGGTCACTTCCCCGCCCAGACGACGGATCAGCTTCACGGTCGCTTCGATGGTGCCGCCGGTTGCCAGCAGATCGTCCACCACCAGCACTTTGTCGCCTGGCTTGATGGCATCAACGTGAATTTCCAGCTGATCGGTGCCGTATTCCAGCTCATAGCTCTCAGCAATGGTTTCACGCGGCAGTTTGCGCGGCTTACGCACCGGCACAAAACCCACGCCCATCGCCAGCGCAACCGGTGCGCCAAACAGGAAGCCACGGGCTTCAGTACCTACTACTTTGGTGATCCCGGCGTTTTTATAACGCTCAACCAGCAGTTCAATGCTGAGGGCGTACGCTTTCGGGTCTTCCAGCAAGCTGGTGACATCGCGGAAAAGAATGCCAGGTTTTGGATAGTCCTGGATACTTTTGATGCTATTTTTCAGATATTCAAGCTGCTGTGCAGTTGCGGTCATCGGTTTGTGCCTAAATGAAACAGTGTTACTCACGGCGCGCGACGAGTCGGTCAAAGTAACAGTTGTTTAACCTTTGACCAGGCGCACCTGTGCTCGAAAACGGTCGAATTTACTGGCTGTGCGCCATAATTGCAACCGCCATGATGAGGCTTCAGTGCTTTTGTTGCTTTTCATCAACCACGGGGATCCGCCACATAAAGATCAGCAGGCAGACCAGGATCGCCAGCAGCAGAATGCGCACCCACATCATTTTCACCAGCCATAACGAGACGGCGAAGGTGATCAAGATGAAGGCAATGGCGCGCGGCTTAGCCCCGGGCGGCATGGCCCGGTGTTTTTGCCAGTGCCGCAGGTAGCCGCCAAACCACGAGCGGTACAGAAGCCAGTGGTGAAAACGCGGCGACGAGCGGGCGAAGCACCAGGCGGCCAACAGGATAAACGGGGTGGTCGGCAGCAAGGGTAAAACCACACCCAGCGTGCCCAGCACTACCGCGAACCAGCCAATGATGATTAAAATAGTACGCTGCATAATGCGAATCGTTATCAAACTGAACGGCTACTTTACCACTGGAGAGCGCCTTGAAAACAGCACTGCTTCTTGAGAGGCTGCAAAATCAGCTGATCGCGCTGCGGGCGCAGGCCACGCCGTTGATGGGCCACGCCACGCTGAAACCGCGCTTTGACCGACAGCTCTTCCGCACCCGCAGCACGGTCATTGAGGATTATCTTGCTGAAGCGCAGACCAATCTCGACGAGCTTCGTCACGCGGTTGAGAGTGAACAGCAGGAACAGGTCGCGTGGCTTGCGGAGCATCTTACCGAGCAGATCACCGCCCTGCACCGGGAAATCGCCGCCTGGCCGTTACGGGCGTGGGACAGCGCCTCGCCGGGGCTCGGTAAATGGCAGCGCAAGCGGCTGGAGAACCAGGAGTTTGAGCGCCGTCTGTTTGAGATGAAGCGCGAGCGCGAAGCCCGCCTGAACACCAGCGAAACGCTGGAAGAGCAGCAGTTATTAATGCGTGAAATCAGCGCGCTGGAAGGCCGCATCGTCCGCTGCCGTCAGGCGCTGGATGAGATTGAACGCGTCATCGAACGCCTGACCCGTTAACAGGAGCCACTGATGTCACTGGAAAATGCCCCCGACGAGGTCAAGCTGGCCGTCGATTTAATTATGCTGCTGGAGAATCACGAGATCCCGGCGGAGACGGTGCTGAAAGCACTGGAGATTGTGCGACGAGATTTTGAGGGGAAACTTCCCCCTCACCCTACCCTCTCCCCAGAGGGGAGAGGGAAATAGATTAGGCGGGAGTAGGGTCGTCCCCCTTAATCTCGCGCTTCACTTCCGTATGCTCATCGCCTTTCTCGTTGCGCAGATGAACCTCAAGCTGATTAAAGGCGATATTAATATCGTTTTCACGACACAGACGGTCAATGGTGCGGTTCAGCTCATCGACGGTGTAGCTGCGATCGCGCAGTTCGCGTACGTACAGGCGCAGCTCATGATCCAAAGTGCTCGGCCCGAAGGTGGTGAAGAATACCGCTGGCGCAGGATCGTGCATCACTTTTGGATGGTCAGCTGCCGCCTTCAGCAGTACCTCTTTCACCTTGTCCAGATCCGAGCCATAGGCCACCCCGAGTCGGATCACCACGCGAGTGGTGGTATCCGAGAGCGACCAGTTGATCAGACGCTCGGTCACAAACGCTTTGTTCGGGATGATCACCTCTTTACGATCGAAGTCGGTAATGGTGGTCGCACGAATGCGGATCTTGCTGACGGTCCCGGAGAAAGTACCGATGGTGACGGTATCGCCGATACGCACCGGACGTTCGAACAGGATAATCAGGCCAGAGACAAAGTTACCGAAGATCTCCTGCAAGCCGAAGCCCAGACCCACCGACAACGCCGCCGCCAGCCACTGGAGTTTATCCCACGAGACGCCCAGCGAGCCGAATACCGTCATCGCCCCGACAATAATAATGACATAGTTCAGGATGGTGGTAATGGCGTACGACGCCCCCTGACGCAGGTTCAGCCTTGAGAGCACCAGCACTTCCAGCAGACCCGGCAGGTTGCGGATCAACGCCCAGGCAACCACTGACGACACCAGCGCAAAGAGCAGGCTGCCCATGGTGACGCTTTTCATTACCGCAGCGCCCGCTTCGGTACCGTTGTATTGCCAGAGCGTGATACTGTCGAGGTAGGCGAAGACGGTAATTAAATCAGACCAGATGGCCCAGAACATCACCGCAAACAGGGCGATCATCACCAGCATGGTAATACGCATCGTTTGCTGGTTAACCTGCTCCAGAGCAATGGTCGGCTCTTCCTGCGGCTCTGCCCCTTCAGCCCCCTCTTTCACCTGATGCTGCCGACGGGCAACAGCACGACGATAAGCAATGCGGCGCGCCGCCACGCTCAAACCACGCAGCACGGTCTGGAACAGCAGGTTCCATACAATCACCAGATAAACCGTTTCGATCCAGCGGCCGGACAGACGCAGCGTGGTATAGAAGTAACCCGTCGCCGTCAGCACCATCAGCGCCAGAGGAATGATCGCCAGTACCGTTACGGTAGCCAGACGAAGATTGTGGGACTCTTTATCCCGCCAGCTGTCGCGGCACATTGGCCACATCAGAACGGCAATCAGCAGCAGGTTCAGCATAATCACCAGTTGCCCCAGCACGTCATCCATCAGGTGCAGCGGGGAAAGCTCCGCCACAACTGACCAGAAGTGCAGCGGCAGCAGCGCGAGGCTGATGCGCACAATCTGGCGACGCCAGTGGCTGGTGAGTTTTTCCGGCATGTTGAAGTGGCGGACGGCGACGCCATCTTTTTCCAGCACTTTCCAGCACAGACCAAACACCAGCCAGAACAGCGCCAGCTTCTTGCTGAACGCCCACAGCAGATCGCTGATATTCAGCTGCATGGTCAGCAGGATCAGGCCCACGGCGAGTATCAACAGGCAGACCGGCAGAGCACGGATCAGATCGATCAGGATCGCTTTCGGGGTGTGCAGTTGGCTGTCGTTACGCAGTTGCCCCACTTCCGAGGCCAGCTTCGCCTGGTACTGTTTCAGCCATTTCAAACGCCAGCGTATGACGCCAGCGATGAGCAGCAAAGGCAGCCCCGTCAGGAAGGCGATCATCACCGCAGGCCAGGCTTTCTCCCAGTTCACGGTAATTTTCATGCTTTTGATCTGGGATTTCAGCGTTTCCGGGAAAGATTTAAACCAGTCCCAGTCCATGGGTTTATTGCTGTTCACCCAGAAAATCTGCTGGGTCAGGATCTCCTGGAGGCTTTTAGAAACGCTCACCAGCTGCTGCTGGTTGATTTGCAGGTTAATCGCCATCATCAGCTGGTTGCCCAGCTGCTTGTTAAGCTGATCGAGCAATTCGCGGCGCATGTCCACCACCTGCAACAGCGCGTCGTGAACTTCAGCGTTCACTTCACCTGAATGGCCCTCTTCCACTTTGGCAACGAAGGTATCGCTCTGGAATAGCGCATCGCGCTGCTGGTTAACGTCAAACTGTTCAAGACGCAAATCCGCAATGCGGTTGGTCATGTCTTCCAGCTCGTCGGCGGACGGCAGCGTCTGCTGTTGCTGGTAGAGAATGCGCGACAGCAGCAGGCTGCCCTTCAGGACGGCAATCTGCTCCTTGACGTTGCGCTCGGCCTGCAAAGCGCGATCCAGCCAATTTTTGACCTTAATATTTTGCTGCACCAGCGCGCTGCCGTTTTCAGTCGCCTGAATCAGACGCTCGCTCAGCTGGTGGTTAATCTCCAGCTCCTGCTTCACCAGCGGGTTGGCCTGAATACGGGCCGTCTCGTCTGGCGAAACCGCTTCCTGCGCCGTTTTTTCAGTCAGCGTCAGGCGCTTGCTGTTCACCGCTTCCTGCAACAGCTGAAGCTGATGCTCAAGCCGGTTGATATTCGCGGTCACGTAGTCACGCTGTTTTTGCAGCGCATCCTGTAGCACCGTGTTGCCTTCCAGGCTCTTACGCTGCTGTTCAATCTCCGCGTTTAGCAGCGTCTGTTGGATGTTCAGCAGCGTTTGCTGGGTGGGACGAAGCGCCCCTTCCCCCACGGTGATGCCATTCAGACGGTTACGTATCTGCTGTAGCTGTTGCGACGCCGAGTACATGGCGTTCTGCACACGCTCAGGCTGGGTTTGCAGCGAAACCAGCTGGCTGTTGTAGGTTGAGAGATCGGATTGCGCCGTTTGCAGATCGTCCAGCAGCTGCGCCACGCGCGACTCAAGCTGGCGCAACGACAGCGTGGCAAGCGTTTTTCGGGTTTCATCGTCGTTATCGACGTCGCTGAGCGCACTCAGCGCCTCCGTTGCCTTACGCATGTTCTCCGGCGCCTGAGCGACCTTCTGCCGTAGCTGGGCCGTTTCGGCTTTGATGCGATCGATCTTGTCCAGCGTTTCCAGGGTTTCCGTCAGATCCTGCTGAACGAGTTTTTCCTGGGCGGAGAGATCTTTTTGCTTATTCAGGGTGTCGAGTTGCGACTGAACATCAGCACGCGTGGGAATGTCACTGCCGTTGTCTGCACGTGCCCATGAAAGCGGCGCGGCTGCAAAGTAAAACAGCAGGATCAAAAACAGGGCCAGAACAGGATGTTGCGAGCGATTGATGTGCAGCATAGTTGTGAATGTGATGTGAGAAATGACCGGAAATAGTCGGGCATGAAGGATATCACGCCCGGCTGAAGCAGAATAGTACGACGGAAAGGGTCTACGATTTTTACCATGCCCGATCAGGCAGAGCGCGGGCTAAGTTTACTTTGAAGGGTCGGACAGAGCTGGCACATCTCAAGAAAAATTTCGACGTAGCTGCGCGCCTCTGATCTGAGATCGAACGACTCCGGAGCAAAAAGCCAGTTTTCCATCAGGCCGGAAATATAGCTGCGCATCAGGATCGCCGCCCGGCGGGTGAGTAATGTGGCAGGAAGCATTTTGGCCTGCATGCACTCCGTGAGGACCTGTTCGATGCGATCGTAGCTTTCCAGACACAGGTCGCGCTGCGCCTGTTGAACCACCGCCATTTCACCAACGAACTCACATTTATGGAAGATGATTTCCATCATCAGACGCCGACGCTCTTCAACAACCGTCGCTTCAAGGATATATACTAGAATTTCTCTTAACACTGAGAGTGGATCGTGAGGGAATTTTGCCCGATACTCACTCTCAAGATCGCTAATGCTGGACTCTGAAAGCTCCCAGATTTCACCAAACAGATCGGACTTGTCTTTGAAATGCCAGTAAATCGCTCCCCGCGTGACGCCCGCGGCCTGAGCAATCTGTGCCAGCGAGGTTGCCGAAACACCCTGCTGTGAGAACAAACGCATTGCCACATCCAGAATGTGTTGTCGGGTTTCCAGCGCTTGTTGTTTGGTTTTTCGTGCCATACGTTGATGAATTTACAGGAGTCAGATTTACATACATTTATGAATGTATGTACCATAGCATGACGATAATATAAACGCAGCAATGGGTTTTTAGACTCAGGACCCTTGATCAATTTGAAATCGGACACTCGAGGTTTACATATGAACAAAAACAGAGGGTTAACGCCTCTGGCGGTCGTTCTGATGCTCTCAGGCAGCTTAGCGCTTACAGGATGTGACGACAAACAGGCTCAACAAGGAGCTCAGCAGGTGCCAGAAGTTGGCGTCGTGACGCTCAAATCCGAACCTCTCCAGATGACAACAGAACTACCGGGCCGCACCAGCGCCTACCGCATTGCGGAAGTGCGTCCGCAGGTGAACGGTATCATCCTGAAACGTAACTTCACCGAAGGCGGTGATGTCAAGGCAGGCGAGTCTCTGTATCAGATTGATCCAGCAACCTATCAGGCGTCTTATGAGAGCGCTAAGGGCGATCTGGCCAAAGCCGAAGCGGCAGCCAAAATCTCGCAGCTGACGTTGAATCGTTACAAGAAACTGCTCGGCACGCAGTACATCAGCCAACAGGATTACGATTCTGCCCTGGCCGATGCACAGCAAGCCAACGCAGCCGTTGTGGCGGCGAAAGCGGCGGTAGAAACCGCGCGTATTAACCTGGCCTACACCAAAGTGACCTCCCCTATCAGCGGTCGCATTGGTAAATCAGCCGTCACCGAAGGTGCGCTGGTGCAGAACGGTCAAACCAACGCGCTGGCCACCGTGCAGCAGCTCGACCCGATCTACGTTGACGTCACCCAGTCCAGCAACGATTTCCTGCGTCTCAAACAGGAGCTGGCTAACGGCACCCTGAAACAGGAAAACGGTAAAGCCAAAGTGGAACTGGTTACCAACGACGGTATCAAGTTCTCACAGACTGGCACACTGGAATTTTCTGATGTGACCGTCGATCAGACCACCGGCTCTATCACCATCCGGGCCATTTTCCCCAATCCGGATAAAACCCTGCTGCCCGGTATGTTCGTACGCGCCCGTCTTGAGGAAGGGACTAACCCAAGCGCCATTCTGGTTCCTCAGCAAGGTGTGACCCGTACGCCACGCGGCGATGCGAGCGCACTGGTTGTGGGTGCCGATAACAAAGTCGAAACACGCAATATCACTGCAACGCAGGCGATTGGCGACAAGTGGCTGGTAACGGAAGGTCTGAAAGATGGCGATCGCGTAATTATTACTGGTTTGCAAAAAGTTCGTCCTGGTGCGCAGGTCAAAGCTCAGGAAGTGAAATCTGACGACAAACAACAAGCGTCGGCCGCTGGCCAGTCAGAACAAACCAAGTCTTAACTTAAACAGGAGCCGTTAAGACATGCCTAATTTCTTTATCGATCGCCCCATATTTGCGTGGGTGATCGCCATAATCATCATGCTGGCCGGGGGACTTGCGATCCTGAAGCTGCCTGTCGCGCAATATCCAACGATTGCGCCGCCGGCAGTGACGATCTCCGCAACCTATCCGGGCGCTGATGCCAAAACGGTGCAGGATACCGTTACGCAGGTTATCGAACAGAACATGAACGGTATCGATAACCTGATGTACATGTCCTCAAACAGTGACTCAACCGGTACGGTTCAGATCACCCTGACCTTTGAATCCGGTACGGATGCGGACATTGCACAGGTTCAGGTGCAGAACAAATTGCAGCTGGCGATGCCTCTGCTGCCGCAGGAAGTACAACAGCAGGGCGTGAGCGTCGAGAAATCGTCCAGTAGCTTCCTGATGGTTGTCGGCGTGATCAACACCAACGGCACCATGACGCAGGAGGATATTTCCGACTACGTGGGCGCCAACATGAAGGACGCCATCAGCCGTACGTCTGGTGTGGGTGACGTTCAGCTGTTCGGTTCCCAGTACGCGATGCGTATCTGGATGGATCCGAATAAACTGAACAACTTCCAGCTGACGCCGGTTGACGTGATCAGCGCAATTAAAGCGCAGAACGCCCAGGTTGCCGCCGGTCAGTTGGGTGGTACACCGCCGGTGAAAGGCCAGCAGCTTAACGCGTCGATCATCGCGCAAACGCGTCTGACCTCCGCCGATGAGTTCAGCAAAATTCTGCTGAAGGTGAATCAGGACGGTTCGCAGGTTCGCCTGCGTGACGTGGCGAAGGTTGAGCTGGGCGGTGAGAACTACGACATCATTGCAAAGTTCAACGGTAAACCGGCTTCCGGTCTGGGTATCAAACTGGCGACGGGCGCGAACGCCCTGGACACCGCGACGGCTATCCGTGCAGAACTGAAGAAGATGGAACCGTTCTTCCCGTCAGGTCTGAAAATCGTTTATCCGTATGACACCACGCCATTCGTTAAAATTTCGATTCACGAAGTGGTGAAAACCCTGGTTGAGGCGATCATTCTCGTCTTCCTGGTGATGTACTTGTTCCTGCAAAACTTCCGCGCAACGCTGATCCCAACCATCGCCGTGCCGGTTGTACTGCTCGGGACCTTCGCGGTGCTGGCGATATTTGGCTACTCGATAAACACCCTGACGATGTTCGGGATGGTGCTCGCCATCGGCTTGCTGGTGGATGACGCCATCGTGGTGGTCGAAAACGTCGAGCGTGTCATGGCGGAAGAAGGCCTGCCGCCGAAGGAAGCAACCCGTAAATCAATGGGCCAGATCCAGGGCGCGCTGGTCGGTATCGCGATGGTACTGTCTGCGGTATTTATCCCGATGGCCTTCTTTGGTGGCTCTACCGGTGCGATTTACCGTCAGTTCTCCATCACCATAGTTTCGGCGATGGCGCTGTCGGTACTGGTTGCACTGATCCTGACGCCAGCCCTGTGCGCGACGATGCTGAAGCCGATTCAGAAAGGCGGTCACGGCGAGCATAAAGGCTTCTTCGGCTGGTTCAACCGCATGTTTGATAAGAGTACGCACCACTACACCGACAGCGTGGGTAACATCCTGCGCAGCACCGGTCGTTACCTGCTGCTCTATATCATCATCGTGGTGGGCATGGCTTTCCTGTTCGTTCGTCTGCCAAGCTCGTTCCTGC
Source organism: Enterobacter cloacae complex sp. GYL001 (assembly GCF_049237125.1). Lineage (NCBI taxonomy): Bacteria > Pseudomonadati > Pseudomonadota > Gammaproteobacteria > Enterobacterales > Enterobacteriaceae > Enterobacter > Enterobacter cloacae complex sp. GYL001. The sequence goes on along the minus strand of NZ_JBMKGW010000006.1, from coordinate 176,982 downwards.
CAGATGAAGACCAGGGCGTGTTCCTGAGTATGGCGCAGCTTCCGGCCGGTGCGACGCAAGAGCGTACGCAAAAGGTGCTGGATGAAATGACCGACTACTTCCTGACCAAAGAGAAAGACAACGTCGAATCCGTGTTTGCGGTTAACGGCTTTGGCTTCGCGGGTCGTGGTCAGAACACCGGTATCGCCTTCGTTTCTCTGAAAGACTGGTCTGAACGTCCGGGCGCAGAGAACAAGGTAGAAGCCATTACCGGCCGCGCGATGGGCACCTTCTCACAGATTAAAGATGCGATGGTCTTCGCCTTTAACCTGCCAGCGATTGTTGAACTGGGTACGGCGACCGGCTTCGACTTCCAGCTGATTGACCAGGGCGGTCTGGGCCACGAAAAACTGACTCAGGCGCGTAACCAGCTGTTTGGCGAGGTGGCAAAACACCCTGACCTGCTGGTGGGCGTACGTCCTAACGGTCTGGAAGATACGCCGCAGTACAAGATCGATATCGACCAGGAAAAAGCGCAGGCGCTGGGTGTTTCCATCAGCGACATTAATACCACGCTGGGTGCAGCCTGGGGTGGCAGCTACGTCAACGACTTCATCGACCGTGGTCGCGTGAAGAAAGTCTACGTGATGTCCGAAGCGCAATACCGTATGCTGCCGAACGATATCAACAACTGGTATGTTCGCGGCAGCGATGGCCAGATGGTGCCGTTCTCCGCCTTCTCAACCTCGCGCTGGGAATACGGTTCACCGCGTCTGGAGCGTTATAACGGCTTGCCATCGATGGAAATCCTCGGTCAGGCAGCCCCGGGCCGAAGCACCGGTGAAGCCATGAACCTGATGGAAGAACTGGCCAGCAAACTGCCTGCGGGTGTCGGCTACGACTGGACCGGCATGTCCTATCAGGAACGTCTGTCCGGTAACCAGGCCCCTGCCCTGTACGCCATTTCACTGATTGTGGTGTTCCTGTGTCTGGCGGCATTGTATGAGAGCTGGTCGATTCCATTCTCCGTTATGCTGGTGGTTCCGCTGGGGGTTATCGGTGCGCTGCTTGCCGCAACGTTCCGTGGGCTGACCAACGACGTTTACTTCCAGGTGGGCCTGCTGACAACCATTGGCTTGTCGGCGAAGAACGCGATACTAATCGTCGAATTCGCCAAAGATCTGATGGAGAAAGAAGGAAAAGGCCTGATTGAAGCAACGCTGGAAGCCGTTCGTATGCGTTTGCGTCCAATCCTGATGACGTCCCTGGCATTTATCCTCGGCGTTATGCCGCTGGTTATCAGCTCCGGCGCGGGCTCCGGCGCACAGAACGCAGTAGGTACCGGCGTAATGGGTGGGATGGTAACCGCGACCGTTCTTGCGATCTTCTTCGTACCGGTGTTCTTCGTGGTGGTTCGCCGCCGCTTCAGCCGTAAGAATGAAGACGTTGAGCACAATCATTCGGTAGAACATCACTGATACCGGTTTCACATGATAAAAAGGCCGCATTTGCGGCCTTTTTCTTTTTCAGAAAAAATCATAAAATAGACCTATTGCCTTTCTATTTATTTTCCTCTTTTTTAATAAGGCCTATCATAATAGGCCGATAACTTACACCAGGAACTCAGCATTCTTTTATTATCATTTCGTGACGTAAATTATTCGGACTATTCCTAAGCAATGGAAAATATCTGAAGATATCTGGTTTCGGACTTCACATGAAACTTTGCGCTAACTCAATGAATTCTAAGGAACCGATAAAAATCGTCTTTTTTATTGATTAACGCGTTCGCTGCAAAAGGTAGATTTGCGTAAAGGCTCGAACAGTAACGATTTAATTGTAATTTTTCGTAATAGCGCGGTGAAATCTTGATCAGAGTGGCTTATAGTTAGAGTTATCAGGAACACAGCTCCCGTGTGGCTAAGCAAGTTGTATCCATCCCGACATGATGTTCGGTGAGTAAAAAATCACTCAGAAGGGGATGCGCTATGGACGAGTACTCGCCAAAAAGGCATGATATCGCGCAGTTGAAATTTCTCTGCGAATCCTTGTACCATGACTGCCTTGCCAATCTTGAAGAAAGTAACCATGGCTGGGTGAACGATCCAACGTCTGCTATCAATTTACAGCTTAACGAGCTGATCGAGCATATCGCCACCTTCGCACTTAATTATAAAATTAAGTACAATGAAGATAATAAGTTGATAGAGCAAATTGATGAATACCTGGACGACACCTTTATGTTGTTCAGCAGCTACGGCATTAACGCACAGGATTTGCAGAAATGGCGTAAATCAGGAAACCGTCTATTTCGCTGCTTCACTAATGTCAGCAGAGCTAATCCGGTTAGTCTTTCCTGTTAAAATTATTACAATTACTAAGGTGAATTTATGTCTGATAAACCATTAACAAAAGTCGATTATTTGATGCGCCTGCGACGCTGCCAGTCAATTGACACTCTCGAACGTGTTATTGAGAAAAATAAATACGAGCTGTCTGATAATGAACTGGCGGTATTTTATTCAGCTGCCGACCATCGTCTTGCTGAGCTGACCATGAATAAACTGTATGACAAGATCCCCTCTTCGGTGTGGAAATTTGTTCGTTAATCGTTGAAGAGAGACTGTAAAGGCATTACGCCCGTTGTTAAGCTGAATTTACCTTTCGAATTACGCTTCAAATGCAAACGCCAGGTTCCCGTATAAAACGTATTTATGCGCAAGAATGTTGTGACTCCCGTCACAGCCACTTTTAGGGAACGTTCCCTTTCTGGTTAATCCTCTTTACGCTGCGTAAAACGATTCCAGAGAGGTTCCCATGAGTGAAGAAAAACAGAAGATGATTGCAGGTGAATATTACCGCCCTGGCGATGACACGCTGAGGGCTGACCGTTTACGCGCGCGTCATCTTGTTCACCGCTATAACCATACCGCACCCGATGAGAAGGCCGAACGTCGCGCCTTATTAGCTGACCTGCTGGGTCAAAGCGAAGGTGCCTATATAGAGCCAAGCTTCCGCTGCGACTACGGGTATAACATCTATCTGGGCAACAATTTTTACGCTAACTTCGATTGCGTCATGCTGGACGTCTGCCCTGTACGCATTGGCGATAACTGTATGCTTGCGCCGGGAGTGCACATTTATACGGCCACGCATCCTCTGGATGCGACCGAACGTAACAGCGGGCTGGAGTACGGTAAACCGGTCACCATTGGTGATAATGTCTGGATCGGCGGACGCGCGGTGATTAATCCAGGCGTGACCATTGGCGATAATGCCGTTATCGCTTCCGGCGCGGTAGTGACCAAAGACGTGCCGGCCAATGCGGTAGTGGGCGGGAATCCGGCGAAAATCATTAAAATGATCTAAGCGCATCCTGAGTAACTGTTATGCTTTTTCCTGGCATAACTGTTACTTTCATCGCATAAACCCCTCTCATAAAATAGGCAGATCACCTGTATTTTTAACAATCATAAAGGCAAAAAATGACAGAGATACAGCGCCTGCTTACCGCCACCATCGACGATCTCAATACCCGCGAAAAGCGCGACAATCGCCCGCGCTTTAGCATCAGCTTTATTCGCAAACACCCCGGATTGTTCGTCGCCATGTACGCCGCCTGGCTGGCAACGCTTATCGTCATGCTGAAGTCTGAAACACTGGTCGATTCCGTCTGGCTACTGGTTGTGCTGTTCGTGGTGTTTAACGCGTTTTTCTTTTTCGACGTCAATCCGCGTTACCGGTATGAAGATATCGACGTACTCGATTTCCGCGTGTGCTACAACGGGGAGTGGTACAACACGCGCTACGTGCCGAAGGAGCTGATCGACAGCATCCTGCACTCGCCAGCCGTCGAAGCCGGGCAAAAAGAGAAGTTGCAGAAAATGGTCATCACTAAGGGCCAGCTCTCTTTTTATGATGTCTTTACCCTTTCCCGCCCCACTGCTGTGTAATGAGCGCCTGAAGACGTCGGATACCCGGCGCAAACTGCGAAGCAGAGGTATTACCGTAACCTAAAACCAGACCGGTTTGCCCCTGCTTCGTCTCAAGGTAATACCCGCTCAGCGCAGCGGGTGCCAGCTGAAACGCTCTCGCCTGCTCCACCAGCCGCTGGTCGTCGATACCGTCAATTGCCAGCGTCAGATGCATTCCCCCTTCCCCGGCAAGAACACGATGCGGCGTATGAAGCTCTGCGCTCAGCACCTCCCGCAGCTGGCGGTAACGCTTACGATAAAGGCGGCGCATGGCGGCAAGATGTCGTGCATAGTGGCCTTCCTCAATAAACAGCGCCAGGGTGCGCTGTTCAGCGCGATGCCCGCCGCGCAGCAGCGAGCCGATGGCCGGACGCGCCGCCTTCGCCAGCGCTGGCGGTAACACCATGAACCCCATCCGGAGCGATGGAAACAGCGTTTTGCTGAACGTCCCCAGATACACAACGGGCGCATTGTTGACCATTCCGAGCATCGCCGGGACGGGCTCACCGGTATAACGAAATTCGCTGTCGTAATCATCCTCAATGATCCACGCGCTGTGCTGCCGGGCCAGTTCCAGCAGCGCCAGACGCCGCCGCGCGCTGAGCACGCTTCCGCAAGGGAACTGATGCGATGGCGAGGTAAAAATCAGCGTGGGTGAAGGCGCAGACAACCCTTCCCAGCACATCCCCTCGTCATCCACCGGTATGCCGGACATCGCCAGGCCGGTTTTGACGAAAGCGCTTTTGGCGCCGCTATAGCCGGGATTTTCCACCCAGGCAACATCCCCCGGCTCGCTTAACAGCATCGTGCACAGATTGACGCCCTCCAGCGCCCCTTCGGTTATCACAATCTGGCTGGCATCGCAGTCAATGCCGCGGGACAGCGCAAGATGGCGGGCAACGGCGGCCCGCAGCGTCGGCTCGCCGGCCGGGTCGCCATACCCTAACAGGGTGCTTCCCTCCTCGCGCAGAACACGATCGTACAACCGCCGCCACAGCGGTAAGGGGAAATAGTTGATGGCAGGCGTTCCCGGCGTAAACGCCATCACCGGGGTGTCGCGCGGCACAGGCGCGGGCAGCAGGGCGACACGTTTTGTCAGCCTGACGTCCGGGTCCGGTAATGTCCGGGTAATCGTCCGAGGAGCGAATTGCCCCACCCGCGTACCCTGGCGGCTACGCAGCAAATAACCTTCGAGCGTGAGCTGGTCCAGCGCCGCATTGACGGTATTTCGGGACACCGAGATCTGCTGCGCCAGCGTTCGCGAGCCGGGCAAATGGCTGCCGGACCGGAGCCTTCCGCACAGTATGGCCTCCCGCAAAGCAAGATAGAGCGCACGCTGGAGCGTCTCTTCCCCACGTTTTTTCAGCGCAGCATGGAGCAAGGTGTAAAGCTCATCACCCGGTATATTCATCATTCCTCCTCGTGGTACCAGAAAAACATAGCCTGGTGGTTCTTTTTAAGGAACCAGCAATTCATTAATCTGGAGATCTTTTCAATGTGACGGGAATAAAGATGAATACATTCAATGAGTTTGGACAACCTGTAGGTGAAAGCCTTTTCGACTGGCAGCCTCGCCCGCACCCGTCCCGGGTGATACTTCAGGGTCGCTATTGTCGGCTTGAGCCGCTGCGCGTGGAGCATGCCCCGGCGTTGTTCTCTGCGTATTCCCTGGCCGGAGATACCCGAAGCTGGACGTGGCTGCTGCGTGAACCCGATGCCACCGCAGAGGAGTTTGCCGAATGGGTGGCGAGCGTGAGCGAATTAGCCGATCCCATCCACTTTACCGTTATCGATAACCAGACCCAGTCTCCTGTCGGGACGCTGTCCCTGATGCGGATCGATCCTAAAAACGGCGTTGTGGAAGTGGGACATGTTCACTTCTCGTCACTGTTAAGTCGCACGCCCATGTCGACAGAAGCGCAGTATCTGCTGATGCGGTACGTGTTCGATACCCTGGGCTACCGGCGTTATGAATGGAAGTGCAACAGCCTGAACGAACCCTCCCGCAAAGCGGCTCTGCGTCTGGGCTTTCAGTTTGAAGGGCGTTTTCGCCAGGCGCTGGTCATTAAAGGCCGAAACCGGGACACCGACTGGTTTTCAATTCTCGACAAAGAGTGGCCAGCGCTGGCGAGCGCGTTTGAAAGCTGGCTTGCCACCGACAATTTTACCGCCGATGGCAAACAGAAAAGCTCCCTGGAAAGCTGGCGAGAGACGCGCGTTTAGCGTCTTTTTTTACGTCCCTGCACCGCCTTAAAGCGCGGGTTAGATTTGCAGATCACGTATAAGCGTCCCTTGCGTTTGACTATCTGGCAATCCGGGTGACGCTGTTTTGCACTGCGTAATGAGTTCAGCACCTGCATGATTAGCCTCGCTTCGCATCAAGAAAGCCACCAAAACGCTTGCGGAAGCGTGCCGCGCTGCCATCCGTCGAGAAGGTCTTCTGCTTCCCGGTATAAAACGGATGTGATTTAGAGGAGACATCAAGGGTAACGTAGGGATACGTTTTCCCCTCCAGCTCAATTTCACGGTCTGTCTTAATTGTTGAGCCGACTTTAAAGTATTCATTAGCCGTGGTGTCGTGAAACACAACGGTGCGATAGGTTGGATGGATATTCGGTTTCATCTCTGGCCTTCATGTATTGTTATAACATAACAAAATACTATCTGAGCTTTGCTGCAAAAACAACCCCTGTCACGCACAGCCTGTTTTTGAAAGGTTGATTCAGATACCTGCCTGAGACTGTCACATGCTATAACTATATCATTTAGCGATAAAAAACTTTTTCTTCTGGCGCGCAAACTCCAGGCCCAAGGTGGGCATATGGAAAGGATAAAGCAGCATGCGAACCCGACATCTGGTCAGCCTGGTAACAGGCATACTGATCTTCTCTGTGCTGGTCCCTGTGTGCCTCAGTATCTGGCTGGCGCATCGTCAGGCAGAGGATAAATTTGTGGACGCTCTGGACAGCTATGCCTCGCGCGTCCTGATCCGTACCGACAGAGTCGTTGCGCAGGCAAAACAGGCGCTCACGCACCTACAGACATTCCACGCCCCACCCTGCACTCCCCCGCATTTACGCGAAATGCGTCGGGTTGAATTCTCATGGCGCTATATTCAGGAAGTGATGTATATCGATAACCTGAAGCCGCTCTGCTCATCCCTTGAACAATCCAGTAATACGGCGATCTTACCGCCCCCGATGCGGATCACCGCAGACGGGTATAGCGCGTGGCTCACCTCGCAAAACGACCTCGGCATTCACCGCTATATGGCCGTTCTGGGGAAAGGACATTATCTGGTGATGGTTGATCCTGCCTCGCTTGTGGATGTTGTCCCGTTTGGTGAAATTTCGATGGATGCCGCCCTGGTGGGCAGTGAAACCCATCGGATATTTGCCAGAAGCAATATTGTCGACCCGTATATTCTTTCTGTCGTTAAGGAGCAGCAGGACGTTACGCGCGTACAATACAACGGCTCGATGTACGTGTTGAAACCTGTACCCGAACTGGGGTTTACGGTGATCGCGTGGGCGTCGTTAAAACCGCTGGCGGAATCCTGGCACCAGCAGCTGATCATCTGGCTACCGGCTGGCATCTTGCTAAGCCTGGCTGCTGCCCTTATTGTCCTGCGCATCCTCCGCCGTTTGTTATCCCCGCGTAACCGCCTGATCGACGCAATCAACAACCGGGAGATCGAGGTTTACTATCAGCCCATCGTGGCGCTGTGCAGTGGAAAACTGGTGGGTGCTGAAGCGCTGATGCGCTGGCCGCAGCCAGATGGCAGTCACCTGTCGCCCAATCTCTTTGTGCCGCTGGCTGAGCAGACGGGGCTTATTTCAACGCTGACGCAGCTGGTGGTGAATAAGGTGTTTGAGGATTTAGGCGCCTGGCTGCATCATCATCCGGAACTGCACATTTCTGTCAACCTTGCGCCATCGGATTTAACGTCCCCCGAGCTGCCTCGCCAGCTGAGTCAGTTGCTCAACAAATGGGGCGTCCACCCGCGCCAGATCGCCCTTGAATTAACCGAGCGCGGCTTTGCCGATCCCGCCGTCAGCGTGCCTGCCATCGCTGCGTTTCGCCGCGCCGGGCACGCTATCTACATTGATGATTTTGGTACGGGTTACTCCAGCCTGAGCTATTTGCAGGACCTGGATGTCGATACCCTGAAGATTGATAAATCCTTTGTGGATGCGCTGGAGTACAAGAACGTGACTCCCCACATCATCGAAATGGCCAAATCGCTTAAACTGGCGATGGTCGCAGAAGGCATTGAAACTGAAGGGCAGATTGAATGGTTGCATCGCCACGGCGTGCAGTACGGCCAGGGCTGGTATTTCAGCAAGGCACTGCCTAAAGAGGATTTCATTCTCTGGGCCGGGCACAACCTGGAGAAGCACATTACTTAAGGTACGATTTGATCACCTGCATCACGACCCCGAGATCGGCCTCGCGCTGCGCTTCCTCTGGCTCTTTCACCACGTGATCGGTTAAATGTCCCTCAATTACTTGCATCATCATGCCGTTTACCGCGCCCCTGATCGCCGCCAGCTGCTGTAACACCTCGGCGCATTCATGATCGCTGTTGAGCATTTTTTCCAGCGCAGCGCTTTGCCCCTGAATTTTTTTCAGGCGGGTCAATAACTTCTTTTTATCACGAACTGTGTGTGACATCGCTTAGCTCCTCTTTGGTGGCGTAAAAAGCATATCACGCTCTACTCCCCCTGGGTATTTTTCTACTGGGGGGTAGTATTATACTACTGGGGGGGAGTAGTATTCTCGGCATGTTTTCCACCCCGGAATGTTCAATGAACGCTTTTTCTTCTCTTCTTCAGCAGGGTAACGCCTGGCTGTTTGTCCCCAGCGCCATCCTGCTTGGCGCGCTCCACGGCCTCGAGCCAGGCCATTCAAAAACAATGATGGCGGCTTTCATTGTGGCGATCCGCGGTACGCTGAAACAGGCTGTGTTGCTTGGGTTGTCCGCAACGCTGTCTCATACGGCGGTCGTCTGGATCATTGCGATGGCAGGATTAGGGTTTGGTCGGGGATGGGATGCAGATACTTCTGAGCCCTGGTTTCACTTGATTTCCGGGGTTCTGATCGTGTTGATCGCCCTGTGGATGGCGTGGCGAACCTGGCAGGAGAGCCAGCCGCATCACCACCATGATGATCATCATCACCATCATGATCATCACGACCACGCGCATCATCACGACCACACGTCTCCTCTGGTTGAAGAGGAGTGGCAGGATGCCCACCAGCGCGCACACGCCCAGGACATTAACCGACGCTTCAACGGTAAAGAGGTCACCACCGGGCAAATCGCGCTATTCGGCCTGACCGGTGGGCTTATCCCCTGTCCGGCCTCCATTACGGTGCTGCTGATCTGCCTGCAACTGAAACATTTCGCGCTCGGCGCCACGCTGGTGTTCAGTTTCAGTATCGGACTGGCGCTCACTCTCGTCGCCTCTGGCGCAATTGCCGCATTAAGCTTGAAACATGCGGCGAAGCGCTGGCCCGGCTTTAGCGCCTTTTCGCGCAAGGCGCCGTGGATCTCAGCGGCACTGATCGCGGTAGTCGGGATTTATATGAGCATTCACGGCGCAAGCGGGATCCTGAGATAAGCATTGCGGCCACGGCAGTGGCCGCACGTGTCGGCTCAGCCGTTCTGCTGCCAGCTAAACGTGTAGCGCAGCCGGCGGTTTTGCAGAATGAAGGCCGGGGCTACGCTCGGGCTCCATGAGTCGTCCCCCCCTACGCCCATGTGAAACGCATCAAGATTCAACCAGCAGCCAGCCTCTTCCCGCAGCAAATGCTGATGCGTTGTCTCATGCAGCTGCCGCTGGCTATAACGGCTCAGGGAGAAATGGAACTGTCCCTGCAACTGATGGGAGCCAAACGTCAGCTCGCGGGTGTCGCAGCGCAAACCGTTCTCCGTCGGGAAGATATACGGCGTCTGCATCTCTTCCAGCGGTAACGCCCAGCGCCCCTGCTGCGCCGCCAGTTTTCTGTCCGGATAGTTCTCCAGCGGGCCTAGCCCCAGCCAGCGCACCGTTTCCGGGATATCCGCCAGCATAACGCTCAGGCCCACGCGAGCGGGCTCCGGAATGTCAGACGCCACCGTCACCTGCACATCACCGTGCAGCACCCCGTGGTCATCAATCCGCCAGAGCTTGCAGCTGATAAACAGCGCTTTACCCTGATGCTCCCAGACGTGCTGCGTGGTCACCACCACCTCACGGGCATGCTGCTCCGCTTCACACTGGAGGAGGCGCGCGGACATCCCATACATCCCTGCCGCTTTCCAGCGTTCCACCCACGCGTTCGGATCGATGCGGGTCGCCTCGCTGACACCAATGTCATTGTCCAGCGGCGCGCGGGTGAAGTTATCCGTTAGCGGGGAACGGAGCGTTTCAGCGCCCTCGTTCCACCACTGGGTCAGGTTTCCGGTGAGACGGCTAAACTGCCAGCGCTGCTGCTGATGAGTAATGTCCAGCGCTTCGTCCTGCACCGTTAGCTGCGGAGGGGTTCCGCCTGCTTTCGGTGGCGCAAGGTACAGCGGAGCCGGGAGCGGCCACTGATCCCAGGCACAACGGTGGCCGGGCGGCGACCACGGCGTGGCCTGCGGCTGAACGATCTCCACGTTGAGCCAGACCTCGCCCGGCTCAGCGTCAAGCTCAGGCAGCGGGATCTCAACGCGCTGCGTCTCCTGAGGCGCAACAGAAAGGGGTGTTTCGCCGGAAGCCAATACCGCACCGTCACGCGCCACTGACCATCGCAGATGCTCGTTGTCAGTATGACGGAACAGATAATCGCTCTGGATATCGACGACCAGCGGAACGGTGCTCACCAGCGTAAAGGTAAAGAACTGCTGGGCACGCTGCGCCTCGTAAAGGGCGGGGTGCGGAGTGCGATCGGGAAACACCAGCCCGTTGAGGCAGAACTGACGGTCGTTGGGCTTATCGCCAAAATCGCCGCCGTAGGCCCAGTATGCCGTGCCGTCTTCCGCTTTTTTCGTCAGCGCCTGATCGACCCAGTCCCAGACAAACCCGCCCTGCAACCGGGGATGGCTGCGGAATGCCTGCCAGTAGCTGGCAAAGCCGCCAAAGCTGTTGCCCATCGCGTGGGCATACTCGCACAGGATCAGCGGACGGGTTTCGTCCGGCATGCCGATCCACTTTTTAATCGACCACTTTGGCACCGCCGGGAACGGCTGATCCTGATCGACGCGGGCATACATCGGGCAGACAATATCGGTAGCGGCCGTACTGGCGCCACCGCCTTCGTACTGCACCGGCCGCGTGGGATCGGCGGTTTTCAGCCAGCGGTACAGCGCATCGTGATTCGCCCCATGCCCGGACTCATTCCCCAGGGACCAGATGATGATGGACGGATGATTCCGGTCCCGCTGCACCATACGCGTTACGCGTTCGCTCATGGCAGGCAACCAGCGCGGATCGTCCGCCAGGCGGCTCATCGGCACCATGCCGTGGGTTTCAATATTCGCCTCATCGACCACGTACAGGCCGTAGCGATCGCAAAGCGTGTACCACAGAGGATGGTTCGGATAATGTGAGCAGCGCACGGCGTTGAAGTTATGCTGCTTCATCAATTCGATGTCGCGGCGCATGGTCGCCTCATCCATCACCTGCCCCTTCTCAGGATGATGTTCGTGACGGTTCACGCCGCGGATCAGCAGCGGTTTGCCGTTAAGCTTCAGCAGGCCGTTGCTGATTTCGACGCGTCTGAAACCGACATCGCAGGCTTCAGTCTCCAGCACGTTACCCTGCGCATCCCGAAGCGACATTGTCAGCCGATAGCATTCCGGTGTTTCAGCGCTCCACAGCACGGGAGCGTTCACGCGGATCGCCACCGTGAGCCGTTCTGCCCAACTGCCGCGTTCGTCCACGATGGCCGATCCGGGCTGCTGCGTGGTTTGCGCGCAGGCTTCGCCGTTACGCCACAGGGTAAACGCCACCTCGCATTCGGCGTAGCGTGAGCCTTCCAGCGCAACGTCAACCTGGAGTATCGCCCGATCGCATTCGGCATTCAGATCGGTCACGATCTGATAATCGGCAATTCGCGTTTCCGGCTTGTGCAGCAGCGAGACGTCACGGAAAATGCCGCTCATCCGCCACATGTCCTGATCTTCCAGGTAGCTTCCGTCGCACCAGCGTAACACCATCACCGCCAGACGGTTCTGCCCCGGTCGCAGCACCGCGCTGAGATCGAACTCCGCAGGCAGACGGCTGTCCTGCGAATAGCCCACCCACTGGCCGTTACACCACAGATGAAAAGCTGAATTCACCCCGTCAAAAATAATGCGGGTTTGCCCGCTGCACAGCCAGGCGTCATTCATCTCAAATGTGAGCGAGTAACAACCAGTTGGGTTTTCAGCCGGAACATACGGCGGGTTCACATTTATCGGATAGGTGACGTTGGTATAGATGGGAGTGTCAAATCCCTCCATCTGCCAGTTCGACGGCACGGGCATCCCAACGGCGTCAGCCAGATCGTCCGTTATCCATGCCTCGGGAACCTGCTCTGGCGCCGGGAAAAAGCTGAATCGCCAGACGCCGTTAAGCAGACGCTTGCTTAGCGAAAGTTTATCCTCGCGGGCGAAGGTTTCATCGCGCCAGCTATGAAAAGGCGCGTGTGTAGCCAGACGATTCCACTGCGTCACGCCCGGGTTTTCCCAGTCACGACGCGCCAGAAGTGCGCTGAGGGTCAGCGGCAATGTAGAAGACATATCAACCTCTTTGCGAAGCGCTCACAATTTCAGCCAACATGCCCTGGTAAACGGTGGCGGTAAAGACTTTGATCGTCACCAGGCGAGCACGATCACAAAAGTGCTAGCTGCGCGCCAGTTTCTCCGCCAGCAGCGCCAGCGTTCTGAGCTGTTGTGCCAGATCTTCACGATCGGCCTGCCGTGCGGCGCGCGGCGCGGTGGAATGACGCACGACCAACGTAACGGGAAGTTGTTCCTGCCAGCGTTCGTCGTGATGGTCAGGTGCCATCAGCCACTCCACGCTGCGCTCACCGGCCTCGCGGAACGCCTGCCGAACGGTGGTGAGCGGAGGTGAAAACCACGCGCTGTCAGCCGTATCATCAAACCCGACAACCGAGATCTGCCCCGGTACCGCAACGCCTTTTTCCGCACAGGCGCGTAAAACGCCAAGCGCCATCTGATCGTTAGCGACGAGGATCGCCTCCGGCAGCTGCGCGCCCGCCAGGAGCTGATGCCCTTTCTCATAGCCCGAGGCCGCGCTCCAGTCGCCCTGCGCCACCGCAAACGCCTCCACGCCGGCCCGGGCCAGCGTGGTTTTCCATCCCGCCAGACGAGCCCGGGCAGAGACAGAACTTTCCGGCCCGGCGAGCAGCGCAATTCGCTGGTGCCCCAGCGAAAGCAGATGCTCTGCCCCCAGGCCAGCGCCCTGTTCGGCATTGAAAACAAGGCTGTTAACCCGAGCTGTGGGGGAAACATCGAGAAAAAGAACCGGGGTCGGCGAGGCCATTTCCTGAAGCATTTCTGCCTGTGCATCTTCCAGCGGAACGTTCACCAGCAGCGCCTCCACGCGCTGCGCCAGTAATTCCTGCAAAGCAGCCTGACACTGCGCGGGTTGCTCCACCATGGAGATGAGTACGCTAGCCCCCTGCTCCACTGCCCGGGATTTTACAGCTGAGGCGATTTGCGACGGCGCATGCAGCGCCAGATCGCTGGTCATTAGCCCCAGCGTGCGGGTACGTTTCCCGGCCAGCTGCTGCGCGCCACGGTTAGGCACATAGTGTAGCGCCGCCATGGCCTGCCGGACCTTTTCCCGCGTACGGGCAGAAACGTGTTCTGCGTCGTTAATCACCCGGGAAACGGTCTGATAGGAAACGCCCGCCACGCGGGCAACGTCATAAAGAGTGATCGCTTTCATACATTCTGGCGTCGTAAAAAGAGAAGTCTCTATTCTGACACAGTTACGCCATCATAGCCTGTGAGCGCTTCGCAAAATTAAACAATCCGCTCCGGCCGCGCGGCTTTCTGAATGCGCGGTCCCTGACGAAACCACGGCAAACAGAGCTGGATCAGCGGGCCGATGGTTAATGCATACAGTACGGTTCCAACGCCAAACGCTCCCCCGAGGAGGTAGCCGACGATCAACACGGTCACCTCGATAGCGGTACGCACGCTGCGGATCGACCAGCCCAGCCGGGCATGTATGCCGGTCATCAGACCGTCGCGCGGGCCTGCGCCAAAACCCGCGCCGATATACATCCCGGTGGCAAGGGCGTTAACCACAATGCCGGAAACCAGCAGGGTGATGCGCACGGGCAGCGAGGTGAGCTCAGGGATCAGCGCCATTGACGCATCGGCCGCCAGACCAATACAAATCACATTACTGATAGTACCCAGTCCCGGCAGCTGACGCAGCGGGATCCACAGCAGCAGCACCGCGGCCCCGGTTAAAATAATCACCGTGCCGATGCTCATCCCGGTCTGGATGGCGACGCCAAGGTGAAAGACATCCCACGGGTCGACACCCAGATCCGAACGAATAAACATCGCGGTTGAAAGCCCGTACAGGCCTAAACCGACATAAAGTTGTACCAGACGACGTACCATTTTCTCTTCTCCGAAGAACCAGGTTCCATCTTCGGTGAAAATGGCACTATGATTAATGTCCAGTTTTCAAATAGTGGACTGCATATGTCATCACGTCGTTTTGGAAGCCAGTCTCTGGTACGCCTGTTAGGGCACTGGCAGCAAGCCTCTTCCCGCACCCCGCTGTGGCGCCAGCTGGCTGACGCGTTACGCCTGTTAATTCTGGATGGCAGGCTGGCGTTAAACACGCGCCTGCCCGGAGAGCGGGAACTGGCCGCCGCTCTGAGCGTAAGCCGCACCACCATCAGCAGCGCGCTGGCGCATCTGCGGGAAGAGGGTTATCTGGAGAGCCGTCACGGCAGCGGTTCGCGGGCGATCCTGCCAGACCGCCGCGCCGTGCCCACGCTTTCTACTGCCAGCGCGGCGCTGGATCTCTCAACCGCCGCACTCAACGCGGGACCAGAGATCCACCAGGCCTACGCCCACGCGCTGACGGCCATCACGCCGAATCTGGCGCTGACCGGGTACGATCAGCTTGGGCTTCCGGTGCTGCGTGAAGCTATCGCCGCCCGCTACACCGCACGCGGTCTGCCCACCCGGGCAGACGAAGTGATGGTGGTGAACGGCGCCGTCAGCGGCTTCGCCCTGATCTTAAGAATGATGACCGGTCCCGGGGATCGCGTGGTGGTGGATCATCCCACCTACCCGCTGGCGATAGCCGCTATTCAGGGGGCGCTATGCCGGCCCGTGGGCGTCTCGCTGCCTGAAACGGGCTGGGATACCGACGGTTTTGCCGCAACGCTTGCCCAGACCGCCCCGCGTCTGGCCTATCTGATGCCGGATTTTCATAATCCAACCGGACGTTGCATGGATGCCGCGACGCGCCAGACCATAACCGACATCGCCGCGCAGACCCGCACCACGCTGGTGGTGGATGAAACCATGGTCGATCTCTGGTTCGATGTTCCCCCGCCGCCGCCGCTGGCCGCCTTTAACCCGGAGGCCACGGTGATGACGCTGGGTTCCGCAGGCAAAAGCTTCTGGGGTGGGCTGCGTCTCGGCTGGATCCGCGCCTCGTCACGCACTATCGCCACCCTCGCGCAAACGCGCGACACGCTGGATCTGGGCTCTCCGGTGCTGGAACAGCTGGCCACGCTGTGGCTTATCGAAAACAGTGCAACCTTCCTGCCTGCCCGGCGGCAAATGCTGGCAGAACGGCGCGACCGCTGCGGCCAGATGCTGCGGGAACATTTCCCCGAATGGCGGTTTCAGGAAGCGGAGGGAGGGCTTTCATACTGGATTGAATTACCCGGCATGCTGGCGACACAGCTGGCGGCACGCGCCGAAACGACAGGCATCATTATGGGCACCGGCACGCGTTTTGGACTATCAGGCGCGTTTGACCGCTACCTGCGTATGCCCTTCTCACTCAGTTCACCAGAACTTGAAGAGGCATTATTGCGGATCAAACCGCTGTGGCGTGCATTAAATAAAAGTGTAGCGCCAGTAAAACGGAGCCTGGTGTAAATTATTCGCCAGAAACAATAAAAACTGCTGACTGTATCGCATGCAGTCAGCAGTTTTCATGAAGAACAACTTAATGTTGAGGTGGAATCGGGAAGCCTTTCAGCGAAATAATGAAATTATCCCCTTCTTTCTTTATTTTTGCACCGGTATCACACCAGTCAGACGCAATACGAAAGAACTCATCACTTCCTACATTCCAGCCAAGACGAACATGTTTCACGTAGCCGGAACGTAACAGATTGCAGGCCTCGTTGTAGTCACTGGCAGTCGATAGTTGTTGTTTCATTTTCTCTTCTTCAGAAGTTTACGTAGTGCTTTGATTTCTTTAGGAGTAAATGGAGTTACGCTCTCTTCTTCCGTATGCTGATTATCAACATCCTCTTCCGATACTCCCGCCTCTTCTACTGCTTCAAATGCCAGCAGCAGCAGTTTCTCTGTGGTCACGCTTAAATTCTCATTATTGTCTTCCGCATAGTGGCGAAGTCTTTCTTTTAGCGCTTCATCAATTTTAACGTTTAAAACCGCAGTAACCATGATTGTCACATCCTTTCGGAACACGTGTTTAATTTAATACACGAAGATAAGTTTGTTATCCAGATATATATTTTTTAGCTTATGACAGAATAAAGGCATCGAAAAATAAAATGACAGTCTATTATTACAGGTTTATGACATTATTATTTCAGTTAAATGAAGGTTGCATTACAAAAAATACAATAGTCACATAATTTAGAAGGTTTATTCAGGGGAACGACTGGAGAGGAGCACAAATGGGTGGGGGCCCTGCCAGCTACATCCCGGCACCCACGTCGTCTGCCCTGGCTGCTTCCTTCCGGACCTGACCTGGTGAACAGAGTAGCGTTGCGGGAGAACCAACAGAGCCCCCATTGAGAGCGTTGATAACCAACGCGCTGGCGCATTATCCCTGTGGAGCACCTCAATTGCAAGCCGCTGGCAACCGGATGCTGGATTATTGCGCAAACTGCCCCGACAATCTTCTTTATCTTCGTATAACATTACCCTTCGCTGATTTCCCGCAGGAGAAACAATGGACGAACATGACACTTTCCCACAGCGAGTGTGGCAAATCGTAGCCTCGATCCCGGAAGGCTGTGTCACGACCTATGGGGAAGTCGCCCGGCTGGCGGGTTCTCCACGCGCGGCGCGTCAGGTAGGCGGCGTGCTAAGGAGGCTACCAGAAGGAAGCACGTTACCGTGGCACCGGGTCGTCAATCGCCATGGCGCCATTTCCCTCACCGGGCCAGACTTGCAGCGCCAGCGTCAGGCTTTACTTTCAGAAGGGGTGCAGGTGTCCGGGGCAGGACAAATTGATATGCAGAAGTATCGCTGGGAGTACTGACGCCCTCTCCCGTCAACATGGAGAGGGCGAAAGAGAATTACAGCTGTGTTGGCGGTGTAGGCAGAGTCGGCTGATTGGTCTGCGTTGCAACAGGCACTTCAGTTTGCTGCACCGGTACCAGGTTCAGGTCGATTTTGGTGCCGCCTTTGTTGACCGCTTCCTGCACGGTATCGGTGATAAAGACCAGCTTATCGTTGATCGTTACCGCCGCGCTCAGGAGGATACGCGCATTGGGTTGCACGTCAGACGGGTTGTACGGCAGCACAAAGCTGAACGGCGCCTGTTTACCCTCTGTACGAACCGCGCGCTGCGCAAGCACTTTAGACGGCGCATCCGCCAGGGAAGCATCAGACAGCGTGACCGTTAAAACCGCATCCGGCGGCAGCGCAACCTTCTGTTTGATCCAGATCGTACCGGAAACATTTGGCTGCTGAATAGCTTGCTGTGAAAGGGTGTTAATCCCGTTTGCGCTTGCTGTTGGCACCGGTACATCGGCACTCTTACCAGCACAGGCGGACAACGCTACCGCAATTGCTACACCACTGAGCATAGGCACGAGTTTCATTGAAGTCTCCTTATCATCAATGCACCAGCGGGATCGATCCCATCTGATGTCGTTTTATTCACATAACGAATACAAGTGTGGCACAAATCACGGATTTATGCCTAATTTCGTCCGGATATTAAGATTATTCTACCCATCGGACCACTTTCATTTCTGGGTTATACTCAGCGTATCTTTCGCCACGGCGTTTATTGAGGACCACTATGAGTCAGGCACTGAACAATCTGCTGACATTACTGAACCTGGAAAAAATAGAAGAAGGGCTATTTCGCGGACAGAGCGAAGATTTAGGCTTACGCCAGGTTTTTGGCGGCCAGGTCGTGGGGCAAGCGCTGTATGCCGCCAAGGAGACCGTCCCGGCAGACCGTCTGGTGCACTCGTTTCACAGCTACTTTTTACGCCCCGGTGATAGCGCTAAACCGATTGTTTACGACGTGGAAGTTCTGCGTGACGGTCAAAGCTTCAGCGCCCGTCGCGTGGCGGCCATCCAGCATGGCAAACCCATCTTCTACATGACCGCCTCGTTCCAGGCGCCAGAGCCGGGCTATGAGCATCAAAAAAAGATGCCGTCTGCCCCGTCGCCGGACGATCTGAAATCGGAAACCGAAATTGCCCGCGCTCTCGCGCATCTGCTGCCGCCGCAGGTAAAAGAGAAGTTTCTGTGCGATAAACCGCTGGAGATCCGCCCGGTCGAATTTCATAACCCAATGAAGGGGCATACCGCTGAGCCCGCCCGCCAGGTGTGGATCCGCGCCAACGGCAGCGTACCCGCAGATTTACGCGTGCATCAGTACCTGCTGGGGTATGCGTCGGATTTCAACTTCCTGCCGGTTGCGCTACAGCCGCACGGTGTGGGCTTCCTCGAAAAAGGGATGCAGGTAGCCACAATTGACCATTCCATGTGGTTCCACCGTCCATTCGATATGAATGAATGGCTGCTTTACAGCGTGGAAAGTACCTCTGCGTCCAGCGCGCGCGGCTTTGTACGCGGGGAGTTTTACACTCAGGATGGCGTGCTGGTGGCTTCTACCGTGCAGGAAGGTGTGATGCGTAATCGCGGATGATGTAAAAAGCCCGGTGGCGCTGCGCTCACCGGGCCTGCGAATTGTGCTTTTTCAGGCCGGGTAAGGCGAAGCCGCCGCCCGGCAAGGCACTCAAATTATGCGTTATAGGCATTCTCGCCGTGGCTGTTGACGTCCAGGCCTTCGCGCTCCTGCTCTTCCGGCACGCGCAGCCCAACGGTCATATCAGCCAGCTTGTAACCGATAAAGGCCACAACACCGGACCAGACAACGGTGATCGCGATGCTTTCCAGCTGTACCAGCATCTGATGCATCATGGTCACGCCTTCTGCGTAACCTACTCCGCCCAGAGATTGGGCAGCAAAGATACCGGTCATGATACAGCCGACGATGCCGCACACACCGTGTACGCCGAATACATCACACGGATCGTCAACGCGCAGAACACGTTTCAGTGCGGTAACGCCCCACAGCCCCGCCAGTCCTGCGACGATACCGATCAGCAGCGCACCGCCCACGCCCACGTAACCGCACGCTGGTGTAATACCTACCAGACCGGCAATCGCCCCGGAACAGGCACCCAGCAGCGATGGCTTGCCGCGAACGGCCCACTCGCCAAATACCCATGAGAGGATAGCGCCGGCGGTTGCCACAACGGTATTCACGAAGGCCAGCGCGGCGATTTCGTTAGCGGCGCTGGCTGAACCTGCGTTGAAGCCGAACCAGCCAAAATAGAGGATGGCGGTGCCGGTAAAGACCATCGGCAGATTGTGCGGCTTGAATGCTTCCTTCCCGAAGCCCACGCGCTTACCAATCAGGTATGCGCCTACCAGACCTGCTACCGCGGCGTTGATGTGCACAACGGTACCGCCCGCAAAGTCCAGCGCGCCATGGGAAGCCAACAGACCACCTCCCCAGACCATATGCGCAATCGGGATATAGGAGAGCGTCAGCCAGACCACCACGAAAATCAGTACCGCAGAGAAGCGGATACGCTCAGCCAGCGCGCCCACAATCAGCCCCACGGTGATGCAGGCGAATGAGCCCTGGAACGCGACATGAATATACTGATAAAAACTGCCCATCACCGCGGTCAGTTCGATATTTTTCAGCATCGCCCAGTTAACGTTGCCGAAGAAGGCGTTGCCCTCCCCGAAGGCCAGCGAGTAACCGTAAACCACCCACAGCACGCACACCAGCGCGAACGTGACGGCAACCTGCGTCAGCATGGAGAGTACGTTCTTGCCGCGGATCAGGCCGCCGTAAAACAGCGCGATCCCCGGAATCGTCATGAACAGCACCAGCGCGGTGCAAATCATCATAAAGGCGTTATCGGCTTTGTCTGCCACAGCAGGTGCAGCCATTGCCAGGCCCGGCAGCAGTGCCAGCGAACCCAGACCTGTTTTCATTGTTGCTTTCTTCATTTTCTCGATCCCTATCACTGTGTGCCAGGAGTTACTTACAACGCCGCTTCGTCAGATTCGCCGGTACGGATGCGAATGACGCGCTGTAGTTCGGCAACGAAAATTTTGCCGTCGCCAATTTTTCCGGTGTAGGCTGCTTTGCTGACGACATCAATCACCTCATCAAGCTGATCGTCGGCAATCGCCACATCAATCTTCACTTTTGGCAGGAAGTTAACGCTGTATTCCGCCCCGCGATAAAGCTCGGCATGACCTTTCTGACGCCCAAAGCCTTTCACTTCGGTGACAGTCAGTCCCTGAATACCCATGGAAGACAGCGCTTCACGCACGTCTTCGAGTTTGAATGGTTTGATTACCACCGTAACCAGCTTCATATATCCCCTCCAGTCAGAATTCGGTAATGGCCGCAGCTAACACGAAAGGGATATTGCAAAGGGTGTGCCAGAAGTGAAAGGTGAGGAGGAAAGCGCCGCGGCGCGCATGCGCCGGGTAGGGATGAAAAAAAACGCACCATGGCAGTGCAGGGTGCGTTTCAGTTTTGCACCAACGGTTAAGTCTGTTAGCGCATTGCCTTGTTATGGTGCATCAGGCGCTGAGTGACTCTTCCTCGCGCGCGCTGGCGGCCAGTTCGTCGCCTGCCAGCTGCAACTGATACATCTGCCAGTAGCGTCCTTTTGCCTCAAGCAGCGCTCTGTGCGTCCCCCGTTCAACGGCCTGGCCACGGTGCAGCACCAGAATGGTATCGGCATCGACGATGGTTGAGAGGCGGTGGGCGATTACCACCAGCGTAGTGCGATCCCGCACGGCAGCCAGCGCCTGCTGGATCGCCTGCTCGGTACCGGAGTCAATGCTTGCGGTCGCTTCATCCAGAATTAACACCTGTGGCGTCTCAATCAGCACGCGCGCCAGCGCAAGAAGTTGCTTTTGCCCGACCGAGAGATTATTGCCCTGCTCACCCAGCCGGGTATGGATCCCCTCGCTTAACCCGCGCGCCAGATCCGCAAGCTGCACCGTTTCCAGCACCTCCCATACCTGCTCAGGCGTGAAAGGTCGTCCCAGCGTCACGTTGGCATAAAAGGTATCCGCCAGTACCACCGGATCCTGCTGCACCATCGCGACGCCCTTACGTAACGCGTTGTGGCTAAGCGCGGCAAGCGGCCGTCCGTCCAGACGGATCTCCCCCTGCGTCAACGGATAGTAGCCCATCAGCAAACTGGCGAGCGTGCTTTTGCCGCTGCCGGTATGCCCAACCAGGGCGACAAAACCGCGCGACGGTACCTCGAGGTTGATATCCTGCAAGACAAGCTGGTCGTCGCGGTAGGCAAACGAGACATGATCAAACGCTATGGATCCACTTTCCAGCGGGCGTTCGTCATCGCCATAGGTCTGACGCGGCCTGTCCATCAGCTCGAATACACGCTCGCCCGCAACCACCGCCTGTTGCAGCATCGATTGCTGCGTGGTGAGTTCAATCAGCGGTTCGTTAAGGCGTCCAAGGTAGCTGATAAATGCGTACAGTACCCCCACCTCGATGGTTCCGCGCGTCGTCAGGCCAAACAGCATCAACAGCCCGCACAGCACCAGCGCAGAGAAGAGGCTCAGCAGCGGGCGTAACAGGAAGCCATCCAGCCGTAACGTCTGCATCCGCGCCATATAGTGCGAGCGGCTGGCTTCTCCCATTCGCTCGCCAAAACGCGCCTGCTGGCGAAACTGCTGGATAACGCTCATGCCGTTGATCACTTCGTTGAAGCCATCATTGATATCTGCGAGGTAAGCGCGCACGCGACGAACAATCGGCGTGCTGTAGCGCTGGTAAATTACCATCACAATCAGCACCGCCGGGAAAATAGCGATCGCCACCAGCGCCATACGCCAGTCCAGGCTGAACATCGCCACCAGCATCGCGCCAATCAACGCGGCACTGCGCAGAACCGTTGCGACAACGGTTACATAGAGGTCGCGGATCACCTCGGTGTCATTGGTGACGCGCGAAATAACCTGCCCGACCGGCTGAGTATCAAACTCGCTCAGCGGCTGGCGCAGCGCGGCATCCATCACATCCGTGCGAAGCTGCTGGACCACGCCCACGGCGGCCCGGTTAAACAGCAGCGACTGCGCATAGTGCAGCCTCGCCGCCGTCAGCTGTAGGCCGACATACGCCACGCCCAGCCCCGCCACCAGCCCCAGCGGCAGATAGTTTTTCGCCACCATATTGTCGATGAAATAACTGATAAGCAGCGGACCGGTCACCTCCGCAATCGCGGCGATCCACAGCAACAGCACGGCGATGGAAAGCGGTTTGCGCCACGGTGAGCCATAGGCCAGCAGCCGTTTTAACGTCGGCCACATCTGTCCAAACTTACGCATCGGCGACCTCCTCATCCAGCGCGGCTTCAAGCTGTTGATAGCGGTACATATCCCGATACCATCCGGTCTGCCCGGCAAGCTGCTCATGCTGACCACGCTGAGCAATATGCCCGTGCTGAAGCACCAGAATTTCACTGGCTTCGGTAAGGGCCGACAGACGGTGCGCGCTGATGATGACCGTGCGCCCCTCTCCCCACTGGCGAAGGTTATGCAAAATTTGATGTTCAGTACGCCCGTCAACTGCGGACAGCGCATCATCCAGTATCAGGATCTCAGCGTCCAGCAGCAGCGCGCGGGCAATAGAGATACGCTGTTTTTGTCCGCCGGAGAGCATAACGCCCCGCTCACCCACTTCCGTATCGTAGCCCTGCGGCAGGCGCAGAATATCCTCGTGGACGCTGGCCAGACGCGCCACGTGCTCGATCTGGTCCTGTGTCGCCGTCGGACACCCGAGCGCGATATTGTTGGCAATGGTGTCTGAAAACAAAAACGGCGTCTGGCTGACGACCGCCAGGCGGCTGCGCCAGTCATCCAGCAGCAGACGTGGCAGAGGGACGTCGTGGAAACGGATATCGCCTTCGCTCACGTCAAAATGGCGCTGAATCAGTGACAGAATGGTGCTTTTACCGGAACCCGTCGGGCCACAGATGCCCAGCATCTGACCAGGACGCAGCGTGAAACTGACGTTCTCAAGCACCGGATGTTCCGTTTGCGGGTAGATAAAGGCGCGGATATCAGCCTTGAGAATACCCGGACCTTCCGCCACCGGCTCGCTGCCATCGTTCACGACCGGCACTTCCGCCAGCATGGCGCGGATACGGCTGTAAGCGGCGCTCCCGCGTTCAACGATATTAAACATCCAGGCCAGCGCCAGCATCGGCCAGATCATCAGCCCAAGGTACATCGCAAAGCTGGTTAACTGCCCGAGGGTCATCGTGCCTTGCACCACCATCCAGCTGCCGCCGCCCACTGCCAGCAGGTTCGCCATGCCAATCGCAATATAAATTGTCGGATCGAAACGGGCATCAATACGCGCCACGCGCATGTTTTTCGCGCCGGTATCGGCGGCGTCGGCGGCAAACAGCGCGGACTGGCGGTCTTCCAGACCAAACGCTTTGATCATGCGGATGCTGGTCATGCTCTCCTGGGTGCGATCGTTCAGCGACGAGAACGCCGCCTGCGCCAGCTTAAAGCGTTCATGGAGCTGCTCGCCGTAGCGGTTAATTGCCAGCGCCATCAGCGGCATCGGCAGCAGCGCCAGCAGCGTGAGCTCCCAGCTAATTTGCGTAGACATCACAATCAGTACCGCACAGCCCATCACCAGGGAATCCACCAGCGTTAGCACCCCTTCACCGGCGGCAAACACCACGCGGTCTACATCGTTAGTGGCGCGGGCGATGAGATCCCCGGTACGGTGACGCAGATAAAACTCAGGGTGCTGGCGGCTCAGCTGGCGGTAAAAGTCCTCGCGCAGCTCAACGGCAAGCTGATAGGACGCGCCGAACAGCAGCACGCGCCAGACATAACGCAGCAGGTAAACCACCACGGCCGTCAGCACCAGCGTACCGCCCCACATCATCACCCGTGCGGCGGTGTAATGTTGTTCCGTAACGCCATCCACGACGTAACCCACCACTTTGGGCGGGATCAGTTGCAGAATGGCAATGATAATAAGCAGGGCCACCGCGCCGAGGTAGCGTTGCCACTCCCGACGAAAGTACCAGCTTAATTGGGCAAATAATCGCACGCGGTCTTTTCCTGAAGGTATTTTTAGAAGTTATTCAATGGGTAACGCTGTGGTGTATTTAATCTGTTCCATGGCGAAACTGGAGGTGACATCGGACAAGCCTGGTACGCTATTGACCAGCCGCTTGTAGAAATCATCGTAGCGCTTCATGTCTGCCACCTGAACGCGCATCAGATAGTCGTATTCCCCCGCCATGCGCCAGAAGCCGAGCACTTCGGGCATGTCGGAAACCTGGGTGACGAAGCGGCAGTACCATTCGCTACTGTGATGCTGCGTTTTTATCAGGACGAAGGCGGTCAGTCCAAGCCCCAGTTTTTCGGGATCCAGCAACGCCACGCGTCCCAGCAGAATGCCATCATCTTCCAGCTTCTTGAGGCGCTTCCAGCACGGTGTGGTGGTCAGATTAACGGCATCTGCCAGCGCCTGCAAAGAGAGGGTGCAGTCGCTTTGCAGCAAAGAAAGCAGCTTACGATCAATTTTATCTAACATAGCCACCTCGAAGAGAAAATTATTCTCCTTACATTCTATTTTAAAGGTCAGATAGCAACAATTTTTTCTGTGCTTTTCGCTATGCTGGGCACAAAATGACAAACGGATAACTACGATGAATAGCACCTGGGTTAAACATGCCATCAGCGAAATAAATGCCGACTATCAGCGCTCGGCAGACACCCACTTGATCCGCCTGCCTCTGCCTGGATTTCCCGGCATTCAGCTTTACCTGAAGGATGAAAGCACCCATCCTACCGGCAGCCTGAAGCATCGCCTGGCGCGTTCACTCTTTTTATACGGTTTATGTAACGGCTGGATCAAAGAAGGCACCACGATTATTGAATCGTCGTCCGGATCAACTGCCGTCTCCGAAGCCTACTTTGCCCGCCTGCTGGGCCTCCCGTTTATCGCCGTGATGCCCTCCTGCACGGCGAAACGTAAAGTCGAACAGATCGAATTTTACGGCGGACGCTGCCACTTTGTGGAAAGCGCCTGCGAAATCTATGCGGCCTCCGAAATGCTGGCCCGCGAACTGAATGGTCACTATATGGACCAGTTTACCTTCGCCGAGCGCGCCACCGACTGGCGCGGCAATAATAACATTGCGGACAGCATTTTCCGCCAGATGACCCACGAGCCGCATCCTGTTCCCTCTTACATTGTCATGAGCGCGGGCACGGGCGGAACCTCCGCCACCATCGGACGTTATATCCGCTGTCAGGGTTATGATACGCAGCTGATGGTGGTTGACCCGCAAAACTCGGTGTTCCTCGATTACTGGCAATCCCGCGATGCCAGCCTGCGCAGCCCCGTGGGGAGCAAGATCGAAGGGATTGGTCGCCCGCGCGTCGAACCCTCGTTCATTCCGGACGTTGTGGATGAGATGCTCCGCGTGCCGGACGCCGCCAGCGTCGCGACGGCGCACTGGCTGGAGACACAGCTTGGCCGTAAAGTCGGGGCTTCCACCGGCACCAATATGTGGGGCGCGCTACAGCTGGCCGCGAGGATGCGCGAAGAAGGCCGTACCGGCTCTGTCGTCACGCTGCTGTGTGACAGCGGGGAGCGCTACCTGGACACCTATTACAACGCAGAATGGGTGCAGGCAACTATTGGCGATGTAGAACCGTGGAAAGCGCAGATTTCGCAGCTGGTGAAATAAAAAAAAGCCAGGCTAAAGCCTGGCTTGCTGGAAGGGTCTCACTATTCGGGGGAATATGGGAGGTTATTTTTGTCCAGCCAATGCGTCAAAAAATGGGACACCGCTTCGTTACGACAGTGTCCGATAACCGGTAAATGCGGGAGCGCGGCAATAAGTTGCGGCATCGCGTTCCCCATAATCAGTCCACGACCCACGCTGCTCAGCATCTCGTGGTCGTTCATGGCGTCACCAAAGGCCATACAGTCCTGCATCGTCAGCCCCAGATGATCGCTCAGCACCGCCAGCGCAGATCCTTTGTTACAGCCCACCGGCAGCACTTCAAGGCAGTCCACCGCCGAGAAGGTCAGGTGCGCCCGGTCGCCCAGCGCCTCGTTAAGCTGAATACGCAGGCGGCAGAGATCGTCGTGATCGCCACAGAAGCAGATCTTGGTCACCTTGTGTGCCGGAATGCGGCGCAAATCGATAAGCTGATATTTAAAGCCGCTGTAAACGTGAGCGTGCAGCAATGCCGGGATCTCACGCCCGGTAAACCAGCCTTCATCATTAAAAACATGCACGCTGGCCTGCGTATCCCAGGTGCTGTGCAGGACAATGTCCGCCACTTCCGGATTCAGATCCTGACGGTGCAGCATATTGCCGTCGACGGAGTGAATGCGCGTCCCGTTGCCGGTGATCAGGAACGCATCGAGGGCAAATGTTCCCAGCAGATGGCGCATCTCGAGAACATGACGACCAGTGGCAAACGTCAGGGTGACTTCACGCTCGCGCAGGCGCTTAAGTGTGTTCAGGGTTTTCTCCCCTAAACGGTGATCCGGCATTAACAGCGTGCCGTCCATATCAAATGCAGCGAGCCGAGCCATAATTACTCCCGAAATGTGATGCGGTTAACTTGTGCATCAGTATTACGTGAGATATACGGAAGTAATAGTGAATAGATGATAATTATTGTTCCGGGTTTTTCATGCGCCAGCTTAATCGTCTTAACCAGTATCAGCGTCTGTGGCACCCCTCCGCCGGCGCACCGCAGCAGGTTACCATCAGTGAACTTGCCAGCCGCTGCTTTTGCAGCGAGCGACATGTTCGCACCCTGCTGCGCCAGGCGCAGGAGGCGGGCTGGCTAAGCTGGCACGCCCGCTCCGGACGAGGTAAGCGTGGGGAATTACGCTTTCACGTCACCCCGGACTCGTTGCGTAATACGATGATGGAAGAGGCCCTGAAAAGTGGACAGCAGCACAACGCGCTGGAGCTGGCCCAGCTCGCGCCTGAAGATTTGCGATCGCTGCTGCATCCGTTTATGGGCGGGCAGTGGCAGAACGATACGCCGACGCTGCGTATTCCCTACTATCGCTCGCTGGAGCCGCTCCAGCCAGGGTTTCTCCCTGGCCGGGCGGAGCAGCATCTGGCGGGACAGGTATTCTCTGGTTTGACGCGTTTTAATGGTAACAGCAGTGAACCCACGGGCGATCTGGCGCATCACTGGGAAATCTCCGCTGACGGCCTGCGCTGGCATTTCTACATTCGCTCCACCCTGCACTGGCATAACGGCGATAAAATAGAGACGGCACAGCTCCGGCAAAGCCTGACGGCGCTGTTATCGCAGCCCGGCTTGGGCACGCTTTTCCGCAGCGTCTTACGTATCGAAACCACGCATCCGCAGTGCCTGACGTTTATTCTCCATCAACCTGACTACTGGCTGGCGCACAGGCTGGCAACCTACTGTAGCCGTCTGGCGCATCCCGATTACCCCGTGGTGGGCAGCGGTCCCTTTCGACTGAGCGTTTTTGAGCCTGAACTGGTGCGTCTGGAAAGCCACGAGCAGTATCACCTTGGCCATCCGTTGCTTAAGGCTATCGAGTACTGGATCACGCCCCAGCTTTTTGACTACAGTCTGGGCACCAGCTGTCGCCACCCGGTGCAAATCGCCATTGGCGAGGCCGACGAGCTGGCCAGCCTGCGGCTGGTGAGTAACAGCACCAGTCTGGGTTTCTGCTACCTCACGCTGAAACAGAGCCCACGTCTGAGCGAACTTCAGGCAAAGCGGCTGATTAATATCATTCATCTCTCAACGCTGCTGCACACGCTTCCCCTGAACGAAGGGCTCATCACCCCTACCGAGGAACTGCTTCCCGGCTGGGCGATCCCCCAATGGCCTGATTTAACCGACGTTGCGCTGCCAGAGGCATTGACGCTCGTCTACCACCTGCCGGTTGAGCTTCACACCATGGCCAGCCAGTTAAAAGCATACCTTGCGCGGCAGGGTTGTGAACTGACCGTCATCTTTCACGACGCCAAAACGTGGGACGGGTGCCAGCAGCTTGCCGATGCAGACATCATGATGGGAGACAGACTGATTGGCGAAGCGCCAGCGTACACGCTTGAGCAGTGGCTCCGCTGCGATGCGCTCTGGCCGCATCTGCTGAGCGCACCGGCATACGCCCATTTGCAGGCCACGCTGGATGCGGTGCAGACGCAGGCCGACGAACGTGACCGACACGCAGGACTTCAGGCTATCTTCAGCCGGTTAATGGAGACAGCCGTCCTGACGCCGCTCTTTAACTACCAGTATCAAATCAGCGCGCCTCCGGGCGTCAACGGCATACGCCTTAACACTCGCGGCTGGTTTGACTTCACCGAAGCCTGGCTTCCTCCCCCAAACGCGTGAAGAAGCTGGTCGCCGCTTTAGCCAGGCGTTAACATGACGCTTTTACTGTAACTGTCGAGATGATCTATGAAACGTGCCGTCGTCGTGTTCAGCGGAGGACAAGATTCCACAACCTGCCTGATTCAGGCGCTTCACCAGTATGATGAAGTGCACTGCGTCACTTTTGATTATGGTCAGCGTCATCGCGCTGAAATCGATGTCGCTCGTGAACTGGCCCTCAAACTGGGCGCCCGCGCTCATAAAGTGCTGGACGTGACGCTGTTAAATGAACTGGCCGTCAGCAGCCTCACCCGCGACAGCATTCCGGTGCCTGATTACGAACCGGATGCCAGTGGCATTCCGAACACCTTCGTACCGGGCCGCAACATTCTCTTCCTGACCCTGACGGCGATCTATGCCTACCAGGTGAAAGCCGAAGCGGTGATCACGGGCGTGTGTGAGACCGACTTCTCTGGCTACCCGGACTGCCGGGATGAATTCGTGAAAGCACTCAATCACGCCGTCGATCTGGGAATGGCAAAAGAGACCCGCTTCGAAACGCCGCTGATGTGGCTGGATAAGGCTGAAACCTGGGCGCTGGCCGACTACTGGGGCAAGCTGGATGTTGTTCGCAACGAGACCCTGACCTGCTACAACGGCATTAAAGGGGACGGCTGTGGGCAGTGTGCCGCCTGTAACCTGCGCGCGAACGGTCTGAATCATTACCTTGCGGATAAACCTGGCGTGATGGCCGCAATGCAGAAAAAGACCGGTCTGAAATAAGGGCTACCTGACCGTGCTGTCGAACGGTAAGTGTCGACAGCACAGTTATCCCTGAACATTTCTTACGCGATCATCTGCTCCAGCTTTTCGCGCAACTCCCCTTCCAGCGGCAACGCTTTCTGGGTTTTGAGATCGATACAGACAAAGGTGATCAGCGCATCGGCCACCACCTGCCCTTCTGGCTCCAGCGTAACGACCTGGCTCAATACACCACTTTTGCCATTCAGTTGTTGGACCTCACTGGTCACGGTGAGCACATCCCCCAGCACAGCCGGGCGGCGGTAGTTAATGTTGATATTGACGACCACAAACGCGATGTTGTGTGCGGTCAGCCACTGGAAGCTTTCGCTGTTCTCCAGACCGTCCCAGCGCGCCTCTTCAAGAAATTCAAGGTAGCGGGCGTTATTGACGTGCTGGTAAACATCGAGGTGATAACCACGGACTTTGATTTGTGTCTGCATAGCGCAATAGCCTTTCGTTGTTATAGGTTCAGAGGTCATAACTGGTATGACCTCTTTATCCTGGCAAATTTTTGCCGCAGTGCAAGTGATTACGCGATTACAGCGTCAGGTGTGCGAGATTGCGCTCAACCAGCGCGCTGCCCATACCCGGCACCTGCTTGAGATCGTCAAGGGTTTTGAAAGGGCCATACTCTTCACGATAGCTGACGATGGACTGCGCTTTTTTTAGACCCACACCATTCATAACGCGGGCAAGATCGTCCGCAGAGGCAGTATTGATACTGACCCGCGTACCCTCGTCCTCAATGGCTTTCGTGCTGGCCGTCGCGTTGGCTTTAACATGACCTTGTGACGTTGCATCGGCCTGGTTTTGTGCAGCCTGCGCTTTAACCGAGGGGGACGCCGCCAGCGCGCCCGCACTCATCCCGGAAGTGGCAATAGCCAGTGTAATTAACAGTGCTTTGATTCCACATTTCATGCTGTTTTCTCCTTGTTTGTTGACAGCCACGCCACGATAACCGCACGGGAAAACAGGGACAAACAACAGATTGCAGAAATGGAAAAGGCCGCGAAAGCGGCCTTTAGTTTTTGCAGAGCGTTACTAAAATCTGCGAGCAGATACGTAATTATTGCTCCTGAGTGACCACATCACCCAGTTTGATTTTGGCTTCTTTACGCAGGTTGCTCATCATCGCTTCGAAAGCAATCTGGGCATTGTTCTGGGTAATTCCCTGAACCATGGCCTTCTTCTGCGCGTCTGGCAGCGTACCGGCTTTTACTTCATCCAGCGCCAGAAGCACCACATTACCCTGCATATCGGTCGTGGTACCATAGACAGGTTTGTCTTTCGCCGGCAGGCTCAGGCCAAACGCCGCCTGGCTGACAGGATCCTGACCGGTACGGCTCAGCGTTTTTGCTTCGCCAAAGCTCAGGCCAGCCGCTTTCAGCGCATCGTTCTTACCGGCTTTCAGATCGGCCAGAATTTTCTCTGCATCCAGTTTTGCCTGCTGTGCCGCTTTGTTGTGTTTGACCAGCGCCACCACCTGATCTTTCACTTCCGCCAGGGGCTTCACTGCCTCGGCTTTGTGCTCGCTGACGCGCAGTACGAACGCACGGTCACCGTCAACGGTAATGATGTCTGAGTTGCTGCCCGGCGTACCGTTCTCACCGACCAGACCACCATTGAAAATGGCATCTGAAACTGGTTTGAAGTTCAGTTCTTCCGGCAGGTTTTCGTGGCTGAACCAGCCCGTCTCAACCGCTTTAACGCCAGCAGCCTGCTCAGCACCCGCCAGTGATTCGTTGTCGTTGCTTGCGGCATCGCTCACTTTCTGTTGCAGAGCATAGAAGGCGTCCAGCGCTTTCTCCTGCTTCACTTTCGCAGCGATATCATCACGAACGTCAGCCAGCGGCTTGGTTTTCGCCGCCACAACATCGTCCAGACGCGCCACCAGGAAACCAACGGAGGATTTGATTACACCAGACAGTTGGCCTTTCTCTTTCAGGCCTGCATTTTTCAGCTCGTCCGGGGTAGTGGACTCTTCCAGCCAGCCCATATCACCGCCGTTTTTGGCAGAAATAATGTCGGTGGATTTTGCTTTCGCTAAGGTGGCGAAATCAGCGCCTTTGTTCAGCTCGTCCAGCACGGCTTTCGCTTCTGCTTCCGTTTTGGTCTGGATCACGCTGTAACGGTTACGCTGCGGCTGAGTGAACTGATCCTGATGCTGGTCGTAGTAAGACTGGATCTCGGCGTCAGTCGCGTTTTCCTGCATCGCAGCTGCATCCAGCTTGATATAGCTTACGCGGAACTGTTCCGGAGAGATGAAGTTGTTCTTGTTTTGCTCGTAGTAAGCATTAACTTCAGCGTCGCTAACCTGCTGTTTCGCTGCCAGTGCGTTGACATCAATCGTCGCTTCACGCACCACGCGTTGCTGCGCCACCAGTGCCGCCAGCTCTTCAGTTTCGCCTTTCAGCATGAAATCGGTGCCCACCACCGCGTTGATCAGCTGTTGCGTGGTCAACTGGTTACGCAGCGCCTGAGCGTACTGGTCAGCCGTCATACCCATCTGGTTAACAATGCTGTTGTAACGCGCGTTGTCGAACTTCCCATTAGACTGGAAAGCCTGCGTCGAGAAGATGGCTTTTTTAACCTGCTCATCGCTGATGCCCAGACCCAGGCTTTTAGCGTACTGATCCAACAGCGCTTCGTCGATAAGGCGGTTCAGCGTCTGCTGACGCAGGTTTTTCATATAGCCTTCGTTGGCTGCAAGTTCAGAGTATTGGTCGCCCAGTTGCTGCTGCATGCGGTTACGTTCACCAGCAAAAGCGTTCTCGAACTGCCCACGGCTAATTTCCTGGCCATTCACTTTTGCGGCGTAGTTCGCGCCACCGCCGATGAGGTAACTACTCACACCGGTCAATATGAACGACACGATAATGATACCGAAAATAATCTTGAGCACGAGACTGTTAGCAGCCGTGCGTAAGCTGTCCATCATGGTGTAACAACACTCCGCTGTAGGTGACTGGTTACCTGACGCTGACGGAAAATCCTGACCGTCGCGCGTAAAGGCGTATTGTGACAAGAAAACAGGGCAATTGTCAGCCCACAACTCGCATAAACTCGCACAAATCAGGTCTGGACAAACAAAAAAGGCACATCAAACGATGCGCCCTTGTACTTTTCAGCTTCCCTGGAGCGGGAAAGCAATCAGTTTACTGCGTCTTTCAGCGCTTTACCTGCACGGAAACCCGGCACTTTAGCGGCAGCAATGGTGATCTCTTTACCGGTTTGAGGGTTGCGGCCAGTACGGGCTGCACGCTCTTTAACCGCAAAAGTACCGAAGCCTACCAGTGCAACGTCGTCCCCAGCTTGCAGAGATTCAGTAACAGAAGCAATTAAAGCATCTAAAGCACGTCCCGCTGCAGCTTTAGAAATATCAGCACCCGCAGCAATTTTGTCAATCAGTTGAGATTTATTCACTGTTCTCTTCCTCTCTTTATAATTTATATCGCACCTGAATCCTTCACAGCGCGACCGCGCAGCAGTTATATCAGTCCTGCTATGACCTTACAACACCCGTTGTTGATGGCTAACCCAATCAGCAATCTAAATTAGCTATACAAAAAAAGGCTGGCAAGTACGAAATGACTTACCAGCCTTGTTTTTATTGGCGCTCTTTGCGCGAGGTCACTATTTTGCGGTTACAACCTGCATTCCGGACGGTTCATTTTGCAGTGCGAGAGTCAGAACTTCCTCAATGCGTTTCACCGGATGGATCTGCAAATCGGCAATAACGTTGTCCGGAATCTCTTCCAGATCGCGTTTATTTTCGTAAGGGATCAATACGGTTTTGATCCCACCGCGGTGTGCCGCCAGCAGTTTTTCTTTTAACCCGCCGATAGGCAGTACCTGACCACGCAGCGTAATTTCACCGGTCATGGCCACATCAGCACGAACCGGGTTCCCTGTCAGGCAGGAAACCAGCGCCGTACACATGGCAATACCCGCGCTTGGGCCATCTTTCGGCGTCGCCCCTTCCGGAACGTGAACGTGAATGTCGCGTTTTTCGTAGAAATCCGGGTTGATACCCAGTTTTTCCGCGCGCGCGCGCACCACGGTCAGCGCCGCCTGGATGGACTCCTGCATCACTTCACCCAGTGAACCGGTGTAGGTCAGCTTGCCTTTGCCCGGGACACAGGCGGTTTCGATGGTCAGCAGATCGCCGCCCACTTCCGTCCATGCCAGACCGGTCACCTGACCAACGCGGTTTTCGTTGTCTGCACGACCGTAGTCGAAGCGCTGAACGCCAAGGTACGCATGCAGATTGTCGCCGTTAATCACAATGTGTTTCAGGCTCTTATCCAGCAGCAGCTGTTTCACCGCTTTACGACACAGTTTGGAGATTTCACGCTCAAGGCTACGCACGCCCGCTTCACGGGTGTAATAGCGAATGATGCCGATAATCGCGCTGTCCTCGACGGTCAGCTCGTTGGCTTTCAGCGCGTTACGCTCAATCTGTTTCGGCAGCAGGTGCTGCTTAGCAATGTTCAGCTTCTCATCTTCGGTATAACCGGAGAGACGGATCACTTCCATACGGTCCAGCAGCGGGGCCGGAATGTTCATGGAGTTGGAGGTCGCCACGAACATCACATCGCTCAGGTCGTAGTCCACTTCCAGGTAGTGATCGCTGAACGCCACGTTCTGTTCTGGATCAAGCACTTCCAGTAGTGCAGACGCAGGGTCGCCACGCATGTCCGAAGACATTTTGTCGATCTCATCGAGCAGGAACAGCGGGTTTTTAACCCCCACTTTCGCCATCTTCTGGATCAGCTTGCCCGGCATAGAACCGATGTAGGTACGGCGGTGACCGCGGATTTCCGCTTCATCGCGTACGCCGCCCAGCGCCATACGGATATACTTACGTCCGGTCGCTTTGGCGATGGACTGGCCCAGAGAGGTTTTACCCACGCCTGGAGGCCCTACCAGGCACAGAATTGGGCCTTTGATCTTGTTCACACGGCTTTGTACCGCGAGGTACTCAAGAATGCGGTCTTTCACGCGTTCCAGGCCGTAGTGGTCGGTATCGAGGATTTCCTGCGCCTGACGCAGGTCTTTTTTGACCTTGCTGCGGGCATTCCACGGAACCTGCACCATCCACTCAATATAGCCGCGCACGACGGTCGCCTCTGCCGACATCGGAGACATCATTTTAAGCTTCTGCAACTCAGCTTCGGCTTTCTCTTTCGCCTCTTTCGGCATCTTCGCCGCGTCGATCTTACGCTTCAGCGCTTCGTTTTCATCCGGCGCATCGTCCATCTCGCCGAGCTCTTTCTGAATGGCTTTCATTTGCTCGTTCAGATAGTACTCACGCTGCGATTTTTCCATCTGCTTTTTGACGCGGTTGCGAATGCGCTTCTCAACCTGGAGCAGATCGATCTCAGACTCCATCATCGCCATCAGGTATTCCAGACGTTCGTTAACGTCGGACATTTCCAGCACGGACTGTTTGTCAGCAAGCTTCAGCGGCATGTGCGCAGCGATGGTATCCGCCAGACGTGCAGGATCGTCGATGCTGTTCAGCGACGTCAGCACTTCAGGTGGGATTTTCTTATTCAGCTTGATGTAGCCTTCGAACTGGCTGATCGCGGTGCGTACCAGCACTTCCTGTTCGCGCTCATCAAGTTCCGGTGAATCAAGGTACTCTGCCTTCGCAGAGAAGTGCTCGCCATCGTCTGACAGAGTGGTAATACGCGCACGCTGTAAGCCTTCCACCAGCACCTTCACGGTGCCGTCTGGCAGCTTCAGCATCTGCAAAATAGAGGCCACGGTCCCGACGGTGAAAAGATCGTTTACACCCGGCTCATCCGTTGATGCTTCCTTCTGCGCGACCAACATGATTTTTTTATCATGATCCATGGCGGCTTCGAGGCAACGGATAGATTTTTCCCGCCCTACAAATAAGGGTATGACCATGTGCGGATAAACCACCACATCGCGCAACGGCAATACGGGGATTTCAATGCGTTCAGAACGCTCAGGATTCATAGAGCTCTCTCTTAGTTTAGTGTCCGCCAGGTAAACTGGTCATGTAACTGTGCTTCACACAACCATTAACATGTAATCCAGTATATGGGGATGTTTCCCATACATTCAACGCCATGAATACGGAAAAAGTAAAGGGGAGATAAAATCCCCCCTTTTTGATTAACTGATTGTATGAAATGGTGAATTATTCGCCAGATGCCTGCTGCGCTTCCGGTTTACCGTAAATCAGTAACGGCTTGGACTGGCCACCAATGACGGACTCGTCGATCACGACTTTTTCAACGTCTTCCATAGAAGGAAGATCGTACATCGTGTCGAGCAATGCTGCTTCTACGATAGAACGCAGGCCACGGGCACCGGTTTTACGCGCCATCGCTTTCTTGGCAATCGCGTCCAGTGCTTCGTCACGGAATTCCAGCTCAACGCCTTCCAGATTAAACAGCGCCTGATACTGCTTGGTCAGCGCGTTTTTCGGCTCTTTCAGGATCTGAATCAGCGCGTCTTCGCTCAGTTCGTTCAGGGTCGCCACAACCGGCAGACGGCCGATAAATTCCGGAATCAAACCGAATTTGATCAGATCTTCCGGTTCAACCTGCGCCAGCAGCTGGCCTTCGTTTGGTTTTTCAGACGTGGCTTTCACCGTTGCGCCAAAACCAATGCCGGAGCCGGTTTCCACACGGTGAGAGATCACTTTATCCAGGCCTGCAAACGCACCACCACAGATAAACAGGATCTTGGAGGTATCAACCTGCAAGAATTCCTGCTGCGGATGTTTACGCCCACCCTGCGGTGGAACAGCCGCAACCGTACCTTCGATCAGCTTCAGCAGCGCCTGCTGCACGCCCTCGCCCGAGACGTCACGGGTGATCGACGGGTTGTCTGATTTACGGGAGATTTTGTCGATCTCATCGATATAGACGATCCCGCGCTGGGCTTTCTGTACGTCGTAATCGCACTTCTGGAGCAGCTTCTGGATAATATTTTCAACGTCTTCACCCACATAACCGGCTTCGGTCAGGGTGGTGGCATCCGCCATGGTGAACGGAACATCCAGCAGGCGCGCCAGCGTTTCCGCCAGCAGGGTTTTACCAGAACCCGTAGGCCCGATCAGCAGAATGTTACTTTTGCCCAGCTCTACGCCATTGCTGGTATCGCCGTTACGCAGACGTTTGTAGTGGTTGTATACCGCCACCGCCAGCACTTTTTTCGCCTGCTCCTGACCAATGACATAGTCGTCCAGGTGGTGGCGAATCTCGTGTGGCGTTGGTAACGCGCTGCGCTCACGGTGCGGCGCGACTTCTTTAATCTCTTCGCGAATGATGTCGTTACATAAATCGACGCATTCGTCGCAGATATACACGGACGGCCCGGCAATCAGTTTACGCACTTCATGCTGGCTTTTGCCGCAAAAAGAGCAGTACAGCAGTTTGCCCGAACCATCTTTGCGTTTATCTGTCATGAGTCCAAACCTCTTTTTAAGTTCTATGTGCCGCACATGACGACGCAAATGCCATTCTCAGACGCAAGCTGCTTACAGGCAACGTTCCGCCCTACCTTAGTATAGCGGCACACTCGCGTCGCGGGCATCAATTACGATGGGTCAAAATGGAGTCGACTAAGCCGTACTCAACTGCCTCTGGTGCAGAGAGGAAGCGATCGCGCTCGGTATCGCGCTCGATCTGCTCGAGAGGTTGACCCGTATGCTGCGCCATAAGTTCATTCATGCGCGCTTTTACTTTCAGAATTTCTCGGGCGTGGATTTCAATATCCGTCGCCTGGCCCTGGTAACCACCCAGCGGCTGGTGAATCATCACGCGGGAGTTAGGCAGGCAGAAACGCTTACCTTTCGCCCCTGCGGTTAACAGGAAAGCACCCATGGATGCCGCCTGCCCCATACAGATGGTACTGACATCCGGCTTGATGAATTGCATGGTGTCATAAATTGACATGCCCGCCGTAATCACACCGCCTGGCGAGTTGATGTACAGGTAAATGTCTTTTTCCGGGTTTTCCGCTTCCAGGAACAGCATCTGCGCCACGATCAGGTTAGCCATATGGTCTTCCACCTGGCCGGTCAGAAAGATAACGCGTTCCTTGAGCAGACGGGAATAGATATCGAAAGAACGCTCACCGCGTGAGGTCTGTTCAATAACCATTGGCACCAGCGCCATATGGGGTGCAAAGTTATCTCGTTCGCCACTGTATGACATTTCCGTCTCCTGGTTCAAAATTGAAAACACCTGCTGTACTGATTGTAACCTTATGGACGGATTATCAGCCAGTCTCAATCATCGTGATTACATACTAATGGGGGTCGTCATGCCCTATTTCAAGCATAACAACGTTTTGTTGTAACGCTAACACTGAAAGGGCGTTTTAGCACCCTTCCAGCACTAAAGCTGTGATAAAAAAAACCCGTCGCCGGAGGGCAACGGGTTTTTTGTTCAAACTTTAAACCGTCGGGGCAAAATTACGCCTGCTGGTTCATCAGTTCGGTGAAAGAGGTCTCTTTTTCGGTCACTTTCGCTTTCGCCAGTACCGCTTCAACAGCCTGCTCTTCCAGTGCGACGTTGCGCATGTTGTCCATCAGCTCTTTGTTCTTACCGTAGAACTCGATCACTTCTGATGGATCTTCGTATGCAGAAGCCATCTCTTCGATCAGGCCTTTCACACGCTCTTCGTCAGCTTTCAGCTCGTGGGTACGAATCACTTCGCCCAGCAGCAGGCCGACAACAACGCGACGTTTCGCTTGCTCTTCGAACAGCTCGCGTGGCAGTTCCATCGCTTGCTGCTGGTTGCCACCGAAGCGCTGTGCAGCCTGACGGCGCAGAACGTCGATTTCGCTGTCGATCAGGGCAGCAGGAACGTCGATGTCGTTCGCTTTCACCAGACCTTCAATCGCCTGAGACTTCACGCGGTTACGTACAGCGCCGTTCAGCTCGCGCTCCATGTTTTTACGCACTTCGGTACGCAGGCCCGCAACAGAACCATCTTCCACGCCGAAACGCTTGATGAATTCTTCGGTCAGTTCTGGCAGTTCGCGCTCTTCCACTTTCTTCAGGTTGATAACGAACTTCGCTGCTTTACCTTTCAGGTTTTCAGCGTGGTATTCTTCAGGGAAGGTCACGTCAATGGTGAACTCTTCGCCAGCTTTGTGACCTTTGATACCGTCTTCGAAGCCTGGGATCATACGACCCTGGCCCATCGCCAGTACGAAGTCAGACGCTTTACCGCCTTCGAACTCTTCGCCGTCTACAGAACCGGTGAAGTCGATGGTTACGCGGTCTTCCGCGTCAACAGCGCCTTCTTTCTCTTTCCAGTTCGCCTGCTGCTTGCGCAGGGTATCCAGCATGCCGTCAACGTCTTCGTCAGTCACGGAAACGATCGGTTTTTCAACTTCGATAGATTCCAGACCTTTCAGCTCAACTTCCGGGTACACTTCGAACTCTACGGAGTAGGTGAAGTCTTCGCCCTGCTTGTATTCACCTGGAACGTAGTTCGGCGCGCCGGCTGGATTGATTTTTTCTTTGATGATCGCGTCGATAAAGTTGCGGCTCATCAGTTCACCCAGCACATCCTGACGCACGGAAGCGCCATAACGCTGAGCAACAACATTCATTGGTACTTTGCCCTTGCGGAAGCCGTCAATACGTACTTTTTTTGCTACGTTGACCAGCTCGCTTTTCACAGCAGTTTCGATGCTGTCAGCAGCGATAGTAATCGTTACACGGCGGCCAAGGCCTTGAGTGGTTTCAACTGAAACTTGCATCTTGTTACCTCAAAAAAATCACAGTGCTCGGTCAACTCTGAATCTGTCTGTTATACCGGGATGCTCTCTTATGTGCAGATTCACATTCCCTGTCGCCAGAATCATCCCGAAGACATTCAATAAGACGCGGCATTATAGCGGCATCACTTAGGTGAGTCGAGAACGGTTGGAGCATGTTGCTGCGGCTTTTTTCACACTTTAAGGCTATTTTTAGCCTTAAAAACGCGCCATCCGCTCAAAACTCAGACAAAACAAAACGGCCCGAAGGCCGTTTTGACGAAATCTGTAAGCAACATACTGGAAAAACTCCGGCGGTTGCAAATCCGATTTATCAGGCGATGGTGCCTGCACCCCGACAAGGCGGTGATGCGAATACCGTATCCTGTAGCCCTTCCCATTCCTTAATGGTGTAGGTATGCAGCGCCAGCGCATGTACGGTTGTGGAGAGTTCTTCCGTCAAGGTGCTGTAGATCAAGCGGTGTCGGTTCAGGAAACGTTCTCCCGTGAAGCGATCGCTGACCAGAACCACTTTAAAGTGGCTTTCAGAACCTGCCGGCACGTTATGACGATAGCTTTCGTCGACAACTTCGAGAAACACAGGGTTGAACGCTGCCCTTAATTTTTCTTCTATCTGTTCACGTATCATCATGAAATCACTCCTCCGACAACGCTAAGGTGTCACCCATCCCTTTCAATATTAGCCGCTTTTACCGGTTCCATTACACCTTGACAACAAATATTTAGCTTTCGTCTGATTTTCTCATCCAAACGAATGAAGTTCACTATGAGGTTCATACGTTTTGTCACTTACAGGCAGAGAAAAGCGGAAAGGTGGTCAGTTTTCGGACAAGGCGATGAATTTACATGCGTTGACCACTTCCCCTGGCCGTTAGCGATGTTATGATGGCGGCAATTTTTCTCTCTTTGCTTACGATTCGTTGAGAACCCGAAAATGTTAAAAAAACTCTTCTTTCCGTTGGTAGCACTCTTTATGCTCGCTGGCTGCGCGACTCCGCCGACGACCATTGACGTTTCACCAAAAATTACCCTGCCTCAGCAGGATCCAAGCCTGATGGGCGTCACGGTCAGCATTAATGGCGCCGATCAGCGTCAGGACCAGGCGCTGGCGAAAGTGACTCGCGACAACCAGCAGGTCACGCTGACCGCCTCCCGCGACCTGCGCTTCCTGTTGCAGGAAGTGCTGGAGAAACAGATGACCTCCCGTGGCTACATGATTGGCCCAAGCGGCGCGGTTGATCTGCAAATCATCGTGAACAACCTGTACGCTGACGTCTCCCAGGGTAACGTTCGCTACAACATTGCGACCAAAGCCGATATCGCCATCATTGCTACCGCGAAGAACGGCAATAAAATGAACAAAAACTACCGTGCAAGCTATTCCGTTGAAGGCGCATTCCAGGCCTCCAACAAAAATATCGCTGACGCGGTTAACAGTGTGCTGACTGATACCATTGCCGACATGGCACAGGACACCAGCATTCACGACTTCATCAAGCAGAACGCCCGTTAATCCTGCTGACTGACCCGGTGCTTCACCGGGTCAGTTCATAAGAACATGTCCAGTCACTACTTACGCATTTTCCAGCAACCGAAATCAGCTATTCTGCTGATCCTTGGTTTCGCCTCCGGTTTACCCCTTGCGCTCACCTCCGGCACGTTACAGGCGTGGATGACGGTTGAGAACATCGATCTTAAAACCATTGGTTTCTTCTCGCTCGTCGGCCAGGCTTACGTCTTTAAGTTCCTGTGGTCGCCGGTGATGGATCGCTATACCCCACCGTTCCTCGGGCGCCGTCGCGGCTGGTTAGTGATGACGCAGGTGCTGCTGTTGCTGGCCATTGCCGCAATGGGTTTCCTTGAGCCGTCAACACAGCTGCGCTGGATGGCCGCGCTTGCGGTGGTCATCGCCTTCTGCTCCGCTTCGCAGGACATTGTTTTTGACGCCTGGAAGACGGACGTCCTGCCAGCAGAAGAGCGTGGCGCCGGTGCGGCAATTAGCGTGCTTGGCTACCGCCTGGGTATGCTGGTTTCCGGCGGGCTGGCCCTCTGGCTTGCCGACCGCTATCTCGGCTGGCAGGGAATGTACTGGCTGATGGCCGCTCTGCTGATCCCCTGCATTATTGCCACGCTATTCGCGCCTGAACCGAGCGATGTGATTCCGGTCCCCCGCTCGCTGGAGCAGGCCGTCGCCGCACCGCTCCGCGACTTCTTTGGTCGCAATAATGCCTGGCTGATCCTGCTGCTGATTGTCCTTTATAAGCTTGGCGACGCTTTCGCCATGAGTCTGACCACCACCTTCCTGATCCGCGGCGTCGGGTTTGATGCGGGCGAAGTCGGCGTGGTGAACAAAACCCTGGGACTGTTTGCCACGATCGTCGGCGCGCTGTACGGCGGCGTATTGATGCAGCGCCTGTCGCTGTTCCGCGCTCTGCTGATCTTCGGCATCCTTCAGGGCGCATCGAATGCCGGTTACTGGCTGCTGTCGATCACCGACAAGCATATGATCAGCATGGCGACGGCGGTATTCTTTGAAAACCTGTGTGGCGGTATGGGCACTGCGGCATTTGTCGCCCTGCTGATGACGCTGTGCAATAAGTCATTTTCCGCCACCCAATTTGCGCTACTGTCTGCCCTTTCTGCCGTCGGGCGCGTATACGTTGGCCCCGTCGCGGGCTGGTTTGTTGAAGCTCACGGCTGGCCGACGTTTTATCTCTTCTCGGTGGTGGCGGCGGTGCCGGGGATTTTATTGCTGCTGGTCTGTCGCCAGACGCTGGAATATACCCAGCGGACGGAACACTTCATGCCGCGCACGGAATATCAGGCTGCCTATCGGTTTGCCCTGCGTCTGCTGATGGCTGGTTGTCTTGCGCTGGTAGTGTGGCTCGCGGTACTCATCTTGAATGCGACGACCACCTTGTCGCTTCCGTTTGAAACCCAGCTGCTTGATGCAGGGGTGTTACTCGCTATCGTGGGTATCCTGACCGGTGGGATGCTGGATTTCATGTCATTGCGGAAAACGCAGATGACATGAAGTAAAAAGCGAAAGGTTATTTCCCGTTGTAATAACGACACGAAATTATAACGGCGAAATAACCGCCATCGGCAAAAAAAATATTTGTTGTTTTGTGCGGGATAGCATTCGGAAATTATTGGAGCTTATTTCGCTACGCTATTTTCCGTTAAACGATTCAGCATTCGAAAGATTGAATTTTCGTTTTTTAGTTGTCTTTTTATTGATAATTAATTGTTAATTATTTGTGTATTTTTCACAATGGTTATACCAATTGTCCCTTTTGCGGTATGCTGGGGCACCCTTTCGTTATAACGCCCGCTCCGTGCGGCTTCCCCCGGAAAACGCGACATAATTTGCAACACTTGTGACATGTGCGGCAGAACCCGGTAACACCTTCCTGACACAGGGCTAATGATGTTTACAGTAATGTAACCTTCCCGTAAAATGCCCCCACACTTTAAACGCCACCAGACTCCCGTGGAATTGAGGTCGTTAAATGAGACTCAGGAAATACAATAAAAGTTTGGGATGGTTGTCATTATTCGCAGGCACTGTATTACTCAGTGGCTGCGATTCTGCACTACTAGACCCCAAAGGACAGATTGGACTGGAACAACGTTCATTGATACTGACGGCTTTTGGCCTGATGTTGATTGTGGTTATTCCTGCCATCTTGATGGCTGTTGGTTTCGCCTGGAAGTATCGTGCGAGCAATAAAGATGCGAAGTATAGCCCTAACTGGTCACACTCCAATAAAGTGGAAGCTGTGGTCTGGACGGTACCTATTCTGATCATCCTGTTCCTTGCTGTACTGACCTGGAAAACCACTCACGCACTTGAGCCGAGCAAACCGCTGGTTCACGATGAAAAACCTATTACCATTGAAGTGGTCTCCATGGACTGGAAATGGTTCTTCATCTATCCAGAACAGGGCATTGCTACCGTGAATGAAATCGCCTTCCCGGCGAACACTCCGGTTCAGTTCAAAGTGACCTCCAACTCCGTAATGAACTCCTTCTTCATCCCACGTCTGGGCAGCCAGATTTACGCGATGGCCGGTATGCAGACTAACCTGCACCTGATCGCGAATGAAGCAGGCACCTACGACGGTATCTCCGCCAGCTATAGTGGCCCGGGCTTCTCGGGTATGAAGTTCAAAGCTATCGCTACGCCAGACCGCGCGACTTTCGACCAGTGGGTTGCAAAAGCGAAGCAGTCTCCAAACACCATGTCTGACATGGCGGCGTTCGAAAAAGTGGCTGCACCTAGCGAATACAACAAGGTGGAGTACTTCTCTAACGTGAAACCGAATCTGTTCAAAGACGTTATTGGCAAATTTATGGATCACGGCATGAGCATGGACATGACCCAGCCTGAAGGCGAGCACAACACGCACCAGGGTATGGAAGGCATGGACATGAGCCACGCGGAAACCGCTCACTAAGGGGCCGAGGAAGAAAATGTTCGGAAAATTGACACTGGATGCAGTGCCCTACCATGAACCGATTATTATGGTTACGGTGGCTGCAATTATCATTGGTGGCGCGGCCTTAGTTGGCCTGATCACTTACTTCGGTAAGTGGAGCTACCTGTGGAATGAGTGGCTGACTTCGGTTGACCACAAAAAACTCGGTATCATGTACTGCATCGTCGGTATCGTCATGTTAATTCGTGGCTTTGCGGATGCAATCATGATGCGTAGCCAGCAGGCGCTTGCGTCTGCGGGCGAAGCCGGCTTCCTGCCACCGCACCACTACGATCAGATCTTTACCGCCCACGGCGTTATCATGATCTTCTTCGTGGCGATGCCGCTGGTAATCGGTCTGATGAACGTGGTCGTTCCGCTGCAAATCGGCGCGCGCGACGTTGCGTTCCCGTTCCTGAACAACCTGAGCTTCTGGTTCACGGTTGTCGGCGTTATCCTGGTTAACCTGTCA
Source organism: Enterobacter cloacae complex sp. GYL001 (assembly GCF_049237125.1). NCBI lineage: Bacteria > Pseudomonadati > Pseudomonadota > Gammaproteobacteria > Enterobacterales > Enterobacteriaceae > Enterobacter > Enterobacter cloacae complex sp. GYL001. The sequence goes on along the minus strand of NZ_JBMKGW010000006.1, from coordinate 132,602 downwards.
CTGGGTGTGGGCGAATTTGCTCAGACTGGCTGGCTGGCCTACCCGCCGCTGTCGGGAATTGAGTACAGTCCGGGCGTGGGCGTTGACTACTGGATTTGGGCGCTTCAGCTCTCCGGTGTCGGTACCACCCTGACCGGTATTAACTTCTTCGTGACCATCCTGAAGATGCGTGCACCAGGTATGACGATGTTCAAGATGCCAGTATTTACCTGGGCATCTCTGTGCGCCAACGTCCTGATTATCGCGTCGTTCCCAATTCTGACCGTCACCATCGCGCTGCTGACCCTGGATCGCTATCTGGGTACCCATTTCTTCACGAATGATATGGGTGGCAACATGATGATGTACATCAACCTGATTTGGGCCTGGGGTCACCCGGAAGTGTACATCCTGGTTCTGCCGGTGTTCGGTGTGTTCTCCGAAATCGCGGCAACCTTCTCGCGTAAACGCCTGTTTGGTTACACCTCTCTGGTGTGGGCAACCGTATGTATTACCGTCCTGTCGTTCATCGTCTGGCTGCACCACTTCTTCACCATGGGTGCGGGTGCCAACGTAAACGCCTTCTTCGGTATTACCACCATGATTATCGCGATCCCGACCGGGGTTAAGATCTTCAACTGGCTGTTCACCATGTACCAGGGTCGTATCGTGTTCCACTCAGCTATGCTGTGGACCATCGGCTTCATCGTGACCTTCTCCGTAGGTGGGATGACCGGCGTACTGCTGGCGGTACCAGGTGCTGACTTCGTTCTGCACAACAGTCTGTTCCTGATTGCGCACTTCCATAACGTTATCATCGGTGGCGTGGTCTTCGGCTGCTTCGCTGGTGTGACCTACTGGTGGCCAAAAGCGTTCGGTTTCACCCTGAACGAAAAATGGGGTAAACGCGCGTTCTGGTTCTGGATCATCGGCTTCTTCGTGGCGTTTATGCCGCTGTACGTGCTGGGCTTCATGGGGATGACCCGTCGTCTGAGCCAGCAGATCGATCCGCAGTTCCACCCAATGCTGATGGTTGCAGCGGGCGGCGCAGCGCTGATTGCCTGCGGTATTCTGTGCCAGCTGATTCAGTACTACGTGTCTATCCGTGACCGTAACCTGAACCGCGACCTGACCGGTGACCCATGGGGTGGCCGTACGCTGGAGTGGGCGACCTCTTCTCCGCCTCCGTTCTATAACTTTGCCGTAGTGCCGCACATTCACGAGCGTGATGCATTCTGGGAAATGAAAGAAAAAGGTGAAGCGTACAAGCAACCTGAGCATTACGAAGAGATCCATATGCCGAAAAACAGCGCCGCGGGCATGGTTATTGCCGCTTTCGCAACGGTATTTGGTTTCGCAATGATCTGGCACATCTGGTGGATGGCGATTGTTGGCTTCGCTGGCATCGTAATCAGCTGGATTGTGAAGAGCTTTGACGAGGACGTGGACTACTACGTACCAGTCCGTGAAGTTGAAAAGCTGGAAAACCAGCATTTTGACGAGATTTCTAAAGCGGGGCTGAAAAATGGCAACTGATACTCTGGCGCACTCAACTGCCCACGCGCATGAACATGCGCACCATGATACAGGACCGACGAAAGTCTTCGGTTTCTGGATCTACCTGATGAGCGACTGCATCCTGTTCTGCTGTCTGTTCGCAACCTATGCCGTTCTGGTGAACGGCACAGCGGGCGGCCCGACCGGTAAGGACATCTTTGAACTGCCGTTCGTTCTGGTTGAAACCGCACTGCTGTTATTCAGCTCCATCACCTACGGCATGTCGGCTATCGCCATGTACAAAAACAACAAGAGCCAGGTTGTCTCCTGGCTGGCGTTGACCTGGCTGTTTGGTGCTGGCTTTATCGGGATGGAAATCTATGAATTCCATCACCTGATCATGGAAGGTTTCGGCCCGGATCGTAGCGGCTTCCTGTCAGCGTTCTTCGCGCTGGTAGGCACCCACGGTCTGCACGTGACCTCGGGTCTGATCTGGATGGCGGTGCTGATGTTCCAGATCTCCCGTCGCGGCCTGACCAGTACTAACCGTACCCGTATTATGTGCCTGAGCCTGTTCTGGCACTTCCTGGACGTGGTATGGATCTGTGTGTTCTCTGTTGTCTATCTGATGGGGGCGATGTAATGAGTCATTCTAACGATCATGGCGCTTCCCACGGCAGCGTAAAAACCTACATGACAGGTTTCATCCTGTCGATCATTCTGACGGTGATCCCGTTCTGGATGGTGATGAACGGTTCTGCATCTAAGCCGGTTATCCTGGGCGCAATCCTGGTGACCGCGGTGATTCAGATTCTGGTGCATCTGGTTTGCTTCCTGCACATGAACACCAAGTCCGATGAAGGCTGGAACATGACGGCCTTTATCTTTACCGTGATTATCATCGCTATCCTGGTAGTCGGTTCCATCTGGATTATGTGGAACCTTAACTACAACATGATGGTTCACTAAGAGCGGCGAGTATGTTTAAGCAATACCTGCAAGTCACGAAACCAGGCATCATCTTTGGCAACCTGATCTCCGTAATCGGAGGGTTCCTGCTGGCCTCTAAAGGCAGCATTGATTACACCCTCTTTATTTACACGCTGATCGGTGTGTCACTGGTGGTTGCGTCCGGTTGTGTATTTAACAACTACATCGACATGGATATCGACAAGAAGATGGAAAGGACCAAAAATCGGGTGCTGGTTAAAGGCCTGATTGCTCCTTCCGTCTCGCTGGTGTACGCCACCTTGCTGGGTATTGCTGGCTTTATGCTGCTGTGGTTTGGTGCTAACCCGCTGGCCTGCTGGCTGGGGGTGATGGGGTTCGTGGTGTATGTGGGCGTCTACAGCCTGTATATGAAACGTCACTCCGTCTACGGCACGCTGATTGGTTCTCTCTCCGGCGCGGCGCCGCCGGTGATTGGCTACTGCGCCGTCACGAACGAGTTCGACAGCGGTGCGCTGATCCTGCTGGCTATCTTTAGCTTGTGGCAGATGCCGCACTCCTACGCCATCGCGATTTTCCGCTTTAAGGATTATCAGGCGGCGAACATTCCGGTTCTGCCGGTCGTGAAAGGCATTTCGGTTGCCAAGAACCACATCACGCTCTACATCATCGCTTTTGCCGTAGCAACGCTGATGCTCTCTCTGGGCGGTTACGCCGGATATAAATATCTGGTGGTAGCAGCTGCGGTGAGCGTATGGTGGCTCGGCATGGCCCTGCGCGGTTACAAAGTGGAAGATGACAAGGTCTGGGCACGCAAGCTGTTTGTGTTCTCGATTGTCGCCATCACCTCCCTGTCCGTGATGATGTCCGTAGACTTCATGGTGCCAGATTCACAACACCTGCTGACTTACGTCTGGTAAGAAGACTGATGTAAAAACGCCGGGTTTAGCCCGGCGTTTTTTATTGGTACGGCGTAACCCCTTTCTTTAACAGTATATTGCCGTATTTCGCGGTCTCGCCCGTCACCACGATGGCGTACGCTTTCTGTGCCCGCGCATAAAACGCATAACGGTCAATACGCGTAATCCCCTCCCCTTCCGCCTCACCAAAGAGTGCGTTGCGATAGCGCGCTTCGACCTGGATATCGAGCGTATCCCCGTCGACAGGGGCCATCATCACCAGCGGTGGCGCATAGCTGTCGAGTTCAAACAGCGGTATCACCGCGGCCAGCAAATCGCTGATGAGCAGGCCATCTGCGCGGATCGTCTTTGGCCCCAGGCTATGCGCGGGAAAGTGAGCATCTGCAAAAATAATCTCGTCACCATGACCCATTTCTGCCAGCGTTTTCAGCAGCTCGGGTGAAATCAGAGGGGATATCGTTTTAAGCACAAGGTTGCTCCTCAGGATAGAAATAACGGTAACGATAGTGGACCCGATCGCGAGCAGCCTCAGCGCTGGCCGTTTCTCCGACGCCCCACCATCCGTACAAAGACGCCCCCAGCACGGTCGTATCAGCCTCTTCAAGAACCTTCACCGGGATCCCAAGCGCATTGGACTTGAGCTGATTCCACAGCATATTGCGGCTACCTCCCCCCACCAGCAGGAGTTCACGCGCCTTAAATTGCGCGATCGCCTCCAGCGCCAGGCATTTTTCTTGCAGATGCACCGTGAGTCCTTCCAGGGCTGCGCGGTAAAAATGGGCTGGCGTTGTGGTGAGCGTAACGCCCTGCCAGCCGGCGAGTGGAGAATCGAGCAGTTGGGTATTCATCGTGACGCCATCCGCGCCGTTCGGAATTGCCGCCGCCTGAGCCAGAATAGTGTCCCAGTCGGTACCAGGCGACCAGAACAGCGCGCGGATCCACTCCAGTACGCCAGACGCCAGATATTGCATTCCCGGATTATAGAGCCCCGTCCGGCTATCCAGTTCGCAGGTTGCGCCCGGGTATTGCCCCAGCAAAGCGGTATCAACCTGCGTGGTGCGCGCCATTAAAATCTCCCAGGTACCCGAAGAGAGAACTGGCTCATTAATTCCCGCCCCGGCGCCAAAAAGGGCAAACTGCGTGTCGTGCCCGGCGGAGATCACCGGCACACCGCAAGGCAATCCGAGCCTGGATGCAGCGTCGGGCCGCAATTCACCAATCCTTTCTCCGGGGGAAACCAGCGGCGGGAAAAGGGAATGAGGCACGCCGATCTTGCTTAAGATCGTTTCACTGAAGCGCTGCTGATGCAGATCGAACATCTGACTGGTACCGGCCATCGTGAGATCGGTCGTCATCTTTCCGGTCAGGCGATGGTTGATTAGCGAGGAGATAAAAAGCCAGGCGTGAGCACGCTGTAACAGATCGGGATGGTTGTCCTGAAGCCAGCCTAGCTTATACAACGTGTTAAAACTAAACTGCCCAACGCCGGTGATCTGCTGTAGTTCTGCCGGGGAGCATGAACGGGCAACCGCTTCCATCACCGGCACGGTTCGCGGGCACTTCCAGCTGATGATCGGGTAAAGCAGTTCTCCCCGCTCATCTACCAGTGCGCCATCCACGCCAAAGGTCGTCACACTCATTCCGCACAGGTTATGCTCGCTCAGCGCTGCGCTGATTTTCTGACAACAGACGGCAAACCGTTGCATGATGGCGTCGAGCGACCACTGGTGCCAGGCCGGATTTTCAGCGGCGCTTTCGCTTTCGTTCGCCACCGCGGCGCGCGCCACAATATTCCCTTCGGGATCCAGCGCAATGGCGCGCACGTTCGTCGCGCCACAATCGAGAACCAGAAAACATTTTTTCATCGCGGTCCCCACAGGCTGCCAGCCCGCCGGAGCAGGCTGGCAGGCCGGATTAATGTTTGTATAACGGTCCGTAATTTTCACAGGCGCGGTAATCCTGCCCTTCCGGATCCATACCGTGAGCGCCCCAGGCCGTCGGCCGATAAATCAGCGCCTCCGGTACGTTATGCATGCATACAGGGATGCGCAGCATGGACGCCAGGGTGATGAAATCAGCGCCGACGTGCCCGACGGTTAATACCCCGTGGTTAGCGCCCCAGTTCGCCATCACTGAATAGACGTCGCTGAACGGGCCTTTACCGGTCAGGCGTGGGGCAAACCAGGTGGTGGGCCAGGTTGAATCGGTGCGCTTATTCAGAATGTCATGTACGTGTTCCGGCAGCTCAACACTCCAGCCTTCCGCTATCTGTAATACCGGACCCACACCCTTGATGAGGTTTACGCGGGTCATGGTAAATGGCACGCCACCCCGGGTGAGGAAGTTTGATGAGAAACCGCCCCCGCGGAAGTATTCATGCACCGCCGGACACCAGTGGGTTGCGGCCAGGCACGCGCTGGCTTCCTGCTCAGTAATGTCCCAGTGTGGTTTCAGGGTCGGTTTCCCCTCGGCGTCTTTCTGCTCCGCTGTACCGTCCAGCGCCGCCGAGCCGGAGTTGATCAGATGAATAATGCCGTGCTCAGCCCGTCCAGTGAGCTTCTGGCCTGTAACACGCTCAACCGACTCCGGCGACCAGTAGGTGCGTACATCAGCAAAAATCTGCGCGGTGCCGGTCATCAGATGCCCAAACAGCATCGCTACCCCGTTAAGGCTGTCATTTTCCGTCGCCACTACCAACGGCTGGCGAATACCGTTCCAGTCGAAAGAGCTGTTCAGCAGCGCCTCTGCGGTATCACCATTTGGATACTGATCCGTCCAGTGGCGCTGCCCCTGGAAACCGGACGCAATGGCGTTATAGCCCAGCGATTCCTCCACGCGGCCCATCGCAGCGAGTTTAGGGTTGCCCTGCATCATGTCGCGGATGCACATCGCCATTAGCAGGCTCTCCCGCAGGATCGCGGCATTTTCCTGTTCATTGCGACGATACTGCTCTGCGTTTTTATCCTCGCCGAAACGGAAATGTGCCTTCGCCCAGCTCAGGGCCAGCTCAAGTTCTTGCTCGTCGTAAATCTTATGATCGATGCGGCGACGCAGTTCGGTCATATCCACCGCCTGCACCTTCATCCCCAGCCAGGATTCAAAGAAGTTGTGATCGACAATCGAGCCCGCGATCCCCATTGAGACACCGCCCACCGACAGATAACTTTTCCCCTTCATGCTGGCGACCGCCAGGCCCGCCCGGGCGAAGCGCAACAATTTTTCCTCAACGTCTGCCGGGATGGTCTCGTCGCCCGCATCCTGTACATCGTGGCCGTAAATGGAAAACGCCGGGATCCCTTTCTGGTTATGCGCTGCCAGCGCCGCTGCGAGGTATACCGCCCCCGGACGCTCGGTGCCATTAAAGCCCCAGATCGCTTTCGGGCGCAGCGGATCCATATCAATGGTTTCACTCCCGTAACACCAGCAGGGGGTGATGGTGATCGTCAGACCAACGTGGCACGTGCTGAACTTCTCTTCGCAAGCGGCGGATTCCGCCATTCCGGCAATGCAGCTGTCGGCAATTACGCACTCTACGGGCGTACCGCAGGGGTGGCGTAATTTTTCACTGAGTAGCGCCGCCGTGGCTTTCGCCATGTTCATGGTCTGCTCTTCCAGAGACTCGCGTACGCCCATTCGGCGGCCATCAATAACAGGTCGAATGCCAATCCGGGGTAACGCTTTTATCGTTTTCATAGCCCTTCCTCACGTTGGTTAACCTATCCGTCTCAGGGGCATAGCCGTGAAAAAGCGCCCGGGCAGCACCGTGAACGGAAAGCGGTGAAATTTGCTAACTCGAATTAGCTTAGGGTTCTCACTAAAAATGAGACAAGATAAATGTGCAGGATCTGTGAGCAGTTTCACGATGAGAGGTCAAAATTCGATCAGTGTCAGGTATTACGATTCAGCAAAATCTAAACATATCGTTTGAATTCAATTAAATAACAAAATACCTTTGCACGACGTCACAATTTGAATACAAATGATTTGGCTAAATTATGACCCTAAAATAGCTTTTAAGGACGAAAGCTAAGTCGAGTTAGCTTAATAACTAAATCACTGTGGCTTGTGATTCATTGCCTTTCCAACACAGGAATTTTGCAATGTCAGAGACTCTTATTCAGATGACGCGCATCACCAAACGCTTTCCCGGCGTGCTGGCGCTGAATCAGGTTGATTTCGATTTACGCCGCGGCGAAGTTCATGCCCTGTTAGGTGAAAACGGTGCCGGCAAATCGACGCTGATGAAAATATTATCCGGTGTTTACCAACCCGATTCCGGTGAAATTCGCTTTGAAGGGCAATCCGTATCATTCAGCGATCCGCTAAGTGCTCAGCACGCAGGTATTACGATTATCCATCAGGAATTTAATCTCTTTCCCGATTTAACCGTGGAAGAGAATATCTTTATTGGCCGTGAATTCTGCAAAAATAGTCGCTGGCAGTTAGATAAACGCGCCCAGCGACAGGCGGTTGAGAAAATACTGCACACGCTGAATTTAAAAATCGCCCCGGACGCCCGCGTCAGTGAATTAACCGTAGCCCAGCAGCAGATGGTGGAAATTGCCAAAGCGATTTCGGTCAATGCCAAAGTGCTAATCATGGATGAACCCACCGCCGCGCTGACCGAAAGTGAAATCGAGAGTTTGTTTGACGTCACGCGGATGCTCAAGGCTCAGGGCACGGGGATAGTCTACATCTCGCACCGTCTGGAAGAATTGGCGCTGATCGCCGATCGCGCGACCGTCATGCGCGACGGACAATACATCGCCACCGTAGATTATGAAACGGTTCAGATCGGCGAGCTTATCGCCATGATGGTTGGCCGCAATCTCGATAACATCTACCCAAAACGCCCGCCGCCTCAGCGCAGAGAAAAAGTGCTGGAGGTGAATGGCCTGACGCGAAATGGTGTACTGCACGACATCAACTTTACCCTCTGGCGCGGTGAGATCCTCGGCCTCGCTGGCTTAATGGGCGCAGGCCGAACGGAACTGGGCCGGGCCCTGTTTGGCGCCGATGCGATCGACGCCGGTACCCTGACGCTGAACGGCACCCCCACACGGATTAAAGACGTGGCTGACGCCATTGAGAAAGGCATCAGCTATTTAACAGAAGACCGCAAAAAAGAGGGACTCGCCCTCGGCCTTTCCGTTGAGATGAACATTATGCTCGGCAATTACCCGGACTACGCCGGCGCCGCGGGTAATGTCGATGAAAAACGCTGCCGGGAGTCCAGTCAGAAACTGGTGGATGCGCTGCGAATAAAAACGCCGCATCTGGAACAGGCGGCACTGAATTTAAGCGGCGGTAATCAACAGAAGATCATTATTGCCCGCTGGGTCTGTAAAGATACCGATATTTTAATTTTTGATGAGCCAACCCGGGGAATTGATGTTGGCGCCAAGCTGGAAATTTATGAACTAATGAACCGCCTTGTCGCTAAAGGTAAATCGATCATCATGATTTCATCCGAACTGCCGGAAGTATTAGGAATGTGCGACCGCATACTTGTGATGCGCAGCGGCCACATTGCCGGCGAAATAGAGGCTGAGCACGCCACCCAGGAAAAAATCATGCAATACGCCACGCTGGAGGATTAATCATGTCCGTTACCGTTCCATCGCCGCAAAGCGGAAGTCATACGATGAAAATAAATAAAGCGCTCCTGATGCGTCTGGCGCCTCTTTTTAGCCTGGTATTGCTGGTTCTGTTTTTCAGCTTCAGCTCACCGTTCTTCTTTAATACTGAAAATATCATGACTATCGCCTTGCAAACGGCGGTGATTGGCATCATGGCCATTGGCGTAACCTTTGTGATTATTACCGCCGGGATCGACCTGTCGCTCGGATCGGTGGTGGCGTTCTCAGGGGTTGCGGTGGGCATCGCCGCCGGGTTTGGTATGCCGCTGCCGGTCTGTATTCTGGCAGGCGTGCTCGCCGGCGGGCTTTGCGGCTATGTGAACGCGTTTCTGGTCACCAAAATGACCATACCACCGTTTATTGCCACCCTCGGCTTAATGATGTCGGTACGCGGCATCAATATGGTGATGACCGATGGCCGCGCGATTTATTTTTCTGACTACCCGCAGTTCAAGCTGCTAGCGCAGGGTCGCCTGTTCGACGTCCTGCCTTACCCGGTGTTCTACCTGGTCATCGTGGCACTGATCGCCATGTGGATCCTGAAGAAAACGGTGATGGGCCGCTATATCTACGCTGTCGGCAGCAATGAAACGGCGGCACATCTTTCCGGGATTAAAGTCCAGCGAGTGAAAATTTTCGTTTACGCCTTATGCGGCCTGTTAACCGGCGTGGCCGGGGTGATCCTCGCCTCTCGTCTCAATTCAGGCCAGCCAACCGTAGGCGTGGGTTATGAGCTGGAAGCCATTGCGGCGGTAGTGATCGGCGGTACCAGTCTGATGGGCGGCGTGGGCACGATTGGCGGCACCATCATAGGCGCGTTCATTATGAGCGTGCTGAAAAACGGCCTCAATCTCATGGGCGTGTCCCAGTTCTGGCAGATGGTGGCGATGGGCGTGGTCGTCGTTGCCGCCGTCTACCTGGACACGTTACGTAAAAGAATGCGTTAGGTTCTCGATACAACAAGCCCTGCCAACCCTACAACGGAGCAAAATAATGAAAACCAGCCATATCCTGAGCGCCCTGTCGCTCGTTGCCATCCTGTCCAGCAGCGCGCTGGCAAAAGATTTAAACCTGCCGGTAGTCAGTAAAGGTTACCAGCACGAATTCTGGCAGACGGTCAAAATGGGGACGGAAGCTGCCGCAAAAGAGTTGGGTGACAAAACCAGCTACGTTGGCCCTGCCGATGAAACGCAAATCGCCGAGCAGATCCAGTTAGTCGAAAACACCATGGCACAAAAGCCAAACGGCCTGTTGCTGGCCGCGCTTGATGCAAACGCCCTTGCCCCGCTGGTCGAAACCGCCAACAGCCGGGGGATCAAAGTGGTGACCTTCGACTCGGGCGTGAACTCCGATATCCCGGCCAGCTTTGTCGCCACCAATAACCGTAAGGCGGGCGCACAGGCTGCGGATGCGCTGGCGGAGCAGGTAGGCCAGCAGGGGAAAGTGGGTATTATCGCCCACGTAGCCGGAACGACGTCCGCCATTGAGCGCTCTGAAGGATTCAGCGAGCGAATGAAAGAGAAGTACCCGAATATTCAGGTACTGCCGGTGCAATATAGCGATGGCGACCCGCAAAAGGCGATGGATAAAACCATTGATATGGTTCAGGCCAACCCGGATATCGCCGGTATTTATGCCACCAACGAAGGCTCAACCCTGGGCGTTGCGAACGCTATCGACAGCCAGAATCTGAAGGGCAAAGTGAAAGTCATCGGTTTTGACAGCACCGAAGCCATCATTAACTTCCTCAAAAACGGCGTGATTCAGGGCTTCGTGGTGCAGGACGCGTACCAGATTGGTTATCAGGGCATAAAGGCGCTGAACGCGGTAATTTCCGGACAGACGGTGGCTAAAGAAATTGATATTCCAGTGAAATATGTCAATGCGCAGAATATCAACACCCCTGAAATTGATAAACTGTTACATCCGTTTGGTAAAAAATAAGGAAGTTTATGATGAGTGACGGCTATTTCCTCGGGGTCGATGTGGGTTCAGCCAGCGTTCGTGCTGGGCTTTACTCTGCGCAAGGCGAGCGTTTGAGCTTCGCGACCCGTCCGATTTCGCAGTTTCACGCCAGCAACGCGCGCGTGGAACAGTCCTCCGCGGAGATCTGGCAGCAGGTTTGCGCGGTGGTGCGGGAAGCCGTCGACTCCTCTGGGATCTCACCCGACGCCATTCGTTCGATTGGCTTCGACGCCACGTGCTCGCTGGTCGCGCTGGATGCTGAGGGTAACGGCCTGAGCGTGTCCCCCGACAGTCCGGCATCGCAGGACATCATTATGTGGATGGATCATCGTGCTCACGAAGAAACTGTTCGCATCAATGCCACACGCGATCCTGCCCTGTGCTACGTGGGCGGCGAGGTGAGTATTGAAATGGAACTGCCAAAACTGCTGTGGTTGCAGCGACATCATCCTGAAACATGGAATCAGGCCTGGCGCTTTTTCGACCTTGCCGATTTTCTTGTCTGGAAAGCGACGGGCCAGGACGCCGCCAGCCTGTGCACCCTCACCTGCAAATGGAACTACCTTGCGCATGAGGCGCAGTTCAGCGAATCGCTGCTCAGGGAGGTGGGGCTGGAGACCTTACTGACAAAAATTCCCGATACTATTCTGGACGTCGCTGAATGCGTCGGGAAACTCAGCCCACAGGCAGCGCAAGCTCTGGGGTTGCCCGAAGAGGTGGTTGTGGCAAGCGGCATGATCGATGCCCACGCGGGTGGCGTGGCGCTGACGGGCTCACACCCGGAGGGCACGCTGGCGCTCATCAGCGGAACCTCGAACTGCCATATGCTTGCCAGTCAGACGGAGATCCATACGCCCGGCGTTTGGGGGCCTTACTGGAGCGTCATGCTGCCGGGCTACTGGCTGACGGAAGGCGGGCAAAGTGCTGCCGGGGCGCTGGTCGACTGGACGTTGCGCGAGCACGGAGCCAGCGCAGACCTGTTTGCAAAAGCAGAAGCGGCGCAACGCCATCCGGTGGCGCTGCTCAACGACTGGGTAGCCGCGCTTGAACAGGAAGAAAAATATCCCACCCGCAACCTGCACATTCTGGCCGATCACCACGGCAACCGCTCGCCGCGTTCGCGTCCGGATGCGCGGGGCAGCGTGGTTGGTCTGACATTAGAAACCGGTGAACGTGCGCTGGCGAGGCTCTATCTGGCCACGCTACAGGCCATAGCCTATGGCACACGACATATTATGGATACCCTGAAACATCACGGGCACACCTTGTCGCGCATTGTCATTTGTGGAGGAGCCACCCATAACCGGCTCTGGCTGCGGGAGTATGCCGATGCCACGGGCTGCGATATTCATCTCTTAGCCGAAGAAGATGCCGTCACTCTCGGCGCGGCCATTTGCGGCGCTGTGGCGAGCGGTGCATGGGCAACGCTCACCGATGCCACCCGGGAAATGGTCAAAGCCGGCGACATCATCACCCGTCGGCCGGAAACCGCGGCTTTCCACAGGCAAAAATATGAGGCGTACCTGATGCTGTGGACCCAGCAGCAGGCGCTTAATCTCCTGATGCAACAGGAAATGTAATGGCAGGATGCGTATGCTTTATCAGCAGTTTTTTACGTACGTTAAGGATTGAGGCGTAGCGATGGCCAAAACAGTTGAACAGATAGCGAAGGATCTGAATTTATCCGTCACCACCGTGCGGCTGGTACTGAGCGGGAAAGCCGAACAGTATCGGATCAGCGTGAAAACACAGTCCCGAATTAATGAACACGTCGAGCGCTTCGGCTATACCCTCAACCATTCGGCGCGCAGTCTTAAGCTAAACAAAACCGAGACGCTGGGACTCATCGTGCCCAACATCTCGAACGTGTTCTTTGCAACGCTCGCCGAGAAACTCGAACTGCGCTGCCGCCGTTCGGGCTACCAGCTGATGATCAGCTGTACTTACAACGATGTGGATTACGAAAATAAGCTGGTCAAAGCCCTGATGGCGCGCAACGTGGACGGCTTGTTTATCGTTCCCTCGACGCTGGAAAACCAGCAGCATCATTTGCGGCAGATCCAAAAACCACTGGTGCTCCTCGACCGGGATTTTGGCTTTACTGACAACGCGCTGGTTGAGAGTCATAACGAGGCCGGGGGGGATGAACTGGCCCGCAACATGCTGGCAGAGAGAAAAACGCCGCTCTGGTTCCTTGTGGGCGATACCGCACTGCCCAGTATTACGGACCGTCTGAACGGCTACTTACAGGCCCTGAAAACAGCCGGTATTCACCATCGCGAGTGGGTCATCGAAGGGCCGGACAATACGCCGGAGGGCGGATATGCCCTGATGGATTCGCTTATCGACAGCCAGGGTGTTCCGCAGGCGTTTATCGCCTCATCGTTACCCGTTCTGGAAGGGGCAATTGAAGCCCTGCGGACGCGTACCGGCACCGTGCCCCAACACATCAATATCGGCACCTTCGATGAGCACCCCATGCTGGGGTTCCTGCCTAACAGCGTCTGGTCCATGCAGCAGGATGAAGATACCTGGGCGGAAAAAGCGTTTGAACTGATGCAGCGAGCCATCGACGGCGAAGCGGTTAACGAGACGGCGAAAGTCGATATGAAGCTGGTCAAACGTTCCCGCCAGTAAAAATAAAACTGTACCCGGAGAATAAAAAATGGAACGAGCCCGATTAGCCAGAGACATTATCGACACCTGCCTTGAGATGACCCGCATGGGGTTAAATCAGGGCACCGCCGGCAATATCAGCGTTCGCTATCGCGACGGCATGCTGATTACGCCGACCGGAATTCCCTACGAGCATCTGACCGAAGAGAGTATCGTCTATGTAGATGCACAGGGGCGACACGAAGAAGATAAACTGCCCTCCAGCGAATGGCGTTTTCATCAGGTTGTGTATCAGACCCGCCCGGATGCTAACGCCGTCGTCCATAACCATGCGGTTAACTGTACCGCCGTCTCGATACTCAACCGCCCCATTCCTGCTATTCACTATATGATTGCCGCCGCCGGGGGAAACTCCATTCCCTGCGCCCCTTACGCGACCTTCGGGACGCGCGCGCTGTCAGAGCATGTCGCGGTCGCATTACGCGATCGCAAAGCGACGCTCTTACAGCACCACGGCCTGATAACCTGCGAAGAAAATCTTGAAAAGGCACTGTGGCTGGCGCAGGAGGTAGAGGTGCTGGCAAAACTCTACCTGGCCACGCTGGCGATAGTAGATCCCGTTCCTGTACTCAGTGACGATGAAATTGCCATTGTTCTTGAGAAATTCAAAAGCTACGGATTGCGCGTCGAGGCGTAATTTTTTATCCGGGGGTGCTTTTATCACACCCTCGTAATATCTCTTAAACAAACACCTATTTACCGCACTTATCACCCCGCCTAAACTATGGCCTGCTTTTTGGTAGAGGTGGTAATGAACGATTATAAAATGACGCCAGGCGAACTGCGTGCGACCTGGGGTTTAGGGACTGTTTTCTCGCTGCGGATGCTTGGCATGTTTATGGTCCTGCCCGTTCTGACCACATATGGCATGGCGTTACAGGGTGCCAGCGAAGCGCTGATTGGTCTGGCGATTGGTATCTACGGCCTGGCGCAGGCGATATTCCAGATCCCCTTTGGCCTGCTCTCCGACCGCGTAGGTCGCAAACCGCTGATTGTCGGCGGGCTGCTGGTGTTTGTACTTGGCAGCATCATCGCCGCCCTCTCCCACTCCATCTGGGGAATTATTCTTGGGCGCGCCCTGCAAGGTTCCGGGGCGATTGCCGCCGCCGTGATGGCGCTGCTGTCAGACTTAACCCGCGAGCAAAACCGCACCAAAGCCATGGCGTTTATCGGCGTCAGCTTCGGCGTCACGTTTGCCATTGCCATGGTGCTGGGGCCTGTCATCACTCATGCGCTCGGCCTGCACGCCCTGTTCTGGATGATTGCGGTGCTGGCGACCATTGGGATCGCACTCACGCTGTGGGTTGTGCCTGACAGTAAAAACCACGTCCTCAACCGTGAATCCGGGATGGTGAAAGGCTGCTTCAGCAAAGTCATCGCCGAGCCGCGCCTGCTTAAGCTGAACTTCGGCATTATGTGCCTGCACATTCTGCTGATGTCCACCTTCGTCGCCCTGCCCGGTCAACTTGCCGCAGCCGGTTTCCCGGCGGCAGAGCACTGGAAAATTTATCTGGTCACAATGCTGATCTCGTTTGTCTCCGTTGTGCCCTTCATTATTTACGCCGAAGTGAAGCGCAAAATGAAACGCGTCTTCATGGGCTGCGTGGCGTTATTGCTGATTGCCGAGATTGTGCTGTGGGGCGCTGGCCCGCATTTCTGGGAACTGATCGCCGGCGTACAGCTGTTCTTCCTGGCGTTTAATCTGATGGAAGCCCTGCTGCCGTCGCTTATCAGCAAAGAGTCTCCGGCAGGATACAAAGGCACCGCGATGGGCATTTACTCCACCAGCCAGTTTCTCGGCGTGGCGATCGGCGGGTCGCTCGGCGGCTGGGTGGACGGTCTGTTTGACTCCCAGACCGTTTTCCTCGCCGGTGCGCTGCTGGCGATGCTCTGGCTGTTTGTTGCCAGCTCCATGAAAGAGCCGCGCTATGTAAGTAGCCTGCGGGTAGAAATTCCCGATGACGTGGCAATCGGTGACGCGTTAAAACAGCGTCTGGAAGCGACAGAGGGCGTGAGCGAAGTGCTGATTGTCCCGGAAGAGCGCAGTGCGTATGTCAAAATTGACAGCAAAGTGACTAACCGCTTTGAGGTGGAGCAGGCGCTGAAGGCCTGAAAAAATGCCCGGTTTAGCCGGGCATGATTGTCTTAATCGCGGAAGTTTTTAAACTGGAATGGCTGACCGAGATCGCCGCCACGCACCAGCGCCATCACGGATTGCAGGTCATCACGGGATTTTCCGGTCACGCGGATCTCTTCACCCTGGATCTGCGCCTGCACTTTGAGCTTACTGTCTTTGATAAGCTTAACGATTTTTTTCTGTACCGCGCTCTCAATCCCCTGCTTCAGCTTCGCTTCCACAAACCAGGTTTTGCCGCTGTGAACAAAATCTTCCGGTACATCGAGTGAGGTCCCTTCAATGCCGCGCTTGAGCAGCTTGGCGCGCAGGATATCCAGCAACTGGTTGACCTGGAAATCAGACTCGCTCAGGACTTTGATCGTCTTGTTCGCGTCGTTCAGTTCAATGGTCGCCTCAACGCCACGAAAATCGAAACGTGACTCAACCTCACGGACAGCATTTTCTACGCCGTTACGCGCTTCCTGCAAATCAACTTCAGAAACAATATCGAAAGATGGCATCTTTTCTTCTCCCTTCATTTTTGTTGCGTTGCATAATACCCGCAACGAGGCATAACGAGAAGCTTAGCTGATGGCGCTATACTTAGCGTCATAGCACCTGGCGCCGTTGCAGGTGAGGAGGAACGATGAAAGTAACAGTGCTTGGATGCGGAGCCCTTGGCCAACTCTGGCTTACAGCGCTATGCAAACAGGGACACGACGTTCAGGGCTGGCTGCGAATTCCCCAGCCCTATTGCAGTGTGAACGTAATTGGTACAGACGGTTCAATTTTCAACGAGTCTTTGACGGCAAACGATCCGGAATTTCTTGCCACCAGCGATTTGCTGCTGGTCACGCTGAAGGCCTGGCAGGTCTCCGATGCGGTGAAAAGCCTGGCCGCCCAGTTACCTGAAAGCACGCCAATCCTGCTGATTCACAACGGTATGGGTACCATTGAAGAGCTAAAATCTGTCCGGCAACCGCTGCTGATGGGGACAACCACCCACGCGGCACGTCGCGACGGTAACGTCATTATCAATGTTGCCAGTGGTATCACCCATATCGGTCCTGCGCGTGAACAGACCGGCGATTACAGCTATCTTGCGGATACCCTGCAAAGCACGCTGCCTGACGTCGCCTGGCACAATAACATTCGCGCGGAACTGTGGCGCAAACTGGCGGTCAACTGCGCGATCAATCCGCTGACCGCCCTGCTGGATTGCCCTAACGGTGAGCTGCGCAAGCATCCCGATCGGGTAGCGCTGATTTGCCGGGAAGTTGCCGCCGTCATTGAACGCGAAGGCTACCACACCTCAGAGTCCGATTTACGTTATTATGTCGACCAGGTCATTGAGAGTACGGCAGAAAATATCTCCTCAATGTTGCAGGATATCCGGGCTATGCGGCATACCGAAATTGATTACATTACCGGTTATCTGTTAAAACGCGCCCGGGCACACGGTATTACCGTTGCGGAAAACAGCCGTCTGTTTGAGTTAGTAAAACGAAAGGAGAGTGAGTATGAGCGCATCGGCACTGGTATGCCTCGCCCCTGGTAGCGAAGAGACAGAAGCGGTCACCACCATTGATTTGATGGTGCGTGGTGGTATTAAGGTTACTACCGCCAGCGTCGCCAGCGACGGAAGTCTGGCGATTACCTGCTCGCGTGGGGTGAAGATCCTGGCGGATGCACCGCTTGTACAGGTGGCGGACGGTGATTACGACATGATCGTTTTGCCGGGTGGGCTGAAGGGTGCAGAGTGTTTCCGCGACAGCCCGCTGCTGGTTGAAACCGTTCGTCAGTTTCATCTTTCCGGGCGTATCGTCGCGGCAATCTGTGCGGCCGCAGGTACGGTGCTGGTTCCGCACGACATTTTCCCCATCGGGAATATGACCGGCTTTCCTGGCCTGAAGGACACTATTCCGCAAGACCAGTGGGTGGATAAGCGCGTGGTCTGGGATCCACGCGTTAACCTGCTCACCAGCCAGGGGCCGGGCACCGCCATTGATTTTGGCCTGAAGATTATTGACCTGCTGGTCGGGCGCGAGAAGGCCTACGAAGTGGCTTCGTCGCTGGTGATGGCGGCGGGTATTTATAATTACTATGAAGAGTAGTGCATAAAAAAAGCCGGGTGGCGGCTACGCCTTACCCGGCCTACAAATGCACGGTACCGTAGGCCCGGTAAGCGAAGCGCCACCGGGCGAGAAACTACGGGCGATACACCTTCACGTTCGCAAAGCCCTGCTCACGCAGATACAGCGCCTGCAAACGGCTCATGACCCCACGTTCGCACCACAGCAGATACGTTTTGCTCTGGTCGAGATCGCCAAACTGGGTGCTCAGCTTGTAGAACGGCAGCGAAACCACCTCGACGCCTTCCACCTGCAACGGCTTGTCATCCTGCTCATCAACAGAACGGATATCCAGAATCGTATCGTTAGCACCGAAGCCGCTGACCGTCTCCACCTCAACCACTTCCTGCTCGGTCTGCTGAGCGATCTCACGGATATCGATGTTGGACGCTTCCGCCACCACTTTTTCCAGGATGCTGAAATCGAAGTTCTCTTCTTCCGCTTCGATCTTCGCCTTCACCGCTTTGATGGTTGGACTTTTTGAGATCACACCGCAATATTCCGGCATGGTGCGGGCAAAATCTTCAGTACCTATTTTACGCGCCAGATCGATGATGTGCTCTTTATCGTGAGAGATCAGCGGACGCAGGATCAGCGTATCAGACACGTTATCGATAAGACGCAGGTTAGTCAGCGTCTGGCTGGAGACCTGCCCCAGCGCTTCACCGGTGACCAGCGCCTGCACGCCGTAGCGCTCAGCCACTTTGGACGCCGCACGCACCATCATACGCTTCAGCACCACGCCCATCTGGCCGTCGTCCACTTTTTCGAGGATTTCGCCGACCACCGGCTCAAAGTTGATCGCCACAAAACGCACGCGGTGAGAGCTGCCGAAGCGGTTCCACAGGTAATGCGCCACCTGACGTACGCCGATTTCATGCGCCGCGCCGCCCAGGTTAAAGAAGCAGTAGTGCACGCGGCAGCCGCGACGCATCAGCATATAGCTGGACACGCCGGAGTCGAAACCACCGGAGATCAGCGACAGCACATCTTCCTGAGTGCCGATAGGGAAACCGCCAATACCTTCGTAACGGCCCTTGACCAGCAGCAGGCGATCGTTTTCGATCTCAAGATTAACGGTGACGTCCGGGTTAGTCAGGCGCACGCGCGCCGTTTCAACGTGCTGGTTCAGACCACCACCGACGTAGCGCTCAACCTCAATAGAGCTAAACTCATGCTTACCCCGGCGCTTCACGCGCACGCAGAACGTTTTCCCTTCGATCTGGTCGCGGTACTGCACCAACGCCTTTTCGAAGATATCGTGCATATCGGTGAAGGGAACGTCTTCCACTTCCAGAATATGGTGAATACCCGGGATACGGGTCAGCGCGTCGCGAATATCAAGACGTTTGTTTTCGTCTTTCGCGCGGACTTCTACGTGGTCCCAGTGACGCACCACGGCGAGCGTTTCGTCGTAGTGTTTTAATACGTTACGAATGTTCCCGGTGAGAATTTTAATAAAGCGCAAACGCACGGATTGGCTTTTGATGGTGATTTCAGGGAACAATTTAATGATAAACTTCATGGCGGCAATGTTTCTTAGGCAAGCTTATAAAGGCTTGTAGTGGAAAATGATACAGCAGCCCACACCCGTGGCTGCATCCAGGCGCGCAAGTATACCACCATCGCGCCACTCGCGTTATTTGATAATTGCCCCGAGTCCGTTACCATGTCAGGGCGAAAAATTTAAGAGTCAATTCACTATGCCGAAGAAAAACGACGCACCGGCCAGTTTCGAAACTGCGCTGAGTGAACTGGAGCAGATCGTTACCCGTCTTGAGAGTGGCGATCTCCCGCTGGAAGACGCGCTCAACGAATTTGAACGCGGCGTGCAGCTCGCGCGCCAGGGGCAGGTAAAACTCCAGCAGGCCGAGCAGCGTGTGCAGATCCTGCTTTCCGACAGCGAAGACGCTAAAACCACGCCATTCACACCGGACGCCGAGTAAATGGATTTTTCCAACGCGCTTCAGGCGCGCGTTATCCGCGCCAACGATGCGCTGCGCCGATTCATTGGGCCGCAGCCTTTTCAGAACACTCCACTGGTTGAAGCCATGCACTATGGCGCACTCTTGGGGGGTAAACGCCTGCGTCCGTTCCTGGTGTATGCCACGGGCAATATGTTCGGTATCAGCGATAACACGCTGGACGCCCCGGCAGCCGCCGTGGAGTGTATCCACGCCTATTCGCTGATCCACGATGATTTGCCGGCCATGGACGATGACGATCTGCGTCGCGGTCAGCCAACCTGCCATATCAAATTTGGCGAAGCGAATGCCATTCTGGCGGGGGATGCGCTGCAAACCCTGGCCTTCTCCATTCTGAGCGATGCGCCGATGGTTGAGGTGAGCGATCGCGATCGTCTGGCAATGGTGTCCGAACTGGCAATGGCCAGCGGCGTCGCCGGGATGTGCGGCGGCCAGGCGCTGGATTTGGAGGCTGAAGGTCGTCAGGTTACTCTGGAACAGCTGGAGCGCATCCACCGTCACAAAACGGGCGCACTGATTCGTGCAGCCGTTCGCCTGGGCGCGTTGAGCGCGGGTGAACGCGGGCGTAAAGCCCTGCCGATTCTGGACAGATACGCAGAAAGTATCGGTCTGGCATTCCAGGTTCAGGATGACATTCTGGATGTGGTGGGCGATACTGCAACATTGGGAAAACGTCAGGGTGCGGATCAGCAGCTTGGCAAAAGTACCTACCCCGCCCTGTTGGGCCTTGAGCATGCCCAACGTAAAGCCCGGGATCTGATAGACGATGCCCGCCGGTCGCTGAATGAGCTGGCCGCGCAATCGCTGGATACCTCGGCACTGGAAGCGCTAGCGGACTACATAATCCAGCGTGATAAATAAACTATAAATCTCGATGAGCCTTTGATGAGTTTTGATATTGCCAAATACCCGACACTGGCGTTAGTTGACTCCACTCAGGAGTTACGTCTGTTGCCGAAAGAGAGTCTGCCGAAGCTGTGTGACGAGCTGCGTCGCTACCTGCTCGACAGCGTTAGCCGCTCCAGCGGCCACTTCGCCTCCGGACTTGGCACGGTTGAGCTGACCGTGGCGTTGCATTACGTCTATAACACGCCGTTCGATCAGCTGATCTGGGATGTAGGCCACCAGGCCTATCCGCACAAAATTCTGACCGGACGTCGCGATAAAATTGGCACCATTCGCCAGAAAGGGGGCCTGCACCCGTTCCCGTGGCGCGGCGAGAGTGAATATGATGTGTTAAGCGTCGGCCACTCTTCCACCTCCATTTCTGCGGGCATTGGTATTGCCGTTGCCGCCGAAAAAGAGAATAAACAACGCCGCACCGTCTGCGTGATTGGCGACGGGGCGATCACCGCCGGGATGGCCTTTGAGGCCATGAACCACGCGGGCGATATCAAACCGGACATGCTGGTGATCCTCAACGATAACGAAATGTCGATCTCCGAGAACGTCGGCGCGCTGAATAACCATCTGGCGCAGCTGCTGTCCGGCAAGCTTTACTCCTCACTGCGTGAAGGCGGTAAAAAAGTCTTCTCCGGCGTACCGCCGATTAAAGAGCTGCTTAAGCGTACCGAAGAACACATCAAAGGCATGGTCGTGCCGGGTACGCTGTTCGAAGAGCTGGGCTTTAACTATATTGGCCCGGTGGACGGCCACGATGTGCTGGGCCTGGTGACGACGCTTAAAAACATGCGCGACCTGAAAGGCCCGCAGTTCCTGCATATCATGACCAAAAAAGGGCGTGGTTACGAACCGGCGGAAAAAGATCCGATCACCTTCCACGCGGTGCCTAAGTTCGACCATACCAGCGGCTGCCTGCCGAAAAGCAGCGGCGGGATGCCGAGCTACTCAAAAATCTTTGGCGACTGGCTGTGCGAAACGGCGGCGAAAGACAACATGCTGATGGCGGTGACGCCTGCCATGCGTGAAGGCTCCGGCATGGTGGAGTTTTCCAAAAAATACCCGGACCAGTATTTCGACGTGGCTATCGCCGAGCAGCACGCGGTAACCTTTGCTGCGGGCCTGGCGATTGGCGGCTACAAGCCGGTGGTAGCGATCTACTCTACCTTCCTGCAACGCGCCTACGATCAGGTTATCCATGACGTTGCCATTCAGAAGCTGCCGGTGCTGTTTGCTATCGATCGCGCGGGCATTGTGGGGGCTGACGGCCAGACGCACCAGGGCGCGTTTGATCTCTCCTTCCTGCGCTGCATCCCTGATATGGTGATCATGACGCCAAGCGACGAAAACGAGTGTCGTCAGATGCTGTATACCGGTTACCACTATCAGGACGGCCCCTGCGCGGTACGTTATCCGCGCGGTAATGCCCTTGGCGTTGAATTACAGCCGCTGGAAAAACTGGATATCGGTAAAGGTCTGGTGAAACGCCGTGGTGAAAAAGTGGCGATCCTGAACTTTGGTACGTTGATGCCGGAAGCGGCAAAAGTCGCTGAAAACCTGAATGCGACGCTGGTCGATATGCGCTTCGTGAAGCCGCTCGATGAATCTCTGATTCTGAGCATGGCGGAAAGCCATGACGTGCTGGTCACGCTGGAAGAGAACGCCATCATGGGTGGCGCGGGTAGCGGCGTGAACGAAGTGCTGATGGCGAACCGTAAAGCCGTTCCGGTGCTTAATCTCGGCCTCCCTGACCACTTCATCCCGCAAGGCACCCAGGATGAGGCGCGCGCCGACATTGGTCTGGACGCCGCCGGTATCGAAGCTAAAATCCGCACCTGGCTGGCCTGATCCCTCCCCTTTTCTGCTCCTGCTATGCTTAAACGTATTGTTTAAACAGCAGGAGCGGAACCATGCAATACACGACATTAGGAAAAACGGACCTTAAGGTGTCCCGGCTTTGCCTGGGATGCATGACGTTTGGCGAGCCTGACCGGGGAAATCATGCCTGGACGCTGCCGGAAGAGAGCAGCCGCCCTATCATCAAGCGCGCCATTGACGGCGGCATCAACTTCTTCGATACCGCCAACAGCTACTCAGATGGCAGCAGCGAAGAGATTGTGGGCCGCGCCCTGCGAGATTTTGCCCGTCGTGATGACGTTGTGGTCGCCACTAAGGTGTACTACCCGTCAGGCGATCTGGCGGAAGGCCTTTCTCGCGCGCAGATCCTGCGTTCCATTGATGACAGCCTCAGACGCCTGAACATGGATTACGTCGACCTGCTGCAAATCCACCGCTGGGATTACAACACCCCGATCGAAGAGACGCTTGAAGCGTTAAACGACGTTGTGAAAGCCGGTAAAGCGCGCTACATCGGCGCATCGTCCATGCATGCCTCACAGTTTGCCCAGGCGCTCGATCTCCAGGCGCAGCACGGCTGGGCGCGCTTTGTCACTATGCAGGATCACTACAACCTGATTTACCGGGAAGAAGAGCGCGAGATGCTGCCGCTCTGCTACCAGGAAGGCGTGGCGGTGATCCCGTGGAGCCCGCTGGCGCGCGGAAGGTTAACCCGTCCGTGGGGCGAAACTACCGCCCGGCTGGTATCGGATGAAGTGGGTAAAAACCTGTATGACGATACAGAAGCCAGCGATGCGTTAATTGCCGAACGCTTAGCCGGGATCGCCGACGATATCGGTGCAACGCGCGCGCAGGTGGCGCTGGCGTGGCTGCTGAGCAAGCGCGGTGTCGCCGCGCCGATTGTGGGCACGTCGCGGGAAGAACAGCTGGATGAGTTGTTGAGTGCGGTGGACTTATCGTTGACGCCGGAGCAGATTGCCGAGCTGGAGACGCCGTATCAGCAGCATCCGGTGGTAGGGTTTAAATAAACACTTGCCGGGTGGCGCTGCGCTTACCCGGCCTACAAATAAAGTGCGATCGTAGGCCGGGTAAGGCGAAGCCGCCACCCGGCAAAACACTCACCCAAAGTGATCGTACCCTTTCCAGTCAAGCGTAACCGGGGCGCCGTCGCGGACAAACAGCAACCCTTCACTTTCCGGCATCACCTGCCCGATGCAGGTAAATTTCGCGCCGAGATGCGCTAGCGCCACATCCAGCGTCCCGCGATTCAGCTCAGGCACGGTGAAGCACAGCTCATAATCTTCTCCACCGGATAACGCCCAGCGCAGCGCCTGTTCAGATTCGACATGGCGAAGCAGTTGCTCCGACAGCGGGAACAGATCCAGGTCAACGCGTGCGCCCACGCCGCTGGCCTTCAGGATATGGCCGAGATCGGAGATCAGCCCGTCAGACAAATCGATAGCCGAACTGGCCCGCTCGCGCAGCGCCTGACCGTGCAGAATACGCGGCGTTGGCCGCAGATGGCGCTTCACCAGATACGCCGCATCGTCAGCCTCTTCAACCGTTAAGCGATTCTGAAGGATAGCTAACCCCGCGGCGCTGTCGCCCGGCGTACCGGTCACGTAGATCCAGTCGCCTGGTTTTGCACCCGAGCGCTTCAGCGCGCGCCCGGCAGGCACATAGCCGTGGATTGCCAGGGTCATGGACAGCGGACCGGCGGTGGTATCACCGCCAATCAGCTGCATATCGTAATAATTCAGCTGTTCAAACAGGGCATCGCTGAAGGCTTCAAGCCAGGCTTCATCCACCTCCGGCAGGGTCAGAGCCAGCGTCAGCCAGGCCGGGTCGGCGCCCATTGCCGCCAGATCGCTGACGTTCACCGCCAGCGCTTTATACGCCAGATCGGCAGGATCGATATCCGGCAGGAAATGACGCCCACACACTAAGGTGTCGGTGCTGATTGCCAGCGTCTGTTTTTCGGGAATATTGAGAAGTGCGCAGTCATCGCCAATGCCGGTTTCAACATCAAGACGAGAGGTTCTGACACGGTCGAAATAACGGGCAATCAGGGAGAATTCGCCGCATGCCATACGTTATGCCTCAGCAAATTAAATAAAAAAACCGGAGCCGCACTGCCAAAAAGGCAATGCAAGACTCCGGTTTGCGGATCACTTTTTGTGGGGACGGATCGCAGGTGCGGCTTTATCCAGCACGCCGTTAACAAACTTGTGGCTGTCTTCAGCGCCGAAGGTTTTCGCCAGTTCGATCGCTTCGTTGATGGCCACTTTGTACGGCACATCATCACGTTTAGACAGCTCAAACAGCGCGATACGCAACACTGCTTTTTCGACCTGGCCCAGCTCTTCGAGCAGACGGGACAGGTATGGCTTCATCAGACCATCGAGATACGCGCTATTAGTCGCCACTCCCGACAGCAGTTCACGGAAGTACAGAACGTCAACGTCTTTCACGTCCTGTTCTGACAGGAACTGGTATTCAACATCAGCGATGTCGTTCTGGGACAACTGCCAGGAGTAAAGTGCCTGGACGGCACATTCACGGGCGCGGCGACGAGCAGCAGGTTTCACGGAATTCCCCTTACAAAAAAATCAGGCCTTGATGGCTTTCAATACATTGATCATTTCAAGCGCGGTCAGTGCAGCTTCTGCACCTTTGTTACCGGCTTTAGTGCCAGCACGTTCGATGGCTTGTTCAATACTTTCGGTGGTCAGCACGCCGAACGCGACAGGGATTTCAGCATCCTGTGCAACGTGTGCCAGACCGTTGCTTGCACCGCCCGCAACGTATTCGAAGTGCGCAGTGCCGCCACGAATAACGGTACCCAGCGCAATCACCGCGTCGTATTTACCGGTTTTCGCCAGCGCGCCCGCTGCCAGTGGCAGTTCGTAAGCACCTGGTACCCAAACGACGGTAATGTTGTCATCTTTAACCTGGCCGATACGTTTCAGGGCGTCAACCGCACCTTCCAGCAGGCTATCGTTGATGAAGTTGTTGAAACGCGCAATGGTGATGGCGACGCGAGCGTCCGGGGTAGCTACAGCAGCTTCAATAATGTTCATACTCTTCCTTTACGGGTTCATTTGGCCCCGCAGGGGGGCGGATTTTATCATAATACTTTGCGCACTGCTTCCCTATTTCAGGAGCAATTACGCTGTCGTTAAATGGAGGCAGACATCCGGGCCTACCGGACGAATCTCGCTGAATGAGAGTTGCGGCGCATCGGCCAGTTTTTCAAGGCCGGGCAGCACAAACAGGCCGCGCGCGTCATTACCTAACAGTTTAGGCGCAACGTAGACGAGAAGCTCATCCACCAGCCCCGCCTGAAGCAGTGCGCCGGCGAGCGTCGGACCGGCTTCAACCCAGATGCTGTTGACCTGCTGTTTGCCGAGCAACATCATCAGCACCACGAGATCGAGATGCCCGTTATGTTCCGGCACCATAATGCTGCGCACGCCTTCCGGCCACTCGCGCGTATCTTCTTTGGTGCGGGCAATCCAGGTTTCACCCGGCTGCTGCACGATGCGGTGCTCCGGCGTCACGCGGTTCTGGCTATCAACAATAATGCGCAGCGGCTGACGCAGGTTCTCCTGCGGATAGAGCGCCTGCGTATCCGCATTCAGCTCTTCCCAGCGCACGGTCATGGCCGGATCGTCAGCCAGTACCGTTTCACTGCTGGTGAGAATAGCATGGCTTTGCGCGCGCAGACGTTGCACATCGCGCCTTGCCTGCGGCGAGGTGATCCACTGGCTCTCGCCGTTCGCCATCGCCGTGCGGCCATCCAGTGACGCGCCAAGCTTAAGCTGGATAAACGGGAAGCCGGTGCGCATACGCTTCAGGAAGCCTTTGTTGATGTTTTCGGCATCCTGCATCATCAGGCCGTGGCTGACGTCGATGCCTTCCTGTTGCAGACGATACAGCCCGCGGCCCGCCACCTGCGGATTAGGATCCTGCATGGCGGCGACAACGCGCGAGACGCCCCCCGCAATCAGCGCCTCACAGCACGGCGGCGTACGTCCGTGATGGCTGCATGGCTCCAGCGTCACATAGGCCGTCGCGCCACGCGCTTTCTCACCCGCCATGCGCAGGGCATGCACTTCAGCATGCGGCTCGCCTGCGCGGTAGTGAAAACCTTCCCCCACGATCTCGCCATCTTTAACAATGACGCACCCGACATTGGGGTTAGGGTGAGTGGTAAACCGACCGCGCTGCGCCAGCTTCATGGCGCGCGCCATGTACATCTCATCGTGCATGGGCTTAATCCTGTAAGCGGGCGATCTCTTCGCCAAACTCTTTGATGTCTTCGAAGCTGCGGTAAACGGAGGCAAAGCGGATATAGGCGACTTTATCGAGCTTCTTCAGCTGTTCCATCACCAGATTGCCGATCATTTTGCTCGGCACTTCGCGCTCGCCTAACCCCCGCAGATAAGATTTAATATGGTTTAACGCCATTTCGACGTCATCGGAGCTGACGGGCCGTTTTTCCAGCGCCTTGAGCATCCCGCTACGCAGTTTCTCTTCATTGAACGGTTCGCGCACATCGTTACTTTTTACCACGCGCGGCATTACCAGCTCTGCCACTTCAAAGGTGGTAAAACGCTCGTTGCACACCAGACACTGCCGACGACGACGCACGGAAGACCCTTCGCCTACAAGACGCGAGTCGATGACTTTGGTATCCACAGCGGAGCAAAATGGGCAATGCATACGATGTCCCTGTTATCTGGTTAACTGATTTCTATTTTACCCTGAACTGGCCCGACAACAAAGGAAGAGCTTTTTGAGACAAAGGATCTATGCCTGACGGCAATATCCTGTCTACCATTGCAGCAATCTGTGATTTCAAGGAATTAAACGCAATGACAAGACGTTACCTGAAAATAGTGCTGGTGGGGAGCCTGTTCACGCTCAGCGCCTGCGCACAGCAAAGCGAAGTCCGCGAGATGAAACAAAGCGTGAATACGCTTAACGTGGCGATGGACAAACTTAACAAAGAAACCGTGAAGATCACCCAGCAGAACGCGCTGAATGCCAAATCCAGCAATGGCGTTTATTTATTGCCAGGTGCAAACACGCCCGCGCGTCTGAACAGCCAGATTGGCACGCTAAAGATGTCTGTGGTGAATGTTGCAGCGAATGCCGATGGTACTCGCGCAACATTACGCATTCAGGGTGAGTCCAACGATCCGCTTCCCGCGTTCAGCGGCACCGTAGAGTGGGGCCAGATTCAGGGCACCACGCAGAGCTATCAGGAAGTGAACGTGAAGAATCAGCTCTTCACCGCCCCCGCCAGCACGCTGGCGCCGAGCGATGTTGATATCCCGCTCCAGCTGAGCGGACTGACCCCAGAACAGCTGGGCTTTATCCGTATTCACGACATTCAACCCGCCGCGCAATAACCCGCCCTTCTAGCGGAGTGAAATGTCACTCCGCTAACATTTACATTTCGTATGGATTGGCAACATAAATGATTGCCGCTACAATCCCGCCCGTCTAAAGTACGCAAACGTGAACGCAATCGATTACGTATGTGAGAGATATGTGAAACAACACATATTTTTGTGAGCAAGGATTCCTATAATAGGCTCCGCAGAAATACGAAATATTTAGAAACGCAATTCGCGCATTTTTCACTCCCGGAAGGGAATTTCAATCAGTGGCATGATTATGAAAAAAACATTACTCGCAGCCGGTGCAGTTCTGGCACTCTCCACCTCTTTCACTGTTAACGCAGCGGAAAACGACAAACCACAATACCTCTCCGACTGGTGGCATCAGAGCGTTAACGTTGTAGGCAGCTACCATACCCGTTTCGGACCGCAGATCCGTAACGATACCTACCTCGAGTACGAAGCATTCGCTAAAAAAGACTGGTTTGATTTCTATGGCTACATGGACGCACCGGTATTCTTCGGCGGTAATACCGACGCGAAAGGCATCTGGAACCACGGTTCCCCACTGTTCATGGAGATCGAACCCCGCTTCTCCATTGATAAACTGACCGGTACCAGTCTGGCGTTTGGTCCGTTCAAAGAGTGGTATTTCGCAAACAACTACATCTACGACATGGGTCGCAACAAGTCCGGTCGCCAGAGCACCTGGTACATGGGTCTGGGTACAGACATTGAGACTGGCCTGCCGATGAGCCTGTCCATGAACGTCTACGCAAAATACCAGTGGCAGAACTACGGCGCCGCGAACGAGAACGAGTGGGACGGCTACCGTTTCAAAGTGAAATACTTCGTGCCAATTACCCAACTGTGGGGCGGCAACCTGAGCTATATCGGCTTCACCAACTTTGACTGGGGTTCAGACCTGGGCGATAACGATTTCCGCGACCTGAACGGCAGAAAAGCGCGCACTAACGACTCCATCGCGTCCAGCCACATCCTGGCGCTGAACTACGATCACTGGCACTACTCTGTTGTTGCGCGTTACTGGCACAACGGTGGCCAGTGGAACGACGACGCCAGCCTGAACTTTGGCAACGGCGACTTCAGCGTTCGCTCTACCGGTTGGGGTGGTTACCTGGTCGTGGGTTACAACTTCTAAACAGTGCGGATTCCGCCCGGTGGCGCTACGCTTACCGGGCCTACGATCCGAATGTAGGCCGGGTAAGGCGTAGCCGCCACCCGGCTTTTTACTGCCTCACCTTGCGCAAAAAATCTGCCAATGACCTGTCCGCACTTTCGCTAAACCGCCTCTCCGTCTGCACAATATTGAGGCATCGGTCGAGCCGGAAACAGCGATAGTCATCGCGCCGCTCGCACCACGCAGCCAACAGCCAGTGTTCCCCCCAGAAGAACAGCCCAAGCGGCTGCACCTCACGCCAGGTTAACTGTCCGGCCTCATCACGGTAATGCAGCGCCAGCACGCGCTGCGCAGATATCGCCTGATGAATCACATCAAATCCGCTGCGGGAATGGGGCTGAAGCGCAATATCCGGCGCGTAAATCCGCGTCTGTTCAGCTTTGCGGCGGCTCTCTTCTGGCAGGATCGCCAGCACTTTTTCCTGGGCCGACTCCAGCTCGCGCGACAGCGATTCCCCGCCCCAGGTTTTGAGCAGACGGATCGCCACCATCAGCGCCTCGGACTCCTTGTTGGTCAGCATCAGCGGCGGTAAATCAAAACCCGACATCAGCCGATATCCGCTTCCCGCCTCGCCTTCCACCGGCACGCCGGAAAGCGACAGGTCGCGGATATCGCGGTACACCGTGCGCTCGGACACGCCAAGCCTTTCCGCCAGATGCGCTGCCGTTGTCAGACGCCTGCCCCGAAGGATCTGCACAATCTGGAACAAACGGTCAGCGCGTCGGGTCATCGGTTTACTCTCATACCGGTTGATGGAGGCCGACGCGATTACCTTCGCTGTCGGTAAACAGGGCTATAGTGCCAATGCCTTGCGGCAGTTCCAGCGGGCCAAACACGCACTCACCACCCGCAGAAGCAATACGATCGAGCGTGGCCGCCAGATTGTCAGCATGCAGGTAAATAATAGCGCCCTGTGAAGAGGGTGTAACGCCGTCAAATTTCGCCAGCGCGCCGCCGGTGGCCGGATCCTCGTGCGGGAAAATCGCCAGCTCAGCCACGTCCATCTTCTCGCGCCGCAGCGCGACCTGCATCACCGGCTCATAAAATTTGATGGCGCGATCCATATCGGCGACCGGAATTTCAAACCAGTTAATAACACTTTTCATACGTCCTCCTGCCTGTTGTTAGGGTTCAGAAGGAGTCTACGACAGGGCTCCTGACAGCATACTGTCAGGAGTGTTTGTGAGATGCAGACAAAAAAAATCCCGGCCAGCAGGCCGGGATTTCGATACCGCATAAGACTCTTACGGCAGAATGGACGGCTGATCCGCCCCTTCTTTCTCGACTTTCTGCTGGATCAGATGCTCACGCTTCATGCCCAGCTTCAGCGCCAGTGCGGACGCGACGTAGATAGACGAGGCCGTACCGATAGACACACCGATCAGCATGGTCAGCGAGAAGCCTTCCAGCACCGGGCCACCGAACAGGAACAGCATCAGGATCACCATCAGGGTGGTGCCGGAGGTGATCAACGTACGGTGCAGCGTCTGGGTCAACGACACGTTAAAGATTTCGTACGGCGTGCCGCGACGGATCTTACGGAAGTTTTCACGAATACGGTCAGATACCACGATACTGTCGTTCAGTGAGTAACCGATAACGGACATCAGGGATGCCACAATCGTCAGGTCAATCTCAATGTGGAACAGAGACAGTATGCCCATGGTGATCACCACGTCGTGCGCCAGGGCGATAACCACGCCTGCCGCCAGTCGCCACTCAAAGCGGAAACCGACGTAAATCAGGATCGAGATCAGCGCCACCAGCAGCGCCATCGCACCGGTCTGCGCCAGGTCAGCACCAACGCTCGGGCCGACAAACTCAATACGCTTAACCGTTGCATCCTGGCTGGTCGTTTCGTTAATAACCTGGACGACCTTGCTGCCCAGCTCCTGGCTGCCGTTGGCATCGTGTACCGGCGGCATACGCACCATGATGTCGCGGCTGCTGCCGAAGTTCTGTAGCAGCGGCTCTTCAAAGCCCGCTTTTTGCAGAGACTCACGCATCTGGTCCATATCGACCGGTTTTTCCAGGGTAATTTCGATCACCGTACCACCGGTGAAATCCAGACCCCAGTTAAAGCCTTTCACGCCCATAATGACGATGGACAAGATCAGCAGAAAACCTGAAATGCCGAAGGCCCAGTAGTCCCAGCGCATAAAGTCCCAGACTTTACGGCCGTGGTTCAATTGTTCAACAGTATATTCCTGTGCCACAACGCACTCCTCAGATAGACAGCTTTTTGACGCGCTTGCCGCCGTACAGCAGGTTCACGATGGCACGGGTGCCGACAATAGCGGTAAACATCGACGTTGCGACACCGATACCGGTAGTAATCGCAAAGCCTTTGATCGCGCCAGTACCCACTGCATACAGGATAAGAACCTTAATCAGTGTTGTTACGTTCGCATCGAAGATGGAGCTGAACGCTCCTTTGTAGCCTTCTTCAATCGCCTGCTGTACAGAACGACCGTTGCTCAGCTCTTCTTTGATACGTTCGTTTATCAGTACGTTGGCGTCGACCGCCACCGCAAGGGTTAAGACGATACCCGCAATCCCCGGCATGGTCAGCGTCGCCCCCGGCAGCAGGGACATGATACCGATGATCAGCACCAGGTTGGCAATCAGCGCGGAGGTCGCAATCAGGCCGAACTTCTTATAGAAGAAGATCATGAAGATGATGGACACCGCCAGACCGGCCAGACACGCTTCCAGACCCTGTTTGATGTTCTGCATACCCAGGGTTGGACCGATGGTACGTTCTTCAACAATCTGAATTGGCGCAATCAGCGCACCGGCACGCAGCAGCAGAGAGAGCTGACGCGCTTCGTTCGGGTTGCTGATACCGGTAATACGGAAGCTGTTACCCAGACGAGACTGGATGTTGGCGATGTTAATCACCTCTTCCTCTTTCACCAGCACGGCACGGCCATTGGCGTCTTTCTTACCGCTGTCTTTGTACTCCACGAACAGGGTCGCCATCGGCTTGCCGATGTTGTCCTTGGTGAAGTTAGACATGATGTTGCCACCTGCGCTATCCAGCGAGATGTTAACCTGCGGCTGGTTGTACTCATCCTGGCTTGAAGTGGAGTCGGTGATATGGTCACCGGTCAGGATCACGCGTTTGTACAGCACAACAGGCTGGCCTTCGCGGGTCTGTTTCACTTCAGAATCGCCCGGCACACGGCCTGAAGCCGCAGCAGCCTGGTCGACATTGGAGTTAACCAGACGGAACTCCAGGGTCGCCGTCGCGCCCAGAATCTCTTTCGCACGGGCGGTATCCTGGATACCCGGCAGTTCGACCACGATACGGTCAGCACCCTGACGCTGTACCAGTGGCTCAGCCACGCCCAGCTGGTTTACACGGTTACGCAGAATGTTAATGTTCTGCTGAACGGCGTATTCACGCGCTTCACTCAGACGCGCGTCGGTCATTACCGCACGCA
Organism: Enterobacter cloacae complex sp. GYL001; assembly: GCF_049237125.1. NCBI lineage: Bacteria > Pseudomonadati > Pseudomonadota > Gammaproteobacteria > Enterobacterales > Enterobacteriaceae > Enterobacter > Enterobacter cloacae complex sp. GYL001. The sequence continues at coordinate 99,933 of NZ_JBMKGW010000006.1, read as the reverse complement.
GCTGGTTGCTGCCCTGAGAGGTGATCACCAGATCGCGGTGACGCTGAGACAGATACGTCACAGCCTGATCGCGTGCCGCGCTGTCGCGGAACGTGATGCTCAGGCCGTAGTTATCTTCTTTACGTACGGTGGTGTACGGAATGCCCTTATCGCGCAGATCGCTGCGCAGGCTGTCGATATTCTGTTCCTGTAGCTTGCCGAGCGCGGTATCCATATCCACTTCCATCAGGAAGTGAACGCCGCCACGCAGGTCAAGACCCAGTTTCATTGGCTCTGCGTTCAGCGCAGCCAGCCAGCGTGGGGTTGCAGGAGCAAGGTTAAGCGCCACGACATATTTATCACCCAGCACGCCCATCAGCGCTTCACGTGCGCGGAGCTGCGTGTCGGTGGTGTCGAAGCGAGCAAGAATTGCGCCCTCTTCCAGTGCCACAGACTTAGCGGTAATTTTTTCTTCTTGTAACGTTTTCTGGACCTGGATCAGCGTTTGCTCACTGGCGGCGACACCGCGCGCGCCAGTGATTTGAACGGCCGGATCCTCACCATACAGGTTGGGAAGCGCGTACAGCAGGCCGACGATAATCACGACGACCAGCATGATGTACTTCCACAAAGGATAACGGTTTAACACGGCAGTTCCCTTTGGGAAAAGTTGGGATTACAGCGCCTTCATGGTGCCTTTCGGCAGAACGGCAGCTACGAAGTCACGTTTGATAACCACTTCAGTGGTGTCGTTGAGGGCGATAGCAATGTAGCCGTTTTCCGCTACTTTGGTTACGCGACCCACCAGGCCACCATTGGTCAGGACTTCATCGCCCTTCGCGATGGAGTTCATCAGGTTTTTGTGCTCTTTAGTACGCTTCTGCTGTGGACGCAGGATCATGAAGTAGAAGATCAGACCGAACACAACCAGCATCAGAATCAGAGACATCGGGCTGCCCTGCGCTGGTGCACCCGTTGCTGCTACCGCATCAGAAATAAAAAAGCTCATTCAAATTCCCTCATTATTAAAATTAATCAACGTTCAACGGTGGAACATCCCGCCCCTGACGTTGGTAGAAATCGGTCACGAAGCTCTCTAATTTACCCTCTTCGATAGCCTTACGTAAACCAGCCATTAAGCGCTGATAATAACGAAGATTATGAATGGTATTGAGACGCGCCCCCAAAATCTCGTTGCAACGATCGAGATGATGCAGATACGCGCGAGAATAATTGCGACAGGTATAGCAATCGCACTCGGAATCGAGCGGGCTGGTGTCACTCTTATGCTTCGCGTTACGGATTTTCACCACGCCATCGGTAACGAACAGATGACCGTTACGCGCGTTTCGGGTTGGCATAACGCAGTCGAACATATCAATGCCGCGACGTACGCCTTCCACCAGATCTTCTGGTTTACCCACACCCATCAGGTATCGTGGTTTATCCGCCGGGATTTGCGGGCAGACATGCTCCAGAATGCGGTGCATATCTTCCTTCGGCTCACCCACAGCCAAACCGCCGACAGCGTAGCCATCAAAGCCTATCTCTACCAGACCTTTAACCGAGATATCGCGTAAATCTTCGTAAACGCTGCCCTGAATAATGCCGAACAGCGCATTTTTGTTTTGCAGGGCGTCAAAACGGTCGCGGCTACGCTTCGCCCAACGCAGGGACATCTCCATGGAACGCTTGGCGTAGTCCCAGTCCGCCGGGTATGGCGTACATTCGTCGAAGATCATTACGATATCGGAGCCGAGATCGTACTGAATCTCCATGGATTTTTCCGGATCGAGGAAGATTGGATCGCCGTTGATCGGGTTGCGGAAGTGTACGCCCTGCTCGGTGATCTTACGGATATCGCCCAGGCTGAAGACCTGGAAACCGCCGGAGTCGGTGAGGATCGGGCCTTTCCACTGCATGAAATCGTGCAGGTCGCCGTGGAGCTTCATGATCTCCTGGCCCGGACGCAGCCACAGGTGGAAGGTGTTGCCGAGGATAATCTGTGCGCCAGTGGCTTCAACTTCTTCCGGCGTCATTCCTTTTACGGTGCCGTACGTGCCCACAGGCATAAACGCGGGGGTTTCTACCACGCCGCGATCAAACACCAGACGACCGCGACGCGCGCGGCCATCGGTGGTATCGAGTTCAAATTTCATTTTTTCTCCGACGTCAGAAAAACAGTCCAACGTTGTAATACGGTGCCGCGGACTTATTCCCCGACACGCTCATTCAAAGCCTGCGGATTGTACGTGATAAACATCGCGTCACCGTAGCTAAAAAAGCGATATTTTTGTTCTACCGCAGACTTGTAGGCGTTCATCGTATGCTGATACCCCGCAAACGCGGAAACCAGCATAATCAGCGTCGATTCAGGCAGATGGAAGTTGGTCACCAGCGCATCAATGACTTTGTACTGATAGCCCGGGTAGATAAAGATCTGCGTATCGCCAAAGAACGGCTCAATCAGCTCGCTTTCCGCGGCCTGCGCAGCGCTCTCAAGGGAACGTACCGACGTTGTACCGACGGCCACGACGCGATTACCGCGCGCTTTCGCCGCCAGCACCGCATCCACAACCTCCTGTGGCACTTCGGCATACTCAGAGTGCATGATGTGGTCTTCGATGCTGTCCACGCGCACCGGCTGGAAGGTACCCGCGCCGACGTGCAGCGTCACGAACGCCATCTCAATGCCTTTGGCGCGCAGCTTTTCCAGCAGCGGTTCATCAAAGTGCAGGCCCGCCGTTGGTGCCGCCACCGCGCCAGGCTTCTGGCTGTAGACGGTCTGATACAGCTCGCGGTCGGCCTCTTCGTCCGGGCGCTCAATATACGGCGGCAGCGGCATGTGGCCGATGGCGTTGAGGATATCGAGCACCGTGCGCTCGTCGTTGAATTCTACCTCGAACAGCGCGTCGTGGCGCGCGGTCATGGTCGCTTTGATGCTCTCGTCATCCCCCAACAGCAGCTCAGCGCCCGGCTTCGGCGCTTTGGAGGCGCGAATATGTGCCAGAATACGTTTATCATCGAGCATACGTTCGACCAGCACCTCGATCTTGCCGCCGCTGGCTTTACGGCCAAACAGACGCGCCGGGATCACGCGGGTATTGTTAAAGACCAGCAGATCGCCAGGGTTGAGCTTGTCGAGCAGATCGGTGAAAGTACCGTGCGTCAGCGCGCCCGTTGGCCCGTCCAGTGACAGCAAGCGACAGCTGCTACGCTCAGGCATGGGGTAGTGAGCAATCAGGGATTCAGGTAGTTCAAAGGAGAAATCGGCGACGCGCATGACGTATACTCGTGACTTAAAAACAGGCGGCATAGTCTAGTGCTCACACCCTTTTGCTGCAACAACTAGCCGCCACCGGACAACGAAAACGCATGAATTTTCTCGCTCATCTGCATCTCGCTCATCTCGCGGACAGCTCCCTCTCCGGCAATTTGCTGGCCGATTTTGTACGCGGCAACCCCGCGGAAGACTTTTCCCCGGAGGTTGTCGACGGGATTTTTATGCACCGCCGCATCGACGTGCTGACCGATAACCTGCCGGAAGTGACGGAAGCCAAAGCCTGGTTCCGCCCCGAAACCCGACGCGTGGCGCCGATCACGCTCGACGTCATGTGGGATCATTTCCTGTCGCGCCACTGGTCCCGGCTGTCGCCTGATATGTCGCTGCCTGAGTTTGTGCGCTACGCCCACGCGCAGGTGTCGATCATTTTGCCGGACTCCCCGCCGCGCTTTGTGAATCTGAATAACTATCTCTGGTCTGAACGCTGGCTGGAGCGATACCGCGAGATGGATTTCATTCAGAACGTCCTGAACGGCATGGCGAGCCGTCGACCGCGTCTGGACGCGCTGCGCGACTCATGGCATGATCTGGATGAACATTATGATGCGCTGGAAACCCGCTTCTGGCAGTTCTACCCGCGTATGATGACGCAGGCGAAAAATAAAGAACTGTGAAGTCGGTTCGATTGATAGGTAAAAGCTGGTGGAACGATTGTTACCACCTCTTTGTCTTATTCCCGTACTGCCTCTATACTGGCCCGCGTTGCGTTCCAAATAACCTTAGTATCTACAGGAGAATCATATGGTTCTGGTAACTCGTCCGGCTCCGGATTTTACAGCTGCCGCCGTTCTGGGCAATGGTGAAATCGTTGAAAACTTCAACTTCAAACAGCACACCAACGGTAAAGCGACCGTTCTGTTCTTCTGGCCAATGGACTTCACTTTCGTTTGCCCGTCTGAGCTGATCGCGTTCGACAAACGTTACGAAGAATTCCAGAAGCGTGGCGTGGAAGTGGTTGGCGTCTCCTTCGACTCTGAATTTGTACACAACGCATGGCGTAACACCCCTGTCGAAAACGGCGGCATCGGTGCAGTGAAATACGCGATGGTTGCGGACATCAAACGCGAAATCCAGCAGGCTTACGGTATCGAACATCCGGACGCTGGCGTTGCACTGCGTGGTTCTTTCCTGATCGACGCGAACGGCATCGTTCGTCACCAGGTTGTGAACGATCTGCCGCTGGGTCGTAACATCGACGAAATGCTGCGCATGGTTGACGCGCTCCAGTTCCACGAAGAGCACGGTGAAGTGTGCCCGGCTCAGTGGGAAAAAGGTAAAGAAGGTATGGCGGCTTCCCCAGACGGCGTAGCTAAATACCTGTCTGAGAACGTATCCAGCCTGTAATCGGCACGGTTTACCAAAAAACCCGCGAATACGCGGGTTTTTTTATGGCTTATGCTGCGCCGTCTTTTTTTACCTCGCGCCAGATGCGCCATGCCATACCCGCAAGCACCATCACCCCCGCAATCAGTACGCCCCAGACCATCAGCGTTTTCATTCTGCTTTCCTGCTCAGCCGCAGACGTCGCGGTTAAACGCGCCTCGCCACCCAGCGGGACAGGTTCCAGCGTATCCGCCATCGGCAGGGCTGCCAGATCGTAGGTTTTACGCAGTTCGGTCGGGATCAGCATATCCGTCTCCACGCTCGCCGGTTTCGCAGCCCCGTTCCCCCACGCGAGCAGGTACGGCCCCTTCCCCTGCGCGTTAAACACCAGATCGTAGCGCACGCGTTGCCCGGTCACGCCAGGCAGGTTCTCAGGCAAACGCGCATTGAGGGTCTTGATTTTTACCGCCTCGACCAGCCCGCCAGGGAGCGGAACAGGTTCAGACGTTTTGCCGCCGAGCTGGTAGATCACCTCTTTTTTCAGCGTATGCCACCGATCCTTATCCGCCTCCCGCCAGGCTATTTCTGCCGGGAGAACACCGTCGCCATTCAGCATGAAGCCGATCGCACTCAGAGGCTGCGGATGTTTCCAGCGCCACACGGCTTCGCTTTCGGATAACCGCTCCCCCTCTCCCGCCAGGCTAATGTGCTCAGATTCCGGCTGTTCAGTCGCGTTAATCGCGTTGACGCCGGTTAACGTCAGGGCAGAACGCCCCGTGTTCAGCACCAGCAGCAGATAACGATTCCCCTCAGGCGATAACACCAGATCGGTATCAATGCGGTCGAGCTTCAGGCGATCCTGTCCACTCATCACGTCCAGCAGGGGTATCTCTTCGCGCAGGGTATACCAGTTTTTCAGATCCTCGCTGTAATAGACCGATGCCGTCCCCTGCCACGAGCCCTGCGGCGTGTCCCAGAAAAGCTGGAGCTGAGAGAGCGGAACCTCCGTCGCGTTTTCCGGCAGGGTCAGCAGATAGTGCTGTCCGGCAGCCGCCGCGTGTTGCCCTTCCAGCACAATTTCCACGCCGTTTCTGGCCCGTAGCATAATTTTATCGCCGCTGTCCTCTTCTCCGCCCGGCGAGGCGTTAAGCGCAAAGAGGCGCAGCGCCGTGGTGGTCGGTGCCGGCTGCGGACGCGTCGTGGTAACCAGGCTGAACGGTACCGGCTCGCCCGACTGATTAAACACGCGCACGTCGCGCAGATCGGGCGATGTGCTCTGCTGATAAACCGCCAGCGGCAGCATGACCCGATACCACGGCGAAGAGGCAGAGGTATCAAGGGACAGGCCATAGGCATAATCCCGCGGGGATTCCGCTGGCGCGCCCTCGCTGAATGCCGGACCGGCCACGGCCAGCAGTGCCGTACAAACAACCGCGTTCATCCATTTCATTTTTCTTCTCCTGCTTTAGGCGGTAGCGGCGAGAAATAGCCCACAATCAGGACCAGGATCGCCACGCCAATAAACGCGACGGCGCGCGCCAGGCCGCCACCGCCCGCGCTGTCCACCAGCATCAGTTTGAGCATGACCACCCCCAGTAGCGCCGCACCGCCAAGCCACTGCTGACGGGAGGCGTGACGGGTGGCGCGGATCATGACCACCAGCGCGCACAACATCCAGAACAGGGCAAAGGTGGTCTGGATAAGCCGCGAATGCCACAACGACTCCATATTCCAGGCCACCTCGCCGTACCACGCCAGCGCGCGCAGCAATGCGCCGTTAAGCCACCAGAAACCCAGGGCCATCAGCACAACGGCGGGCCACGGACGGGACTGCGCAAGCGATGCCGGATAGTAGCGATCCACTTCCCGATAAAACACCACCAGCCCCAGCAGCGCGAACGCCGCCCCTTCCTCAAGCGGGTTCACCAGCGGCAGCCATGTCTGTTGATAGACCACACCGTCCTGCAAATTGGTCACGACCAGCAATACCACCAGCGCCACAACCACAGGGATCGCGGCAAGGCAGGCGTAGAGCGCAGGCCATACCCGGAACGGCCACCCGCGACGCCGCACGGCCGCGGAGAGCGCCATAATCACCCCACCGCCAACAGCCATCGCAATGCCGCTTCCCCAGGCCGCCATGCCCCACGGCAGGGAGCGGGCAAACCAGTAAAGCTCGGCGGCTATGGCGAGTAAAATCATCCACACCAGCGACAGATGCAGCCCCATTGAGATGCGCGGCAGAAGTTTATCTTCGTCGCGCCGCAGCAGCATCAGGGCGGCAGGCAGCGCAATAGCCCAGGCCAGATTTGCCCAGCCGGCCGCCAGGATTTGCTGTTGCCAGATCTGATACAGCACCATCAGCAGCATCACCGGCCACAGCAGCCATTTGCTGGCATCCAGCTCCCGCCACGCCAGACGAGCGGCAGCCTGCCGCCATCCCCAGGCCGACGCCGCCGTCAGCGCCAGCACGCCTTCCAGAACCGATAACTCCTGCTTCAGGAACAGCTGCGACGCGCCCAGCAGCGCCACTAACCAGAACAGCAGCCCACCGGCCAGCAATGCCCAACTGCCCGGCTGCGCGATTTTCTGCCACAGCCAGGCCGCAGCCAGCCAGCAAAGACTGAGCACTGCGAAAATAAGCAGCAGGCTCAACGAGGTGACGCCGTCCATTTGCGCCCATATCGCGCTGCCGAGCGCCAGCACCAGCAGCGCCGTCCCGCTATAGCTCATGCGCCGCTGCTGCTGTTGCACGCCCAGCCAGAGAATACCCAGCCCTTCCAGCGCCCAGGCCATCGCCGTCCAGCGCGCTGAAAGCGCCAGCGGAATGGCAAGCGTGGCAAACCCGCCGCCGATCGCCAGCGCCGCCATAATCAGTGGCCGCCCGACAGACGGATAGCGTCGCAGTGCGAGAAACGCCAGTGAGAGATAAAACGCACCATAGCCCAGCGCGCTGAGCGCCGGGCCGTACGTCCAGTGAGACGTCATGCCATACTGCATCCCAAAACCAATCAGCGGCGGAGCAAACAGCAGTGCGCCGTCAATAATCTGTTTGCCTTTTTCCTGCGCCCGCAGCGACAACGCCACGCTAAACACGCCAAAAATAAGCGTATTGGCAATCAGGAACAGCTGACAAATAACATAGTCTTCCGGCTGGTAGTCGCTCAGCCCCCACACCCCGCCAACGCCAAACGTAAAGAGCAACCCGAGCAGGTTGAGCTCGCGCCAGTGCTGCCAGATGCTGATGACGAGAATGCCGATGGATAACAGGAGATAGAAGGAGAACAGCGACACAAAGCTGCCGCCTCCGGTAGACAACAGCAGCGGCGCAAGGTATCCGCCGAGGCTCGCCAGCATGGCAAGGCTCAGTGCCTTTTGCAGCACGGCCAGCCCGACGCTCGCCGCGCAAATCACCACCAGCAGCGCAAACGCCAGCGTCATCGGCAGCATTTGCCACAGCCGGAATGCGCCAAAGACGGTCAGATAAAGCACGCCGGTCGCCCCGCCCTGGAGGATCAGCGCGTAGATCCGCTGCCTGTGCCGCAGCCGCCATCCAACGGCCAGCAGAACCATGGCAAACAGCGCCGTGGCGGCAAGACGCAGCTCAAGCGGAAACAGTGAATGTTCAACGGTATAGCGCAGCAGGAAAGAGAGGCCGAGGAAGAGCAGTACAATTCCCAGTTTTGCCAGCGGATTGCCCTGCATAAACCAGCGCGTCAGCGAGGACAGGATGCCGCCAAAGGCGGAAGGCCGTTTTGCCGCCGGTACAAGCGCTGGTTCTGCTTTAGTGACGGGCGGTTCGGGACGCCAGGGATCGACAGGTGCGGTAACGGCTTCTGCCACCGACGCTGGCGTCTCCACCGGCGCGGCGGTCTGCACCGGCTCCGGCGCTTTCTCAGTGACACCGCGCTGCTCAAGCGCCTCAATGCGCTGGCGAAGCCGGGCGATCTCCTGCCGCGCCGCCGTGCTTCGGTTAAAACCTATCACCGCGAGCACGGGTGCCACGACCAGCGCAAAAACCAGGAACAAACAGCCAAGGATGTAAAGCTCGTCCATGTTTCCACCTTCACCGTAAACGATCCGCTAAGATTGACACAAATCGTTGCATTTGCGCCATCTTAAAAGGTGAAAACCATTCTGCCTGCGCTTAGCTGCCGAACCAGACCGCAGCGGAGATCGCGGGCAGCGTGAGCACGCTCTCCTGGAACGTCGCTTTACCCTCTTTGCTCTTCCACGTTTTACCGGCCAGCAGCGGCGAATCTTCAAGCACCACTTCACACGCCTCGCCCCGGTTGATCGCCACCAGCACGCGCTGCTGGTTATAGACGCGGACAAACACCACCACGTTATCGTGGGCGTACATCACCTGACAGCCCCCGTAGCGCAGGGCCTGACTCTGCCTGCGCAGCGTCGCCATACGCTGGTACAGGCTGAGCAGATCCTGATCCTGTTTTTCACTCTCCCACGGGAAGGTTTTACGGCAGAACGGATCGTTATTCCCCTCCAGCCCCACTTCATCGCCATAGTAGATGCAGGGTACGCCCGGCCAGGTAAAGAGCCAGGTCACTGCCAGCGGCAGACGCGCCACATCTTTACCCAGCAATGATTTAAAGCGCGCGGTATCATGGCTGTCGAGCTGGTTAAACATCCGCAGCTGCTGCTGATGCGACAGGCCAGCGCGATAGTTTTCCATCCACGCCATGCAGGTTTCGGCGTCGATATGCTGCGGATCGTAAGAGATATCGGTGTTAGCGAGGAAACCCCACAGCGGGAAGGTGAAGCCGCGATAGTTCATCGCCGCGTCTTCTGCATCAGCCTGCAACCACTGACGCGCGTCGCCAAAGTGCTCCCCGAAGACGAATGCTTCCGACCGGACCGCTTTTGCCGACCGGGTAATGGCGGCGACATGCTGAAGGTTATTCCGCGCCCCGCCTGCTTCACCCAGCATATGCACCACGTCCAGCCGCCAGCCGTCCATGCTCCACGGCGCTTTCAGCCAGTGGCGCACGATGCTGTCGTCGCCGCCGTAGATCTCATTCACCAGCGATGGCGACTGGAAATCGAGCTTCGGCAGACTCGGATAGCCCAGCCAGTCCAGGGCGCGGCCATTCTCATCAAAACTGTACCAGTCACGCTGCGGTGAGTCCGGATTATGGCATGCGCCGCCCATCGATTGATTATGACGGTCAAACCATGCGTGAGAATCACCGCTGTGATTGAACACGCCATCAAGGATCAGGCGCATACCCTCTTTTTGCGTGTTGTGCCGCAGCCGCAGCAGCGCCTCGTTACCACCAAACTGCTCGTCAACGTGGCGGTAGTCCTGCGTATCGTATTTGTGCACGCTTGGCGCTTTAAACACCGGGTTCAGGTACAGCGCCGTGACGCCGAGCTTTTTAAGGTACGGCAGTTTTTCGCTGATACCGTCGAGATCGCCGCCGTAAAAGGTCGATCCCCCCGCCTGGGCGGTCAGCGGCTCGTCCCATTTTTTCAGAATGATGTCGTGACCGACCGCATGATGGTAATAAACCTTGTCCTGATCGGCGGTGCGCTTTTCGCTGCGCGCAAAGCGGTCCGGGAAAATCTGGTAAAAGACCTGATCGTTAACCCACTGCGGGCCGTTATCCGGGTGATCCACGGCAAACTGCTCCAGCCGGGCCGGAGGAAAACGGCTGAAGCCCTGCGGGGTAAACCACAGCTGCCGGTTATTCCACAGCAGCTTGAAGCCGTAGCGGCGACGCGGCTGCCCGCTGCGCAAATCGATATTTGCCCGCCACGCCGTGACGCCCGGCTGCGGCTGGCTGCGCACTTTGTGCATTTTCAGCGACGTTTCTTCGTTATCCACTTCGGCGCGCAGGGTCACACGTTCAGGCTGATTGTCCCCTGCCAGCCAGAGCGTAATCACAAGGTTGTCTTTGTTTTGCTTAACAAATGGGGCAACCGGAAGGTGCCAGGCGTTTAACATCACGAATCCCCTTTGATGAAATTGACGTCACCTTGCCACAGGGTGATTAAAGATAGCTCATCGTGTTCGGGATTATTGGGGGAGGAGAACGGAGGAGGAGATTTTTTCCAGGGCAAAAGGGAGTGTAGGCCGGGTAAGCGCAGCGCCACCCGGCATTTTTACCTTACTGTGCTTCCGCCAGCTGACGATCGCGGCGACATTTAAACATCCAGCCCACCAGCAGCAGGACGATCCACGCGAAGCCCACGTACAGGGAAATACGGGTATCCGGGTGATAACCAATCAGGCCAATGATGAAGACCAGGAAGATGAGACCGACAATGGTCGTTGGCACGCCGCCCGGCACTTTAAACTTCAGCGCTTTGGCCTCTTCTGGCGACAGGCGGCGACGGAACGCAATCTGCGACAGCAGGATCATGATCCATACCCACACCGTCGCAAAGGTCGCCAGTGACGCAATCACCAGGAAGACGTTCTCCGGCATGATGTAATTCAGGTAAACCGAGAACAGCAGCGCCACGGTCATGACCAGCACCGTTACCCACGGGGTGCCGCGACGCGACGTTTTGGCAAACACCTTCGGCGCACTGCCCTGCTCCGCCATGCCGTGCAGCATACGACCCACGCCGAACACGTCACTGTTGATGGCCGACAGCGAGGCGGTCAGTACCACAAAGTTGAGAATGCTGGCGGCAAACGCAATGCCCATATGCTGGAAAGTCAGGACAAATGGGCTGCCGTTGGTGCCCACCTGGTTCCACGGGTAGATGGACATAATCACAAACAACGTGCCCACGTAGAACACCAGGATACGCATCGGCACCGAGTTGATGGCGCGCGGAATGGACTTCTCCGGATCTTTCGCTTCCCCGGCGGTGATGCCGATAATCTCAATACCGCCATAGGCGAACATGACCATCTGGAGCGACATGACCATCCCGAGCCAGCCGTTGCTGAAGAAGCCGCCGTTGCTCCACAGGTTATGGATGCCGGTTGGCTGCCCACCGTTGCCGATACCCCAGATGATGATGCCGAAACCGGCGAGGATCATGATGATAATGGTCGCGACCTTGAAGAAGGAGAACCAGAACTCCAGCTCGCCAAACACCTTCACGCTCATCAGGTTGACGGCGCAGATGATCAGCACCACGCTCAGTACCCAGATCCAGTGCGGCACGGCGGGGAACCAGACCCCCATATAGATGCCAAACGCCGTCACATCGGCAATGGCGACAATCAGGATTTCAAAGCAGTAGGTCCAGCCGGTGATAAACCCGGCCAGCGGGCCTAAGTTTTCTTGTGCGTAGCGGGAGAAGGAACTGGCAGAGGGGTTGTGAACCGACATCTCCCCCAGCGCACGCATGATGATATAGGCCGCCACGCCGCCGATGATGTAGGCCAGCAGAACGCTTGGACCGGCCATTTTGATGGCATCTGCCGAGCCATAAAAAAGACCGGTGCCGATAGCCGAGCCCAGCGCCATAAAGCGGATGTGGCGGGTGCTCAATCCACGTTTAAGTTTGTTAGTGCTTTCCATTAAAATCTTGCCATTCAACACGAAAAAAACAAAAAACCACGGGGCCTTAAGCCCCGTGGTTAAACAATTTGTTGCCGTTGATTAATGGGCGTTGGATGTCACCTGACGCCCTGCCGCACGGTCCCAGATAATCGCCAGAACCAGCGCTACAACGGAAGGCATCAGCCAGGCCAGGCCCTGCTCGGACAGCGGCAGACGCTGTGTCCAGGCTGGCAGGATTTCTGCAAATGCTGATGCTTTGATCCCGTCAAGGATACCAAAAATCAGGCTGATAAACATGGCCGGCGCAATAATTCGCGTCGAGTTATGCCACCACGGGCGGGTGAAGCTCAGCACCACCAGCACGATACATGGCGGATAGATCGCCGTCAGCACCGGAATTGACACCTGAATCAGGTGGCTCAGACCGAGGTTTGACACCGCCATGGAGAAGATGCCGAGGATAAACACCAGCGTGCGGTAAGAGAGCGGCAGATACTGAGCGAAGAACTCCGCGCAGGCGCAGGTCAGACCCACCGCCGTCACCAGACAGGCCAGGAAAATCAGCGCCGCCAGCAGCATGCTGCCTGCACCACCAAAGGTGTGCTGCACGTAAGCATGCAGGATCGCCGCGCCGTTTGCGCTCTGATCGACCAGCGTTGCGCTATCTGAACCCAGACGGAACAGCGCCAGATACAGCAGCGTCAGGCCGACACCGGCCATCAGGCCAGCCCAGATGGTGTAGCGAGTCAGCAGACGCGCTTCGGTCACCCCGCGGGAACGCGCGGCGTTAACGATAACGATACCAAACACCATCGCACCGAGCGTATCCATCGTCAGATAGCCGTTCACGAAACCGTTTGAGAACGCCGCGTTCTGATAAGCGTCCATCGCGGAGCTGATGGGCCCCGCAGGCCAGACGATAGCCGCAACCGCCAGCACGATCAGCGCCACAATTTTCAGCGGTGCCAGGAAGTTACCCACGGTATCCAGCAGTTTGCCCGGATAGAGAGAAACCAGAATCACGATGGCGAAGTAAATGAGGCTGTAAATAAACAGCGGCATCGCGCCGTCACCGGTCAGCGGAGCGATACCCACTTCAAAGGAGACGGTCGCCGTACGAGGGGTCGCGAACAGCGGGCCAACGGCCAGATAGCAGACGGTTGCCAGCAGAACGCCAGCCACTTTGCCAATCGGGGTGCTGAGGCTGTCCACACCGCCACCGACTTTCGCCAGCGCGATAACGGTCAGTACCGGCAGGCCCACGGCAGTAAGCAGGAAGCCAAACGCAGCCGTCCAGACGTGTTCACCCGCCTGTAAGCCAACCATTGGAGGAAAAATGATGTTACCTGCGCCAACGAACAGCGCAAATGTCATAAAGCCCAGCGCGATAATGTCACGCGATTTCAAGTGATGGGTCATAAAACCTTACTGCCTGTGGATGTGGTGTTGAATACGTTGAGATTTTCGCCATCCCTGACGGGACGATACAGCGGAAAATTTGCTCAATTTCAGCGGGATATGCTCCCGTCCTGGCGTGGCGAAGAATAGTTTTTCGATTTACCACGCAAATACAGTCGGTCTGACAGTATATGGGGGGCAATTTAAACGCTTATAACGTTTAAAGGCAAGGAGGGATCGTAAAACCAGAACAATATGCCAGCATGAAAATACAGACCAACATAATATGCCATGTATTAGAAAAACTCATGGCTAATCATGCGAACAAAAAAGCACCAACCGTATAATATTCATCCGCGTTTCGCTTGACTGCAAAGCAAACGGGCCAGCATTCGCTGACCCGTGGAAAGGTAGCCTGACACATCTGCCGTCAGGCGCTTTTTTTGGCAATTAATCGTTCCGGAATCACGAAACTGAAGCGCGTGCCCTTCCCGAGGGTGCTTTCGATATTGAGCCGGCTTTCGTGGTGGCTGACGGCATGCTTCACAATTGCCAGCCCCAGCCCGCTCCCGCCGGTCTGCCGCGAGCGCGCCTTATCCACCCGGTAGAACCGCTCAGTGAGACGCGGGAGGTGTTCAGGCCCAATCCCCGGCCCGTTGTCCTCGACGCTAAACTCAGCGCCCGCCGGGGTATGCTGCCAGCGCACCGCGATATGCGTCCCTTTCGGGGTATGATTCACGGCGTTATAGACCAGGTTTGAGATAGCGCTTCGCAGCTCATCTTCACTGCCGAGCACTTTCAGCGTGTTATCAACGTCAAAACTCAGGGTGTGCTGATTATGACTCAGCGTTTGGGCTTCGCGCTCCACCACCCGCAACATCATCGGCACATCAATGATGTCGTTTAGCGCCAGCGACGGGGCAGCCTCAATCTTTGAAAGCGTCAGCAGCTGTTTGACCAGCCCTTCCATGCGGAACGTCTGCTCCCGCATGGTATGCAATGCTTTCTCACGCGGCGGCCCCTCAAGCGTTTGCTCCTGCATCATCTCCAGGTAGCCCTGAAGCACCGTCAACGGCGTACGCAGCTCGTGGCTGACGTTGGCAAAGAAGTTACGTCTCGCGCCCTCAAGCTGGTGCATCTGGGTAACGTCCCGCGCCACCATCAGCCACTGCCGATCGCTGTAGGGCATCACGCGGATTTCCAGATGGCGACCGTTATTGAGCTTCAGATTGTGCGGGCGCGAAAAATCCCGCTTTTTCAGATACAGCGTGAACTCGGGATAACGCAGAAGGTTCAGGATGTTCTGACCATTATCATCCGGCCAGCGCAGGCCCAGCAGCTGTTGCGCGAGGCCATTACACCAGAAGATTGTCCCTTCTTCTGTCGTCAGGATCACCGCGTCCGGCAGCGACTCCGCACCGCTGCGAAAGCGTTTGATCAGGCTTCCCAGCTCACGACGGCGTTTTTTGTTACGCATCTGCATCTGGTGCAGGCCGTAGAGTAGCGGTTCCCAGCTCCCGCTTCCCGGCGGGGGGGTCATACTTCTGTCGACCCACAGCCACCAGGAGAGACGCAGTAAATTCCAGAAATGCCAGACGAGCAATCCCGTCACGGCCACCAGTAAAAACCACGGCAGATAGCCAAAGATAGCCCCCAGAATGAGGGCAGGAATACAGCATAAGATCAGTTCAAAGACGAGCCTTTTCCATGACAGACGTTCCAGCACGCGTCACACTCCTGTCATTGTTCAGAAACGGGTCGAGAAGCGATAACCCGTGCCGCGGACCGTCTGTACCATGCGATCGTGGCCGCTCAGTTCCAGTGCTTTACGCAGGCGGCGAATATGGACGTCAACCGTTCGGTCTTCGACATAGACGTTAGTTCCCCAGACGTTATTCAGCAACTGTTCGCGGCTGTAAACGCGCTCCGGGTGGGTCATAAAGAAGTGCAGGAGTTTAAATTCGGTCGGTCCCATATCGAGGGGATTTTCACCGGTCATGACCCGGTGTGAGGTAGGATCTAGGCTCAGCCCCTGCATCTCAATCACCTCTTCCACCGCCATCGGTGAAATACGGCGCATCACGGCTTTGATACGCGCCACCAGCTCTTTCGGGGAGAACGGTTTAGTGATGTAATCGTCCGCGCCGGTTTCCAGACCGCGCACGCGATCCTCTTCCTCGCCGCGCGCCGTCAGCATTACCACCGGGATATCGCGGGTCATCGCCTCGCGTTTGATATGCTTGATAAACTGCAATCCGGAACCGCCAGGCAGCATCCAGTCCAGCAGGATCAGATCGGGCCAGGGTTCATTCAGCTGGTTCACCGCGCTGTCATAATCTTCCGCTTCAACCGGCTGGAAGCCATTTTGTTCAAGCACGAAGCACACCATTTCACGGATCGGAGCTTCATCTTCTACGACCAGAATACGTCTCGCCATACTTTGCCCTGTCTTATCGTATTTAAGTTACAAGTCTGTAATGCGGCGTCATTATGCGTCAGATTTATGACAGATTTATGAAAAACATTACCACTATAAATGGCAAACTGTTGTTTTATTACAGCGGTTATTTTCCATTCCCCGAACGTTTATAATCCTGCTTTCTTATTATGGCCACGGATCTTTTATGCGCATACTTCACACCTCAGACTGGCACCTGGGTCAAAATTTTTACAGCAAAAGCCGCGCCGCGGAACATGAAGCGTTCCTGAACTGGCTGCTGGAGACGGCTCAGGCTCACGAGGTGGACGCGATTATTGTGGCGGGCGACATTTTTGATACCGGATCGCCGCCGAGCTATGCGCGTGAGCTGTACAACCGTTTTGTGGTCAACCTCCAGCAAACCGGTTGTCACCTGGTGATTGTCGCCGGAAACCATGACTCGGTGGCGACGCTGAATGAATCCCGCGATATTCTGGCGTTCCTCAATACCACCGTGGTGGCCAGCGCCGGACACGCGCCGCAGATCCTGAAAAAGCGCGACGGCACGCCGGGCGCAGTGCTGTGCCCAATTCCGTTTTTACGCCCGCGCGATATCGTGCAAAGCCAGGCAGGTCTGTCCGGCAGCGAAAAACAGCAGCATCTGTTGCAGGCCATCATCCGCTATTATCACCAGCAACATACGGAAGCCTGCGCCCTGCGCGGCGATCAAGCCATTCCGATCATTGCCACCGGACACCTCACCACCGTCGGAGCCAGTAAGAGTGATGCGGTGCGCGAGATCTATATCGGTACGCTGGACGCGTTTCCGGCGCAAAACTTCCCCCCCGCCGACTACATTGCCCTCGGGCATATTCACCGGGCGCAGATCATCGGCGGCTGCGAGCATATCCGCTACTGCGGCTCGCCCATTTCGCTCAGTTTTGACGAAACGGGCAAAGCCAAATCCGTGCATCTGGTGAGCTTCACCGGAGGCAAACTCAGCGCCGTTGAGACGCTTGAGGTGCCGGTCACCCAGCCGCTGGCGGTGCTGAAAGGCGATCTGGCCGCCATTACCGCTCAGCTTGAGCAGTGGCGCGGCGCAGCGCTTAATCCCCCCGTCTGGCTCGATATCGAAATCACCACCGACGACTACCTGTACGATATGCAGCGTAAAATACAGACGCTGACGGAAGACCTTCCCGTGGAGGTGCTGCTGGTACGCCGCAGCCGCGAGCAGCGCGAGAAAATACTGCTCAACGCCCAGCGTGAAACGCTTAGCGAACTTCGGGTTGAAGAGGTGTTCGCGCGGCGGCTTGCGCATGAAGAGGTGGACGAGGCCAGACGCACCAGGCTTAACGAGCTGTTTGCCCAGACCCTGCATTCCCTCCATGACGAGGACGAAAACGCATGAAAATTCTGAGCCTGCGTCTGAAAAATCTGAATTCGCTAAAGGGTGAGTGGAAAATTGATTTCACCGCGGAGCCGTTCGCCAGCAACGGGCTGTTTGCCATCACCGGCGCAACCGGCGCGGGTAAAACCACGCTGCTGGATGCCATCTGCCTGGCGCTTTACCACGAAACGCCGCGTCTTAATAAGGTCTCTCAGGCGCAAAACGACCTGATGACGCGCGATACCGCCGAATGCCTGGCGGAAGTAGAATTTGAGGTCAAAGGTGTTGCTTATCGCGCTTTCTGGAGCCAGAACCGCGCCCGCAACCAGCCGGACGGGAACTTACAGGCACCGCGCGTTGAGCTGGCCCGCTGCGAAGACGGCAAAATTCTGGCCGACAAAGTCACGGATAAGCTGGAACAAACCGCCGCGCTTACCGGGCTGGACTATGGTCGCTTTACCCGCTCGATGTTGCTCTCTCAGGGGCAGTTTGCCGCCTTCCTGAATGCTAAACCGAGCGATCGCGCAGAGCTGTTGGAAGAACTGACCGGCACGGAAATTTACGGCCAGATTTCCGCCATGGTTTTTGAAAAACACAAAGCGGCACGTAACGCGCTGGAGATGTGCGAAGCGCAGGCCGCAGGGGTTGTGCTGCTGAGCGAGGAACAGCAGCAGCACTTGCAGCAAAGTTTGCAGGCACTTACTGACGAAGAAAAAGTCCTGCTGGCACAGCAGCAAAGCCAACAGAAAGATTTTCAGTGGCTTACGCGTAACGACGAACTGATACGTGAGCAGCAGCGTGCAGCCGCTTCGCAGCAGCAGGCGCAACAGGCTCTGACGGACGCCGCGCCCCAACTGGCGAAGCTCAAGCTGGCGCAGCCCGCCGCCCAGCTACGTCCGCTATGGGAGTATCAGCAGGAGCAGACCACCCGCCTGGCGCAGACAACAGAGCGAATTGTTGAAGTAAATACTCGCTTACTCGACAGAGCGGTGCAGCGCTCGCGTATTCGCAACGGTGCGCTGCGCAACCGTGAACAGTTGCAGACAGAGCACAAGGTACTGACGCAGTGGCTGACCGAACACGATCGTTTCCGTCAGTGGGGGCAGGAAATTGCCGGCTGGCGGGCGCATTTTACGCAACTGGGTCGCGATAAAAATCAGCTTGTTGCCCAGTCAGCGCGCATGGCTGAGCTTCGTCAGAAGCTGGCTGAGATGCCTGAAAGTAGGTTGACGCTGACGGCTGAGGATCTCGCGACGGCAATGGAGCAACAGGCACAGTCGCGGGCGCTCCGCCAGCGTCTGACAGCGCTTCACGCTCGCTATCAGCCGCTGCAAAAACGACTGCGCCAGAATGCGGAAAGCGTGCAGAAAGCGCAGGCTGAGCAGGCTAAGTTCAATGAAACGCTGATCCTGCGGCGTCAGCAGTTCAAAGAGAAAAATCAGCACTATGCCGACCTGAAAGCGCTCTGTGAGCGTGAGGCGACAATCAAGGATCTTGAGAACTATCGTGCACAGCTCGAAGCGGGTAAGCCTTGCCCGCTCTGCGGTTCACGCGAACACCCGGCAGTTGTGCAGTATCAGGCGCTTGAACTGACTGACAATCAGCGCCGCCGCGACGCGCTGGAGAAAGAGGTTGCCGCGCTAAAAGAGGAAGGATTGCTGGTGCTCGGGCAGGTGAATGCGCTGACCCAACAGATCCAGCGCGAGACAGAGGAAGCACAGGCTCTCTCTGAGGAAGAGCAAGCACTTACTAAGGAGTGGCTGGAGGTCTGCGCCTCCCTGAACATAGCGCTGAATATTCAGGATGATATAGCCCCCTGGATGAGCGAACAGGAACAGTATGAACGCCAGCTGTATCAGCTCAGCCAGCGTCTGACGCTGCAAAACCAGCTCAATGAACAGGAAGGTCAGGCGCGCCAGTACCAGCAGCAGCTGACGGCGACGCGTCAGGCGCTGGCGGCCTCGTTACAATCGCTGTCGCTTAGCGTGCCCGATGAAGGGGCTGAAAGCGCCTGGCTGAGCGCGCGCGAAAGCGAATATACCCTGTGGCAGGAAAAACAGGCCCAGCACGGTACGATTCAGGAAGGTATTAACGCCCTGATGCCCATTCTGGAAACGCTGCCGGTTACCAATGATGCAGAAGCCGACGCGGTTATCCCTGAGAACTGGCGCGGCATCCACGACGAATGCGTGTCGCTGCAAAGTCAGCTCACCACCCTACAGCAACAGGAGACGCTTGAGCGTGAACGGCTCCAGCAATCACAGGCTCAGTTCAACGCCGCGCTGACCGCGAGCTGCTTTGCCGATCGGGAAGCATTTCTCTCCGCCCTGCTGGATGAAACGTCGATCCACCAGCTTGAACAACAAAAGCAGACGCTGGAAAACCAGCTCCAGCAGGCCACGGCGCTTTCGATGCAGGCAAGCCAGCAGCTTCAGGCGCATCAGGCACAGCGCCCCGAGGGGCTGGAAACCGATGCCGCAACGCTTCAGGCGCAGTTACACCAGCTGGCGCAACAGCTTCGGGACAACACCACGCATCAGGGGGAGATCCGCCAGCAGCTCAAACAGGACGCCGATAACCGTCTGCACCAGCAGGCGCTTATGCAGCAGATTGAGGAGGCGGCGCGTCAGGCCGACGACTGGGGCTATCTCAACGCGCTGATAGGCTCCAGCACCGGCGATAAATTCCGTAAATTCGCCCAGGGGCTGACGCTGGATAATCTGGTGTGGCTTGCCAACCAGCAGCTCAACCGTCTGCATGGCCGCTATCTGCTTCAGCGTAAAGCCAGCGACGCGCTGGAGCTGGAAGTGGTCGATACCTGGCAGGCCGATGCGGTACGCGATACGCGTACCCTTTCCGGCGGGGAGAGTTTCCTGGTCAGTCTGGCGCTGGCTTTAGCGCTTTCCGATCTGGTCAGTCACAAAACGCGCATTGACTCGCTGTTCCTGGATGAAGGATTCGGCACGCTCGACAGCGAAACGCTGGACACCGCGCTGGACGCGCTCGACGCGCTGAACGCCACCGGGAAAACTATCGGCGTGATCAGCCACGTAGAGGCAATGAAAGAGCGCATTCCGGTGCAGATCAAAGTGAAGAAGATCAACGGGCTGGGATATAGCAGGCTGGACAGGGAGTTTGCGGTGCAGTAAATGGGGGGATGATGCGCTCTGGTGCCCTCACCCTGGCCCTCTCCCTGTGGGCTGAGAGTTCCCCACAAAATAATGCCTGCACAGACTGCCCCCTCTCCCTTGAGGGAGAGGGCTGGGGTGAGGGGGAACATACGGCTCTGGTGGTCATTCCGTTCACGTTATGTTCCTTGCTACTCTGTCACGACATGAGCGGTGAACGTGCCAGGGTGGCTCAGTCGCCACCACCCTGGCGACCCGGGCTTCCGGCGGAAAATCGCCGCTTCGCGGTGCCTTCGGCTTATTCCTTCCGGCTTATCGGGGACGGGCGGAGGTAACATCCCTGTAAAGCCCGCCCTCTCGGCGCATCCCTGCGCCTCGCCCCGGCCTACAGGAAACGCCTCAGCGATTTACAGCCGGACCGAGGCATCGCTGAAAGCCCTCAGTTATTCTGAGGCAACGTTATAGCTTTTGCTTTCAAATTACTGGGGTAGCCTCTCCCCACGGGGAGAGGCTACAAACATCAAAAACGGTTTGCGTTTATTCCGGCCAGAGCCACGCCGCGCCGCGCACTCCGCTGGAATCTCCGTGGACGGCTTTGCGGATCGGCGTTTCGCACTCGCCGCCAAATACCCACTGTTTCACCAGCGTTGGCACCGTGGCGTACAGCCGGTCGACGTTGCTCATGCCGCCGCCCAGTACAATCACGTCGGGATCAAGAATATTGATCACATGCGCCAGTGACTTAGCCAGCCGCATTTCGTAGCGGCTGAGCGCCAGTTCAGCCACCGGATCCTGCTCCTCAACCAGACGCATAATCTCGTTACCTTTCAGCGGCTGACCGCTCAGACGATGATAATCGGTGGCAAACCCCGTGCCGGAAATAAAGGTCTCAATACAGCCCTGCTTGCCACAGTAGCACGGTACTTCGGCGCGGTATTTGAGTTCATCTTCATCCATCCACGGCAACGGATTGTGCCCCCACTCGCCCGCGGTGCCGTTGCCGCCAATATGCGAGCGCCCACCGAGGGCCACGCCCGCCCCGCAGCCGGTGCCGATAATGACCGCAAATACGGTCTGCGCGCCAGCCGCTGCGCCATCCACGGCCTCAGAGACCGCCAGGCAGTTGGCGTCATTCGCCAGACGCACCTCCCGGTTCAGGCGCTGGCTTAAGTCTTTATCAAACGGCTGACCGTTGAGCCAGGTGGAGTTGGCATTTTTCACCACGCCGGTATACGGCGAAATGGAGCCGGGGATCCCCATCCCGACCGTGCCCGTCTCGCCCGTTGCCTGCTCTGCCATATCGACCAGGCGGGCAATCGTCTCTATGGTCTGGTGATAATCATCGCGCGGCGTAGGCAGACGGTGGCGAAACAGTTGCTCCCCCTGCTCGCTCAGCGCAATAACTTCTGTTTTGGTGCCGCCCAAATCAATCCCAATACGCACAAGACACTCCTCATTATTTTGATTATCAACAGAGTAGAAGCCCGCTTCCCGATTAGCAATGCAAGCGATGCGACAATTCGTTATCATGCCCGCTGATTTAACGACAAGGCCGTGGAAATTATCATGCTGTGGTTCAAAAATTTGATGGTTTACCGTCTCAGCCGCGACGTTTCGCTGCGTGCAGAAGAGATGGAAAAACAGTTAGCCGCTTACTCCTTTACCCCTTGCGGTAGCCAGGATATGGCAAAAACCGGCTGGGTTCCGCCAATGGGTTCTCAAAGCGATGCGCTGACCCACGCCAGCAGCACGGGGCAAATCATCGTTTGCGCCCGTAAAGAAGAGAAGATCCTGCCGACGCCCGTGGTTAAGCAGGCGCTCGAAGCGAAGATCTTCAAGCTGGAAGCTGAACAGGGCCGTAAGCTTAAAAAAACCGAAAAAGATTCGCTGAAGGATGAAGTGCTGCACTCGCTGCTGCCGCGCGCTTTTAGCCGCTTTAGCCAGACCATGATGTGGATCGACACCGTTAACGGGCTGATCATGGTGGACTGCGCCAACGCCAAAAAAGCGGAAGATACGCTGGCGCTGCTGCGTAAGAGCCTTGGCTCATTACCGGTGGTACCGCTGGCGCTGGAAACGCCGATTGAGCTGACCCTGACCGAGTGGGTGCGCAGCGGGACTGCCGCGCAGGGCTTCCAGATCCTCGATGAAGCAGAGCTGAAAGCGCTGCTGGAAGATGGCGGCGTGATCCGCGCGAAGAAACAGGATCTGGTGAGCGACGAAATCGCCGTGCACATTGAAGCGGGCAAAGTGGTGACCAAACTGGCACTCGACTGGCAGCAGCGCATTCAGTTTGTGATGTGTGATGACGGCTCCGTGAAGCGCCTTAAGTTCTGCGATGAACTGCGCGATCAGAACGAAGATATCGACCGCGAAGATTATGCTCAGCGCTTTGACGCAGACTTTATCCTGATGACCGGCGAGCTGGCGGCGCTGATTCAGAACCTGGTGGAAGGTCTCGGCGGCGAAGCGCAGCGCTGACAGGCAAAACGCAGGCCGGGTAAGCGAATGCGCCACCCGGCATGCTTTTATTTCAGATAGCGGCACAGATAAGAGGTTGGCTCTGCAACCTGTAAATGGAACTCGCTGTGGCCCGGCACGTTGAAGACCTGCCCGGCACTATAGACTTTCCACTCCGTTTCACCCGGCAGCAGGACGTTCAGCGCGCCGCTGACCACCGTCATCTCTTCCGCTTCTGCGGTGCCAAAGGTGTATTCCCCTTCCGCCATGACGCCGACACTGGCGCGGCCAGTGCTGCTGCTGGTAAAACCAATGGATTTCACTTTACCGGAAAAGTATTCGTTACTTTGAAGCATGAACTGGCCCTTATATTTATAGAGAAAAATCCACTATAGGGGCCATGCTCATGACCTGTCACGCAAAATCATTACACCAGTAATTCTGACGCCAGGCGCGCCATCAGGACGTTAGAGAGCAGCACCGGAACATCCAGCGCCTTTTGCAGTAAATCACGATGCCGCTGATGGAAGCCCAGGCAGTCGAGCATCAGGACATCCGCCCCTCTGTCGATCAACTCCTGCCCGGCCGCAATCAGCTTCGCTTCGCTGTCCCAGAACGGGTTTGCCAGCGCGTACAGCGGGGTGTGCTCCAGCGCGGCCCACTTCACCGTCTGGTTATCCAGCAGTTCCTCAACGGGAACGATGACCCCAACCTGATGACCATCAACAATTGAGGCCACCAGCGGGGGGATAATCCGCATCGGTTCGAGCAGAATGGCATTACGCGCGCTGAGCCCTTTAACGGGTGCCGTGCTCATCAGCAAAATAACGTCATAGTCCTGATTGTCGAGCACTTCGATCACGCCCTGTAGCGCGCGTTCGATTTTCTGGCGCGACACATGCGCCAGTTTACCGTCACTGAGTAACGTTGCCAGGGGAGCTTCCCCCTCTCCGACCGCGTAGTCTTCCATGACCTCTTCCCGACTCAGCTTCCCTAACAGACTGAGATGCGTAATTTGTTGTTCAGAGACATGCTCGGTTAAGAGCGGTAATACTTCGCTTACAGGCACCACACCAATCGTGAGGATCGCCAACGTCGCCTTCATTTTGATCGCCTTCCGTTACTACCACAACTGCCACACAGGTACAGGCTCACTACGCTGCACTGTTCATTTTTTCAACAAAACAGCACCAAGGGTAGCAGGGGATCTCTACACCGTAATGTAAAGATCGACTGGCCTTTCCGAATCCACCTGTAATAACTAAATATTAACTGCTGCTTAACATCAGCGATATGTTAAAAGTGTGATTCAGGCACGGTTGTAACGAATTCGGATTCCTGTCAGGACTTCTCAGGATCCTCATAGCGCCGTTTCGCATCCAGCGCTTCCTGTTCGGTTTCATGTTCGCTGATCAGCGAATCAGGTTTAGGGTGATCGGCACGCAGCTGGTACCAGGTTACGGTCTGATCGCCGTTACCTTTTTCAACGGTAACGATGCGGGCTTCACGTGGATAGGGAGGTCTGGTTGGCATAGCTCATCCTTTTTTTATGTCTGAGCTATGAGTATAGACGGCTGTTAGCTGGCGCAAGCCAAACGCAGGGCGGTAATAATCTGAATCGCAACTTTCTCGGGTGACGCTGACGCATCCACAACGTGGTGTGCCGCCTCGCGGTACAGTGCATCGCGTTCGGCGAGGACGTCGCTGACCTCTTCACTCAGCGGTTTCGCGGTCAGCGCCGGGCGCTGTCCCTCTTCCGGAAACGCCTCCAGCCGCCCCACCAGCGTAGAGACCGGGGCACAGAGGTAGATCACGACACCCTTTTCGCGCATAAACTGGCGGTTATACGGTGCCAGAATAATGCCCCCACCGGTCGCGATCACGGTTGACGGCGCGGTCACCGCTTCCAGCGTGGCCGTTTCACGCGCACGAAAGCTCTCCCAACCCTCATCCTCAACGATATCGGCAATGGTCTTACCGGCATTCTCCTGGAGCCAATGGTCAGTATCGACAAACTGACTCTGGCACAGACGCGCCAGCTCCAGACCAACGGTGGTTTTCCCACAGCCGCGAGGGCCAACTAAAAAGATGGGTGGGTTCATAACCAGGTGTTCCCCTTGCTGCCGGATATCTGAAGGCTGTAAAGAAATGATTGCAGTAGATGTTGCGCTAACTTTACTGCAAAGCGGTACGGAATGACAAGCCTGTGGAAGCCACACTGTACCACAAAACCGCCCGGAGGTGGGCTACGCCGGGCGGCGCTTCACTTCCAGCAGCCATTTATCCAGCTCGGCGGCAAACTGCTGGCGATCGCGCTGCGACAGGCTGTCCGGCCCACCGGTTTGCACGCCGCTGGAACGAAGCGTATCCATAAAATCACGCATGGTGAGCTTCTCGCGGATCGTTGCCGGCGAATAGCGTTCTCCGCGCGGGTTCAGCGCCGCCGCCCCTTTCGCCAGTACATCGGCAGCCAGCGGGATATCCGCGGTGATCACCAGATCTCCTGCGTCACACAGGCGTACTATCTCGTTATCCGCCACGTCAAACCCGGCCGGAACGCGCAGAGAACGGATGTATCTGGAGGGCGGCACGCGGATATTCTGGTTTGCCACCAGCGTCAGCGGCATCTGCACGCGCTCGGCAGCACGAAATAAAATCTCTTTGATGACATTCGGACACGCGTCCGCATCAACCCAAATCGCCATAGTCTCTCCCCATTATGATTCTGGTGACTATTGTCGCCTGCATTTCGTTGTTAAGCTATCAATGAGAGATAACAACGCATAATAACGGAGAGACGTGATGGATAAGAAAATCGGGTTTATCGGCTGCGGAAATATGGGCAAAGCTATCCTCGGCGGACTGATTGCCAGCGGGCAGGTGTTGCCGGGGCAGATTTGGGTCTATACCCCATCCCCGGATAAAGTCGCGGCGCTGCGTGATGAGTATGGTGTCAACGCTGCCGAAAGCGCACAGGACGTGGCTCAGGTGGCGGATATTGTCTTTGGCGCCGTTAAGCCGAATATCATGATTAAAGTCCTGAGCGAGATCACCTCCAGCCTTAACAAAGAGACCCTGGTGGTATCGATTGCCGCAGGCGTGACCCTCGATCAGCTCGCCCGCGCGCTGGGCCACGACCGTAAGATTGTTCGCGCCATGCCAAACACCCCGTCGCTGGTGAATGCCGGTATGACATCCGTTACCCCGAACGCGCTGGTCACATCTGAAGACGTGGCGGATGTACTGAATATTTTCCGCTGCTTCGGCGAAGCGGAAGTGATTGCCGAACCGATGATCCACCCGGTAGTCGGCGTGAGCGGCTCTGCCCCGGCGTATGTCTTTATGTTTATCGAAGCCATGGCCGATGCCGCCGTACTGGGTGGAATGCCGCGCGCGCAGGCCTACAAATTTGCAGCGCAGGCGGTGATGGGTTCGGCCAAAATGGTGCTGGAAACAGGTAAACATCCGGGCGAACTGAAAGATATGGTGTGCTCACCGGGGGGCACAACCATTGAAGCCGTGCGCGTGCTGGAAGATCGCGGGTTCCGCTCCGCCGTGATCGAGGCGATGGAAAAATGCATGGAAAAATCAGAGAAGCTCAGTAAGTCCTGATGCGCTACGCCGGGCGTCAGGCGGCCACTTCGGTGCGGCCCCGTCCGGCATTTTTGGCTTTATAGAGGGCCACGTCCGCCGCCTTTAGCCATTCACGATAGTGGGTGAACTGCGCCCCCCAGGGGGCAACCCCAACGCTGATACACAACCTCGCCATAGGTGCTCCGTGCAGCGGCATGTTGACCAGCCGTTCGTGGACGCGCGACATCGCAGCAATCGCGCTGTCGGCAGGCGTGCCGGACATGATCACCGCGAACTCATCCCCGCCAAAACGGCCAATATAATCGCCTGAGCGTAGGGTCAGCTGAAGCTGGCGCGTGATGGCGACAATCGCTTCATCTCCCACGTCATGCCCCCAGGTGTCGTTGATCGTCTTGAAGTGATCGATATCGATGAGCAGTATCGTCGCCTGTCGATGGCTTCGACGGCAGGCCTCAAATTCGTTACGTAGCAGCGTTTCCCAGTGACGGCGATTGAATACGCCGGTCATTCCGTCGCGGGTACTCATCAGCTCAAGCCGACGCTTATGCTCTGCCAGACGGATCGCCGTGCGGTGGCTGAGCCAGGCAAACAGTATGGGATAGACCACCAGCACGGGGAGCGTCAGCCACAACGCCAGCGGTTCAGAGGTCAATACCACAGGAGTACCCGTGGATTGCACGGTCAACAGGGCAGACAGGGCAAGTAGCGCGAGTCCTGTCAGAAATAACCGGCATCCCCCCGATCCCATCATATTCATGCCGATCATCACGATCAGCGTCGCCGTTGGTAGCGCATTGAACCCTGTTAGCCCCATCCAGACACCGGCAATAATGGCATCGATTTTCAGATTAACAATTTCACTGATGTGGGGTTCAGCCGAACGAAAAGCCAGCTGCCAGGCCAGATGGGGCCAGACAAAGACCCAGCCCACCAGCAATAACCACCAGACGCCGGAAAGAAACTGGCTCACCAGGACGCTGGCAAGCGGAACAAATAGCGCCGCCAGACCAACGATGCGTGCCAGCCGTATTCGCCGGGCAAATCGCAGACCGGAACGGTATGAATCATCCTGAGAAAGCTGCTGGTGCCACGCTTCCCGAATGTTCTCGTGATTGTCATAAAACTCATCATTCATCATTTTTGGGAATATTCTGAAACATTTTCCCAAATTATAGAGAGGGGGATAGCGGGGAAAGTATGAAATTTTGGGTGAGCCACAGCCGTGACTCACCCGTTAGCACTACGCCTGTTTTTTCAGGCACGCGCTCATAAACTTGCTGCGATCGTCGCCTTTCAGCATCTGCTGTGTCGCCTGGGCGTTGCACTCACGCATTTTTTGCTGCTGTGGGGTCAGGCTTTTTACACCGGGTTTAGCCGCACCATTTTTAAGGCAGTCGCTCATGTACGTTTTACGGGCATCCCCTTTCAGGCTTTGCGATGTCGCCTGTTGGTTACAGGTCGTCATGCGCTGCTGCTGGGGCGTTAACGTTTTCTCTTCCGCGTGTGCTGAGGCGATCAGACACAGGCCAGAGAGCAGGGTAACCAGTATTGTTGTTTTCATTGCACCATCCTTTATATGAAGTTCCACGTTAAGTCTGGCTCGTTACGGGAAAAAAACCACCCTGCGACTCTGATTTTCGCCGGGCTCTGCGGT
Organism: Enterobacter cloacae complex sp. GYL001; assembly: GCF_049237125.1. Lineage (NCBI taxonomy): Bacteria > Pseudomonadati > Pseudomonadota > Gammaproteobacteria > Enterobacterales > Enterobacteriaceae > Enterobacter > Enterobacter cloacae complex sp. GYL001. The sequence continues at coordinate 71,761 of NZ_JBMKGW010000006.1, read as the reverse complement.
TATTTCAGCCCTGTATCGGCACAATATTCATTAACCGGTTTCGCCGGGGGGAGGCGGTAATTAATAACAGAAATTATGCGGTGAAAGGTGTGCTCTGTCTCAATTTAATTTTCCCTGCATAAATGTGTAAAAATAAAAACAGAGCGACGCCAGGCATCCTGCATGACAATTCTGTGACACGTCATTTCACCTCAGACAGGTTAGCTGCGAGGATGCCTTAAAAGCTTCTTTACGTATTGCTGAAGCAGCTCCGCATCTTCCGCAGGCACCTGGGAATCAGGACGCGCTTTTTCCAGCGCGCCTTCAACGTTGTCGATCAACGCCTCCTGCTCCGGTTTTGCCATCTGTCGCAGCAGCGCCGTCACAACGATTTCCAGCGCCTCGACCTGGGCAACCAGCTCTTTCGACTCTTCTTCCTTTTGGGCAAGCTTAACCAACAACTCAGCAATGAGATTTTTCATGGTGCTATTTCCTTATGTGATTTCCCCTGAAATTAACACCCTCTCTGAATAATGAAAAGCATGGATTGGCTTTATCTTATGCAAAAGTGACATCGCTGCCAAAAAAGATATTTCAGCGCGAAAGCGAAACGTTTTTCTGAAAGAAAGGCGCCGCATTTCGTTATATAAAAATGCGGCGTTCATAAGAATAAATAATATATTATCGTGTTTACCGGGCCGACTTTGCCTCGGCGATTCGCCTGCGGCGTCGCAAGGCAAAGGCCAGTTGAATAATATTCAGCAGGACCACCACCGCCGTCGCGGCAAATACCCAGCGGAAACCCGCCATTGCCGAGACCGAGGCGCCGATAAGCGGGCCCGCTACGTTGCCTAAATACATGAACGACTGGTTGTAGCCAAAAATGCGGCCGGTTACCTGGTCACTGGAATATTTCACCAGCAGCGTCTGAACAGCGGGCAGCATGGCGCCATCCGCGAAGCCAAGCAGGAAGCGCAGGATGCCGAGCTGAAGAGGTGTGGTGACGAATGACATGGCAAAGAAAAGGATCACCGCAATGATGAGCGTTGCCATCAGAATACGTGCCGTACCGATCCTGTCGCCCAGTTTCCCCAGACGCGGAGCAGACATCAGCGCCGACACGCCCGGCACCGCGGCAATCATCCCGCTCAGAAAAGCAATGTTGCTGCTGTCCGGCGCCATCGACTTGATAAACAGCGCCAGAATCGGCCCTACCGAACCGTTACAGAGCTGGATCACCATCGTCGTCACAAAGAGGCTAATCATCAGGCCAGGATAAGGCAGCGAGGCGAAAACCGCTTTTCCGCTCAGGCGTTCGGATTTACTGACAACAGGCCGCCCGCCCTCTTTAATCAGAAAAAGGGTGACCAGAAAGCTGATCGTTAGCAGGATCGCGGTAATGATAAAGACCGCACGCAGCCCGACATGGTCCGCCAGGAAGCCGCCGAGCAGCGGGCCGCCAATGACCCCGCTGATCTGGGCCGTGGAAAGCGTGCTGAGCGCCCAGCCGCTTCGCTCACGCGGTACCTGTGAGGCCACCAGCGCCATGGCATTCGGAATGTAACCGGAGGTCAGCCCCATTATCGCCCGCAGAATAAACAGCTGCCAGACGTTGGTGGCGAAGGCCTGGAGCAAAATGGCTATCGCCATCCCCAGCGAGGCGCGGAGCAGCATCAACTTGCGCCCCTTGCGATCCGCCAGGCTGCCCCACATCGGCGACACAATGGCGGAGACCAGAAACGTCACGCTGAACGTCAGGCCGGACCACATCGAGAGCGCTTCATGGGAAGTCACTCCCAGCTGCGACACATACAGCGGCAGGAAGGGCAATATCTGGCTGATAGCCAGTCCGGTGAAGAAGCAGCCGAACCAGACTGAAATGAGATTAACTTTCCAGGATTCCATAACAGAAATAGTCTTCATTTTTAGGCGAATTCGCCGACAGATTAGCAAGTTACGCGCAATGACATAGCGCCAGAGATGCGGCCTTGCAGACTTTGGTGTTTTATCTTCCCAGTCATCATATTTGTGAAATAAGTCACAATTTATCCAATTTTTGGCGGAAGATTATGCTTCATCGACATAATCCATAGCCGCGCATCCCCAGATGGAAATGGTTGGCATGGGCGGCATTATAGTCCGGCCCCAGACCGTTACCGTAATAGCCACAGCTTGCCGAGAGCAGGGCCTGTAGCCAGGGCTGCGTCTTTTCCGCTTTCCAGCCGTTCAGGACGGTAACGCGCTGTCCATTTGCCAGCCTGAAAGCGCTGATATCCAGCGCATCCGCCGTGGCATGTTCGCTGCGCCGCGCATCCGGGCGGCTGTAGATATTGCGGCAGGCGAAGCTGCCCAGATGTTCAATACGCGTAAGCTCGCTTCCGGTCCAGGTTTTGGTGAGCGGTCGGGCCTGCTGGCTGACAAACAGCGCCGAACTTAACGCCAGCGGACAACTGGCCAGAAAGCTGCTGTTCAGGCTCACCGGGCCAAAATCGCGCACGCGCACCACGTTACTCAGCGGACACTCACCGGCGCTGTCAGCGACAGCCTGGGTACGGATAAGCTGGCGTTGATTCGCCTGCGCTAACAGGCTTTCGCATGCCTTCGGTGTTAAACGTCGAAGTTTAAACTGGGTTATTTTTCCGGGCGGATCGTCAAGCGTAAGCGGCACGAAAGGATTGTAATACGGCGGCAACCAGCGGTAGCCCACCGTGGCGATCCCGGCAATAACAATAAGAATAAGCAGACCTTTTCCTTTCACGCGCCCCCCTTCAGCATCCCCAAAACATTATGGCAGAAGGCCGCGAAACCCGCCGGGCATCGTGGTATGTTATGGGCTTTTCGTCAGACTGGAAGAGAGTGAGATGGCAAAGCAGCGCGTAGGTATTGTCTTTGGGGGAAAATCGGCAGAGCACGAGGTGTCATTGCAATCGGCTAAAAATATCGTTGATGCGATTGATAAAAGCCGTTTTGACGTGGTGCTGCTGGGCATTGATAAACAGGGCCAGTGGCATGTTAACGATGCCAGCCAGTATCTGTTACACGCTGACGATCCGGCGCACATTGCCCTTAATCCTTCTGATGTCAGCGTCGCAACGGTTCCAGGCGTGGAACAGGGACAGCTTATCGATGCCGGGAACGCGCAGGCGCTGGCACAGATTGACGTTGTATTCCCTATCGTTCACGGCACGCTGGGCGAAGACGGCTCCCTGCAAGGCATGTTGCGGATGGCGAACCTGCCATTTGTCGGTTCCGATGTGCTGGGCTCTGCCGCCTGCATGGATAAAGACGTCACAAAACGTCTCCTGCGCGACGCCGGTCTGAATATTGCGCCGTTCGTGACGCTCACTCGCGCCAACCGCGATAAACACAGCTTCGCGCAGATCCAGGCGCAACTCGGCCTGCCGCTGTTTGTGAAACCGGCGAATCAGGGCTCGTCCGTCGGCGTCAGCAAAGTCACCAGCGAAGCGCAGTTTAACGATGCCGTTCGTCTGGCCTTTGAATTTGACCATAAGGTGGTGGTTGAGCAGGGAATTAACGGTCGTGAAATTGAGTGCGCCGTACTGGGCAACGACTTCCCGCAGGCGAGTACCTGTGGTGAAGTGGTACTGAACAGTGACTTCTATTCCTACGACACCAAATATATTGACGACAAAGGTGCCCAGGTTGTGGTTCCCGCCGCGCTCGATCCTGACGTTAACGACAAGATCCGGGCGATCGCCGTTGAAGCCTATCAGGCGCTGGGATGCTGTGGGATGGCGCGCGTCGACGTGTTTCTGACGCCGGATAACGAGGTGGTGATTAACGAAATCAACACTCTGCCGGGCTTTACCAATATCAGCATGTACCCGAAGCTGTGGCAGGCCAGCGGGATAAGCTATCCGGAACTGATCACCCGCCTGATTGAACTGGCGCTGGAACGTCACGCCGCTGACAGCGCCCTGAAAAGTTCCGTTAACTAACGGTTAGTCAGCTTTCTCTGCCGTCGTCGTCTCATCGGGACGACGGCGGATAATAAATCCCGCCAGCCAGAAACTGATTACCCAGGTTACCAGCCCAACCGCATAGGTTTGCCAGCCTTTCGCTTCAAATCCCAGCAGCCCGACAACACCGTTGAGAATAAAGATCAGCCCGATCGCAAAGGCGTAGTAATGCCAGTCACGGCGTAATTTGGAAGTGAGCTTCATGACAACTCCGGCAGAAAAAAAACTATCCTCTCACAGTTTGATAAAGGCGTCTGTGGCGGATACGTAAATTCTGAAATGCAGCGCAGTTTCACTTATGTTATCAATTTGTGACGTGATGCAGAAATCGACAATCCAGGAGAAATCCTGAGCCGAATTTCCCACGATTCTGATATTGACAAATGCTATGACCTGTCACACTCACCCTGTACGACGCGTATTAAAACAGAGTGATATTATCGGGAGGTCTTATGGCAGACTTTACATTGTCGAAACCGATTTTTGGCGGAAAACAACCAAAAACCTCCACGGCGGGGAATATTGCCTATGCCCTGTTTGTTCTGTTTTGTTTCTGGGCAGGAACCCAACTGCTGAATATGCTGGTGCATGCCCCTGGCGTGTATGAGCATCTGATGCAGGTGCAGGATACAGGCCGCCCGCGCGTTGAAATCGGTTTAGGCGTGAGCACCGTATTTGGACTCATTCCCTTCCTCGCGGGCAGCATGGTTCTGGGCGTGATTGCCCTTGTCCTGCGCTGGCGCAACCGCCACTGATTACAGTCCCATACAGCGTGCCCGACGATCGTCAACGCGTTTCGCGAACCAGGCGGTCGTCAGGTTACGCGTGATCTTCGGGCTTTCCAGCTGAATGCCTGGCAGAATGGCTCTGGGTAAAGCCTTTCCACTTTTCTTCTCGGCCAGCGCAAAGACCTGCTTATACAGATCCGTTTTCTCAAACGCCAGGCTGTCGCCCTTCTCCAGCTGTCGGCGAATGTCGCTGTTGCTCATCTCCAGCTTCGTCGAGAGTTTTCGCACCGCACGTTCGGTGGTCCCGGCCTCACTGCTGCCGTAAGCAATGAGATCGCCGTCCAAAGCGAGCTTCACACCGCTGGCGCGGCTTACCGCATTCTGGAAGGCTGCATTTCGGCTGGCATACCAGCCCGCGTTAAAGTCGGCAAAGCGATACAGCGGTTTATCGTAGTTGGCCGGATAATTCAGCAGGTGATACGTCCCAAACCACAGCCCACCGCGCAGGGAGAAGACCTCCTGACGTACCGTACCGTCGATATCCCACGGATAGCCGTCGGTATGCTTTTCCGCAAATGCGATACTGACCTGCATCGGACCGCCGGTATGCACCGGATTTAGCGAGCCAAACAGCTTCTGCCCCATCGGCACCATATTGATGAAATCATCGAAAATGGCGCTAAGCTGTTTCTCGGTTTTCACCGTATCCAGCCGTTCACTGTAGCTTTTACCGTTTGGCGAGGTGATTTTAAGGGCGGTATGCACCAGGAAAACCGGGATATGCATCGATTCGGCCCGGCGGTCGATCTCCTTCCAGGCGATTTTGTTCAGGCCAGGCACTACAGGATCTGACTGATACATCGATTCCTGCTGCGCCACCGCGAGCACCGAGCAGATATTCTCCTCGGTAGGCGCGATCTTCTGGCTTTTGAAGGTCGCTGCCAGCGCATCAGCCCACTCACTGCGATCCTTCACGCTGGCGGGCATCTTTTGCCGCACCACGCTCGCCACATCAACGGGCTTCTCCCCTTCTTTGAGCGGGGCAGCCCCTTTTTCGGCACAGCCCGCCAGCACAAAAGCGGCGAGTAACGTCAGCGGTAATGCACGTGGTACGGCAAATGGCATAGCAATTCCTTTTTAACCTAATGTATGGGTGACTTCCTGCACGTCCTTATCGTCCAGCTCACGCTCGAAACTGCGTAAACGTTTGTAGATGGACATCAGCTCCACCAGCGTAGTCCAGGAGCTGATCAGATACTGGAACGAACCGCGAACCTGACCAAAGACGTTGGTGATTTGGGTCATCAGACCGAGCGTAATCGTACCCGCAACGATGGACGGGAACAGCAGGAACAACCCGAAAACGTTATCAACCTGAAGATAAAGAATGCGCGCGATATTGAAATACATGTAATGGAAATAGAGGCGGAAATAGTTACGACGTACGGCGCCAAACAGCTCACGCACGGTAGGCGGTGACGCACGGTTGGCATCGTCTTCGCCATACACCAGTTCTTTACGGTAGGCCGCTTCCACGCGCTGGTTTTTAAACTCCAGCCCCGGCAGCTTGATCCCCACCACCGCCAGCAGCCCCGTTCCCATCAGCGACCAGACAATCGCAGCAATCACCAGGCCGTAGGGCAGATGGCCGACAATCGGCAGCTCCGGAACGTGCGACGAGAGCGTCACCAGCACCGGCAGGAAGGCGATCAGCGTCATGATGGCGTTGATAAAGCTCACGCCCATATCTTCCAGAGTAGAGGCAAAACGCATGGTGTCTTCCTGCACACGCTGTGCGGCACCTTCGATATGCCGCAGGTGCTGCCAGTGTGCCATATAGTGTTCGTTCATCGCGGTACGCCAGCGGAACACATAGTGGCTGACGAAAAAGTTATTCATCACGCCAATCACCACGGCGATAAGGGCGATGCCGAGGAAGATCCCCACCTCATGGTAGAACTGGTTAATGGTCACTTTATGCGGCGAACTCAGCGCCGTCTGGATCAGATCGTAAAACGGCGCATACCAGGCGTTTACCGCTACGCCCACCTCCACCAGGAACCAGGTGACAAAGATGATTAACGACGTGCCGAGAATCGACCAGTATTGCCAGCGGTGAGGAGAATAGACGAACCAGAACATGGCAAAAAGCCCTACGCAGAGCACGTAATAAGCGTAGAAAAGCAGATAGCTCATGGACCAGAAGCGCGCTGCGCTAATGGGAATGTCGCCCGTTGCCCCCGTAAGACGGGTCAGCCACGCGCCGCCACCGGCCTGCCAGAAAATGACAGCCAGCAGTGCCCAAATAAATGCCGATAGGAAAAAGGGCCCCGGCTTTGGGAAAAAAGACTTAAACATTGTGCTTCCTTCTTGTTGTTATGGCTGTTGCTGTGTTCAACATATCGCCACACGAAACCTTGCCTGTGCCAGCCTCCCGGCTCAGGCAAAAAAGTGAGACCTGCGGGTGAATTATTAGTTCGCTTCACAGTTTTCAGGAATTGTTTCGGTGCGTTTCATTCGCAACAGCGATCGTAGCGTCTATCATACGGTCGATGTCACAAAATGGGAGCCACGCCGCAAGTAAATTGTTCAAATTTACCCACGGTTACGTTTTTCTCGCTATCGTTATGCAAATCGGGCCATTGCCCGACGCCGATTAGTAGTATAACTACCCGTAACTTTCCTTATTCACTTGATGGATGCTTTTCGTTGAAACGTTGTCTGCTCTCTATCGCCGCGCTGTGTGCGGTGAGCCTGTCCACCGCGCAGGCAGCACAGCCTCTGACGGCCCCGGTTCTGGCCTCTGACATTGCCGATCGCTACGCGAACCTTATTTATTACGGCAGCGGTGCGACGGGAATGGCGCTGGTCGTGATCGACGGTAACCAGCGGGTGTTTCGCAGCTTCGGTGAAACACGACCGGGAAATAACGTTCGTCCGCAGCTGGATTCCGTTATCCGTGTCGCATCGATAACCAAGCTGATGACCAGCGAAATGCTGGTGAAACTGCTCGATCAGGGCGTGGTGAAACTCGACGATCCACTCAGCAAATATGCACCGCCCGGCGCTCGCGTTCCGACATATCAGGGAACGCCGATCAGACTGGTGAATCTGGCGACCCATACCAGCGCCCTGCCGCGAGAACAGCCCGGTGGCGCTGCGCATCGCCCTGTCTTTGTCTGGCCAACCCGCGAGCAACGCTGGAACTACCTGAGCACAGCAACCCTGAAATCGGCCCCGGGCTCGCAGGCCGGCTATTCTAACCTGGCGTTTGATCTGCTGGCCGACGCTTTAGCGACGGCGTCGGGTAAACCTTACCCTCAACTGTTTGAAGAGCAGATCACGCGTCCGCTCGGGATGAAAGATACCACGTACACCCCTTCCCCGGACCAGTGCAAGCGTCTGATGGTGGCGGAAAAAGGGGCCAGCCCGTGCAATAACACGCTGGCCGCCATTGGCAGCGGTGGCGTTTACTCTACGCCTGGCGACATGATGCGCTGGATGCAACAGTTCCTCTCATCGGATTTTTACGCGCGTAGCAATCAGGCCGACCGAATGCAGACGCTCATCTACCAGCGTGCTCAGCTACGACGCGTCATTGGCATGGATGTTCCAGGTAAAGCCGATGCCCTCGGCATGGGCTGGGTGTATATGGCGCCAAAAGATGGCCGACCTGGAATTATTCAAAAAACCGGTGGAGGTGGCGGATTCATCACCTACATGGCGATGATTCCGCAATCAAACGTAGGCGCTTTTGTGGTGGTCACCCGGTCGCCAAATACACGCTTCGTGAATATGAGTGATGGCATAAATAACCTGGTGGCCGAGCTGAGCGCCAATAAAGCGCAGGTGCTTACGGCCTCTAACTGATCTCAATAGTCCGTGGGCAAACGGTTGATGCTGATCAGTTTGCCCCGGCTCATATTGATGTAGTTCCCCTGTCGCAGCGCCGCCAGAACCTCAGCAACGACCGAACGAGAAATACGAGTGCTACGCTGAATATGATTCATAACACCAATTTTTGAACGTAGCGTGTCATCCCACTCGGCCATATTGATCAGCATCGCCCGGATTTGGCTATAGGAATTATTTCCGACCAACTGCATGTCACGTTTTCCCAATAAATGGTTTAGCCATGACAGCCAGCAGAAAGCCTCTTGCCAAAGTTGCGCGTCCTGAATTAGCTGGTACGCGTCAGATGCCGGTAAATAAAATCCGGTACAAGGCGTTTGTGCCATCAGAGAATATTCAAGATAGTTTTCATTTATCCATGCGCTTAAACCGTGGATATACGGTGCCCGCGCAATACCCATAAGTAATTCGTCTGATTTACGGTGGACGGCCGTCAGGCCGGATTGTATGACAACGGTCAATGGTTCATCATCATTATTGCCGGTAGTTATTAATTGTTGTGGTTCGATCTTAAATGGGGTACCGGCGACTTCCATACACTTTATGAGCCGGCTTAATTCAGAAAGTGGCTTCGCATTAACGTTCATGCATACCTCAAGTCATCTGTATCTGTCGGTTCTTTATAATTTTTAAAACACATAAAAAAGCGGGGGAAAAATCCCCCGCGCTTTCTATATTACCAGGTATATTTCACACCCAGGTTTGCTCCCCAGTTCTGGTCAACGTCGCCGCCGCCCAGATAAGTCGCATCAGTGTAAGCACTGAAGTTTTTCGTGAAGCTGAACTGAGTGCCCAGTCCCACGCGAACCGCAGAGCCTTCCACGCCGTTATCAATGCTGTCATTGTTGATATCAGCATTGTTGTCGGCATCGTCATACACGTAAGCCAGTTTGAAGTAAGGCGTTAATGCCTGCTCGCCGCCGTAGTTGAAGGTATAACCTGCATCCACGCCGAGTTCATAACGCATACTGTCGTAAGACTGACCATCGATACGCATGTCGTTGCTTAGCTGGTAGTCATCACCGGACTGGAACAGGCCAGAGATCGCCGCGTAAGGCGTGACGTAGCCAGACAGGTTTGGTTTCCAGTCATAGCCCAGTTTCATCCCGAAACCAACGGCGTCAGTCGTGGTATTACCGTCAACATACTGACCGTTGCTCATGGTAGCAGAGAGGTCGTTGTTGAAGCGGGTGTAGCTCAGGGAGCTGTCGAGGAAGATGTCGTTCATGAACTTCGCCGACGCGTAGATCATCGCAGTCTGGCTGTCCTGATCGACCTGACCAGTACGATCGCTGATATCACCCTTCGCGAAACCAGCCGCACCACCGACAATCCACTTCGCGTTATTACCGTCGATCTGAGTATCCAGACCTACCATAATGCCGCTTACGTCCTGATCGTAGCTAACGGTGCCATTATCCGCGTCAAAGTTGCCGCCGAAATAGCTCACCCATGCGCCGCCGTTATCTGCCAGGCCATGACGGCTGTTGGTCAGACGGGTACCCACGGTATCCTGTTGCAGATTCCAGATGTTGGTATTAGCAGAAGGAATGCTCAGCGCCATGTTGGCGTAGTCAGTCAGCTCTTCCTGCTGGAGAACAACGGTGTCGCCCTTCTGCTGCGCCTGATAGGTGTATGCACCTAAATCAGCTTTGTTTGCCGCAGTAAAGCTGGCAGCGGTATCCGCGTTATTGTCATAGACGCGAACGATCTCTTTGTTTTCGTAGTCAGCTACGGAGCCTGCGCCGGTCGCATCGTCGATGCGCACTTTATAGTTACCGGCAACGTCACCGTTCACCGCCAGATGGCCGTCAGAGTTCAGCGCGACAACACCATAGTCGTAGTCCGCTTTAGAGCGATCGTTGGTGATATAGCGTGCGTTGTTCAGGTCGCTGTTCAGCACATAATCACGGCTGGCAACGTTAAGCACACCGCCATCGGTCAGCACCATATTGTGCGTATCAACCTGTCCCAGACCCAGCGCCAGCTCTGCACCGTTGTCCACGGTAATGGTGTTGGCATACAGCTCAGCTGTCTCTTCAGTGAGTGCAGCACGGCTGTAGCTATCCAGATACAGGCTGTCGGTAGCCACACCACCGCTGTCGCCAATATTCAGGCTAGACGCATTGGTCAGGGTGATGGAATCTGCCAGCAGGCCGGAGTTTTCAACATTGACCTGAGACTGGTTGTTCACCGTCAGCGCGTCGATGTTGGAGATCTTACGGGTATCCCACTCGGAACCGTTATCCAGCGCCACGTTGAACAGGCCGCTCTGATAAACTTCTTCACCTGCAACATGACCGTTGCTGTCAAAGGTAGAATCAGGCCAGATGCTGTTTGGAGAAAGCGTGTGCCAGTCTACATCGCTGTAGCCTTCACCATACATCTGCGCCGTGCCGATGGCTTCAACGCTGGACTGCGCGGCACCCACCCATTTACTGCCGTTGGTCAGCGTGACATCCAGCTTGTCGGTATCATCCCAGCCGTTGGTAGTTGGGTTATAGACGCCGTCATCGGTGGTATCCGTTGCCGGATCGCCATTCTCGTAGAAGTTGTTATCAAAGGTGCTGGCGAAAAGGATGTCGCCGGTAATGGTAGAGTGATCGAAGGTAGCGGTGGTCTGCATAGCGTTATCAGACGCGCCAGCAACAACGATCAGCGCCGCATCATCCGCAGCCGTGGCGTTGGTTTCACCGTAGTCGCTCGGCTTCGCCGTTTGACCGTAGAAGCCACTGGTACCCAGATCGCTGTACGCACCAGAGGTCAGCACAGAATCTTTCACCACCAGCGTATCGGTAAAGATATTGCTGCTGTTAGCAACGCCTTCAACACCGTCGTATGGCGTGTTATCCAGCTCCTGATAACCCTGCGTCAGCGTGATGCCCGCGATATGGGAGTTGTTCTGAATAACGATGTCAGATTCAACGTCCAGCGTGATCGCGTTACCCAGACCATAGGTGTCCAGATAATGCGTTTCAGTGGTTTCACCATTGACGACATCGTAGGCGTAATGCTCGTAGGTATCGTTGATGGTGGAGTTATCAACAGTCAGGCTAAAACGATCATACTGGGTATGAGTGGTACCGTCAGTATCCACGCCATCTGCACACGTCGTGGTCATACACTCTGACGTGATCATGCCGTTAATGGTGCTGTTAGAAATACTCAACGCGTTCGCACGGCCATTGACACCATCATCCAGATAGTATGTCGAAATAACTCCGTTTACGGTTGATTTATTGATGACTGGATAAATGTCACCATCATGTGTGGCATCTGAATAATCCCAGTCAGCATAACCATAATACCAGGGCGTGGACGCGGTATTGTCATAGCCAAAAGTATTATATGTTGTGCCGGATATATCTTTCGCATTGGCCTGAGAAGCGATAGCCAGTGTGCAGGCTAATGCAAGTTGTGATACAACCAGTTTCTTTTTCCATGTTTGCATTGGGTCATCCCTCCTCAGGGACGTAAGCAAGTTTGTCCATCAAATCATTTGGCAACATTAAATTGCGGAAGGAATTATGCAGTTTCAGTTCGAAAAGGTTCAATGAATGATTCCATTAAGTCCGTATTCAGACAAATAAGCTTGTAAACCCAGGACAATATCAATCATTATGAATAAATATTATAAATTCAACTGATTGCAAACTACTTTAGTTGCTTCGGCACATATAATAAAAAGCAATAAATCATTTATATTTATAATCCCGAACCAATATAGAAACCTCACCAATATTAAACACCAGAATAAGTTTTATAATATAGACAAAATACATACAGCGAATATTAGTCGATTTCGAAAATCTAAAAGACAACTTTAGTAAAACACCGCTCCCTGCTTTCAGGTACACTATACCTCTTTGTTCCACAAACATCAGGCATACCATGACCGATTTAATTGCACGTCCCCGTCGCCTGCGCAAGTCTCCCGCACTGCGCGCCATGTTTGAAGAGACAACACTGACCTTAAACGATCTGGTGTTGCCGATTTTTGTTGAAGAAGAGATCGATGACTACAAAGCCATCGACGCGATGCCGGGCGTGATGCGCATTCCTGAAAAGCATCTGGCCCGCGAGATCGAACGCATTGCGAATGCGGGCATCCGCTCGGTGATGACGTTCGGTATCTCCCACCACACTGACGCGACCGGCAGCGATGCCTGGAAAGAAGACGGCCTCGTCGCCCGCATGTCGCGCATCTGCAAAGAGAGTGTGCCGGAGATGATCGTCATGTCCGATACCTGCTTCTGCGAATACACCTCTCATGGCCACTGTGGTGTGCTGTGCGATCACGGCGTGGACAACGATGCGACCCTGCTGAATCTGGGCAAGCAGGCGGTAGTTGCCGCCGCTGCGGGTGCGGATTTCATTGCGCCTTCTGCGGCAATGGATGGGCAGGTACAGGCGATCCGTCAGGCGCTGGACGCTGCGGGCTTCACCGACACCGCCATCATGTCCTATTCCACCAAATTTGCCTCCTCTTTCTACGGCCCGTTCCGTGAAGCAGCCGGCACGGCGCTGAAAGGCGATCGTAAAACCTATCAGATGAACCCGCTGAACCGCCGCGAAGCGATTCGTGAGTCTCTGCTGGATGAAGCCCAGGGCGCTGACTGCCTGATGGTGAAACCGGCTGGCGCATACCTGGATATCCTGCGCGACATTCGCGAACGCACCGAACTGCCGCTGGGCGCCTACCAGGTGAGCGGCGAGTACGCGATGATCAAATTCGCCGCGCAGGCGGGTGCCATCGACGAAGAGAAAGTGATCCTCGAAAGCCTGGGGGCGATCAAACGCGCGGGCGCGGATCTGATCTTCAGCTATTTCGCGCTGGATCTGGCTGAGAAGAAAATTCTGCGTTAATCCGCTTTAGCGCCGGGTAACGGCTTCGCCTTACCCGGCCTGCTCTCTGCGCTAATCTTCACCAAACTGCAATACAAACGACATCTCCTCCTTCTACTGTCTGGGCAAGACGGCAGGAGGAGTGATCAATGTTTAGTCTCGACAGCGTTCTTGATGACCTTTGGCCTCAGGCGAGGCCCGCACCCTGGCAAAAAAGTCTGTTAAAAAGACTGCTTCACGAAGACGAATTTCAGCAGTTTGCCGCCAGCCACCGTCACCTGAAAGGGCTGGATATGGTGGAGCAGGTACTGGAACACCTTGATATTCACTGCTCCGTTTCCGCCCGCGACCTCGAACAAATCCCCGAACACGGCCCACTCATTGTGATAGCGAACCACCCCACCGGCACCCTGGATGGGCTGGCGCTGCTGTATGCCGTTTCCCGCGTGCGCCGCGACGTGAGGGTTGTTACCAACAGGATGCTGTCCCACCTTGAGCCCCTCAGTTCATTATTTATTCCCGTAGATAATATGGGCGGCAGAACCGCAAAATCCTCGCTGATACAGATGGAGCAGCACCTGCAAAACGCCGGCGTGCTGATCTTCTTTCCGGCGGGCGAAGTTTCCCGCCCAACGCGCAAAGGCATCCGCGATAAAAAATGGCATCCGGGCTTTATCAAGCTGGCCGGCAAACTACGGGTGCCGCTACTCCCGGTACATATCCAGGCGCACAACAGCCTGCTGTTTTATGCCAGTACCCTGGTCTCGCCAACGGTATCCATGCTGCTGCTGATGCAACAGATGTTTCGCCGCCGTCACAGTCAGTTGCCGATCAAAATCGGCCAGCAGATTGCCTGGAATGACCGGTTTAGTTCTACCCTTTCATCGCGTGAGATGGCCGAGCAGTGTCGTCAGCACGTGATACGTCTTGGCAAGGGATTGCCTGGCGTCTTTAAAACCCAGTGCGCCATTGCCCGCCCGGAAGACAGGGCGACGCTCAAGCGCGAACTGGCGCAGGCCGAGTGTCTGGGCAAAACCAGCGATGGTAAGGCCATCTATCTTTGGCAGCGCAACGGGCAGGAAGAGGCGCCTCTGCTGCGCGAGCTTGGGCGGCTGCGCGAGATTGCCTTTCGTGCCGTGGAGGAAGGCAGCGGGAAGCGCCGGGATACCGACAGCTACGATGATGACTATCTGCACCTTATTCTGTGGGATGACGATGACCTGGAGATTGTCGGCGCGTACCGCTTTATGCCAACGGCCATGCAGGTGGAAAAGCGCGGCGTCGAGGGGTTGTACAGCTACAGCCTGTTCCACTACGACGAAAAAATGCAGGACATACTTGAGCACGGTATTGAGCTGGGGCGCAGCTTTATACAGCCGCGCTACTGGGGGCGTCGCGGTCTGGACTATCTGTGGTCAGGCATTGGCGCCTATCTGGCACGCTATCCCCATTACCGTTACCTGTTTGGTCCGGTGTCCATCTCCGGCGGCTTACCGCCTGCCGCACGGGATCTGCTGGTGGCGTTTTATCGTCTCTGGTTTCCGGCCAGCCATCCCTTAGCCGCCTCGCGTCAACCCTACCCGGCCTCACTTCCGGACGTGCTGGCACAGTTTGGCGGAGTGGATTACGTGGATGACCTGACAAAGCTGAAATCCCTGCTCGGCAACCTGGGTTGCGGCATCCCGCCGCTCTACAAACAGTATTCCGAGCTATGCGAACCCGGCGGCGTGCAGTTTATCGATTTCGGCAGCGATCCGGCGTTCAATAACTGTATCGACGGGCTGGTGCTGGTGGATCTGTGTTATCTGAAGGCAAACCGCTATCAGCGGTATATAGAAGCACACCTTTAGCTCCGTTGCCCGGTGGCGCTGCGCTTACCGGGCCTACAATTAAACGTAGGCCGGGTAAGGCAACGCCGCCACCCGGCAATCAAGGCGCACGGTAAAACGGCTTATCCCCCAGGATAGTCGCCCGCTGCATAATCCTTCGCTGCGGCAGGTAATCCGCATTGGCGTAATGCTGCGTGACGCGGTTATCCCAGATCGCCAGATCGTTCTCCTGCCAGCGCCAGCGCACCTGGAACTCCGGTTTGGTGATGTGCGCGAACAGGAAGCCGAGCAGCGCCTCACTCTCTTTTTCCGCTACGTCCACGATACGCGTGGTAAACCCTTCATTCACAAACAGCGCCTGTTTGCCCGTCACCGGATGGGTACGCACCACCGGGTGCAGCAGCGGGGGATGTTTCGCCACAGCTTCCTGCCAGCGCTGGTGCTCCTCTTCGCTTTTGCGGTACTTGTACTCCGGGAACGATTTTTTGAAGTCATGCTCCGCCCGCAGGCCGCTCAGCAGAGTCTGGAGCGGCGCGGAGAGCGCCTCAAACGCAGCAATCCCGCTGGCCCATAGCGTATCCCCACCCGTTTCCGGCAGCTGTTTTGCTGCCAGAATCGCCCCGGCTGGCGGTGTGTCGATAAAGGTAACGTCCGTGTGCCAGTTGTCATTATCGGGCGGGTTATCGTTATGGGTGTCCAGCACGATAATTTCCTCCACCCCTTCCGCATGCGGGTAGACCGGGTGGATATGCAGGTCGCCAAAACGCAGGGCCAGCGCGCGCTGCTGCTGTGGGGTGATCGCCTGTTCGCGCAGGAATACAACCTGATGACGCAGCACCGCGTGGTACAGCTGCTCAAACTGGTTATCGCTCAGCGGACGGGTTACGTCCAGGCCCGACACCTGCGCGCCAATATATGGCCCCAGCGGGGTAATGGTCAGTCGTTCACTCATTGTATTTCTCCATGCCAGGGCGTCAGGCGACGCTGTAGCGCGCGCAGTCCCAGTTCTAATCCAAAGGCAATCGCGGCGATCACCGCGATCCCTGCCAGTACCACGTCAGTCGCCAGGAACTCTCCCGCCGACTGCACCATAAACCCAAGGCCGCGCGTGGCGGCTATCAGCTCTGCCGCCACCAGCGTAGACCAGCCCACCCCAAGGCCGATGCGCAGCCCGGTCAATATCTCCGGCAGCGCGCCCGGTAAAATGACGAACAGCAGTACCTGCACGCGGCTGGCGCCGAGCGACTGCGCCGCACGTATGCGTACCTGCTGCGCACTCTTTACGCCAGCCAGGGCCGACATGGCTACCGGCGCAAATATCGCCAGGTATATCAGTAAGATCTTTGACGTCTCGCCGATGCCAAACCAGATCACCATCAGGGGCAGGTAAGCCAGCGGCGGGACGGGACGATAAAGCTCTATCAGCGGGTCGAGAATGCCGCGTACCGTCGGGCTCAGTCCCATCGCGATCCCCACCGGAACGCCAATAATGACCGCCGCCAGCAGCGCCACCAGAATACGCGTCAGACTGGCGCCTAAATGCTGCCAGAGCGTGGCATCCATAAAGCCCTGCGGCCCGGCGATAGTAATCAGTTTTTCTAAAACCTGACCTGGCGGGGGCAGAAACAGCGGACTAATCCACTGCTGCGCGGCAACCGCCCACCATACCGCCAACAACACCACAAGCGTGCCGACGCTTAAGGTGAGCTGGCGAGAGAACGGCCAGCGTAAGGCAAGGCGCGTCCGCCGCGTTTTTTCACTGAAAACAATGCTCATGAGAACGCCTCCCGTTGCTCAAACACGCGGCTTAAGACGTATTCACGCTGTTCAATAAACAGCGGATCGGATTTGATGCTGCGTACCGGCTCTCCCGACACATAGCGCCGGGCAAACTCAAGCGGCAGGCGCTCCAGCACGCGTCCCGGCCCCGGTGAGAGCAGCACCAGCTCCGTCGCCATAAACACGGCCTCTTCGATATCGTGGGTGATTAACAGCACCTGCTTGCCGGTTTCGTGCCACAGGCGCAGCAGCAGGGTTTGCATCTGCTCGCGGGTGAAGGCATCCAGCGCCCCGAAAGGTTCGTCCAGCAACAGCAGCTGTGGGTTAGCCGCCAGCGCACGGGCGATCCCGACGCGCTGACGCTGCCCGCCTGAAAGCTGCCAGATAAAGCGTTTTTCAGCCCCCTCCAGCCCGACCTTTTTCAGCATATCGCGCGCCGTACTCAGGCGCTGTTCACGCGCTACACCGGCCAGTTGCAGACCAAACGCAACGTTTTCCTGAACGTTTCGCCACGGGAGTAATCCTTCATTCTGAAAGACCACGCCGCGCTCTGCGCCCGGCCCCGTTACCCGTTTTCCTTCCAGCTGGATCGTGCCGTGCTGATACGGTACAAACCCGGCGATCAGGTTCAGCAGCGTCGTTTTCCCGCAGCCGGACGGCCCCAGCACCACCAGCAGTTCACCGCTGTCCAGCGTCAGGTTGATCTCTTCCAGGGCGGGTTTGCCGCCGTAATCGGCAGACAGGTTTGTAATGTTCAGCATTGCAGCCCCCTTATTTCACAAAGCGATCGGTCACGAACTGGCTGTAATCCGTCGCCACCGCAGGCACTTTGCCCTGCTCTTTCAGGAACGTCGCAGTGTCGACAATCGCTTTGCTCACCGGCCCGTTCAGCTGCTGGATCTGCTGCGCAGGCGTCAGATAGGTGTTGCCTTTTACCAGCCCCGGCACGTCAGCTTCCGGCACGCCGCTCAGACGTGAGAGTTTCTCCAGGTTGGCGGGCTGCTTCAGCCATTCATCCGGGTTGCTGATGTATGGCTGCTGTGCGTCGATGGCGCTTTTGGCGAAGGCTTTCACCACTTCAGGGTGTTTCTCGGCAAAGTCCTTACGTACGACCCAGACGTCAAGGGTTGGCGCGCCCCACTGCCCCACTTTTTCGGAGTCGGTCAGCACGGTGCCCTCTTTTTCCAGCTCGTTGACGGCGGGCGCCCAGACGTATGCTCCATCGATGTCGCCACGCTGCCAGGCGGCAATAATCGCCGGAGGTTGCAGGTTAATGATCTGCACCTGGCCCGGCTTAATGCCCCAGTGTTTCAGCGCTGCCAGCAGGCTGTAATGCGTGGTGGAGATAAACGGCACCGCGATGCGTTTGCCGATCAAATCTTCGGGTTTCGTGATGCTTTTCTTCACCACCAGCGCTTCGGAATTTCCGAGCTGCGACGCCAGCAGGAAGACTTCAATCGGCACCTGCTGGCTGGCGGCCACCGCCAGCGGGCTGGAGCCCAGGTTGCCAATCTGCACGTCGCCCGAGGCTAACGCCCGCACAATCGCCGCGCCGCTGTCGAACTTGCGCCAGTCGACATTCGCCCCGCTCGCTTTGGCAAAGGTGTTATCCGCCTGCGCGACTTTCGCCGGCTCAGCGGAAGTCTGATACGCGACGGTGACGTCCACCGCCTGCGCCTGAAAAGCCCACAGCGCCAGTGCGCCGAGTAATGTGATTCGCGATGAAATTGCCATAGTGCCTGCTCCCCTTGTTGTTATGAGGGCAGTATTTCCGGCGCGGGAATTTTGATAAAGGAATAAAAAAGAATCGCTAATGACGATTCGTTTTTAGAAAAAAAGCGGGAAAGGATAGTGAATTTTGTGCGGTTGTTTCTCCGGGTGGCGCTGCGCTTACCCGGCCTACGGTTCGTGCAATTTGTAGGCCGGGTAAGGCGCAGCCGCCACCCGGCAAAGACCTCAGCGCTGAACCGTCAGCGCAGCAATATCCTGCGGCGTGGTGCGACAGCAGCCGCCAATCAGCTTCGCACCGGCATCCAGCCACTGCGGTAAATACCCCGCCAGCGTCTCGCAGGCTTCACCGTGGTGATGCCAGGTTTTGCTCACCGCATCATAATGCTCGCCGGAATTCGGATAGACCACCAGCGGCAGCGACGTCAGGCTGTGCAGATGCGTCAGCGCCGCGGTGGTGTTTTCCAGCGCGATACAGTTGATCCCCAGCGCGACAACCTGTGGATAGCTTTCGAGCGCAGAAACGACATCCCGCAGCGGCGTCCCGTCACTCAGATGCTCGCTGTCACGCAGGGTAAATGAGAACCATGCCCGGGCGCGAGGATACGCCGTCAGCAACGCCGCCAGCGCCTTAATCTCCGGGAAAGAAGGCAGCGTTTCACAGGCCAGCAGATCCGCGCCCGCATCCAGCAGCGCCTCCACGCGGGGACGGTGGAACGCGGTGAACTCTTCAGCGCGACGCACATAATCGCCGCGATATTCAGATCCATCGGCAAGGTACGCGCCGTACGGCCCTACCGACCCCGCCACCAGCAGCGTGCCCGCCTGCGCATTCTCTGCCAGGTACGCTTCCCGCGCTTTGCGTGCCAGCTCTACGCTTTTGCCAATCAACGCCCGGGATTGCGCCTCGTCGAGCCCGCGTGCGGCAAAGCCCGCAGGCGTGGCCTGATAGCTGGCGGTGATCGCCACCTGTGCCCCCGCGCGGTAATAGTCGAGGTGCACGTCCCGGATCAGCTCCGGGTTTTCCATCAGCACTTTGGCCGACCAGAGGCTGTCGGCAAGGTTACAACCGCGCGCTTCCAGCTCCGTTGCCATCGCCCCATCCAGCACGACAAACGGCTGGTTTTCAAGGAGGGCGGTAAGCGGATTATTCTGCGACATGTTCAGGCTCCTGCGTGGTCAGGTTTCGGGTCAGGTAGTACGCACCATAACACAGGGCGACAAACGGAAGCCCGCAATAAAGGGCAATACGCTGGCTGGGGTCAAACCACAGGCCGACGCAGGCCACCAGACAGAGGATAAAGCCAAGCACGGGCACCAGCGGATACCATGGCGCGCGATACTGCAACGCCGAAAGCGGCTGCCCGGACTGCACGTGACGGCGACGAAACACGAAGTGTGACGCGCAGATGCTGATCCACACCGCCACCACCGCAAAACCGGAAATGGCTGACAGGGCCACAAACACCGTATCCGGCGCAACCACGCTGGAGAACAGCGCCAGCACGCCGCCCAGCATGGAAACGGAGAGCGCCGTCAGCGGCACGCCGTTTTTGTTGACGCGGGCAAAGCAGCGCGGCAGCGTTTTCTCGTTAGACAGAGACCACAGCATACGACCAGAGGCGTACAGGCCCGAGTTCGCCGCCGAGAGGATCGCCGTCAGGATCACGAAGTTAAAGATATCCGCCGCATACGGAATGCCGACCTTTTCAAACACCAGCACGAACGGGCTTTTCTCCACGCCAGCCTGCTGCATCGGGATCAGCGCCGCCAGCACAAACACGGTGCCAATAAAGAAGATGATGAGCCGGGCGATGGTGGTGCGAATAGCAACCGGAATAACCTTGTGTGGGTTTTCCGTTTCTCCTGCCGCGATGCCGATAAGCTCCGTTCCGGAGAAGGCAAAGTTGACCGCCACCATGGTCATCAGGATCGGCAGACCGCCGTGCGGGAACCAGCCTTCGGCAGTAAGGTTGCTTAAGCCCGGCGCCGGTGAACCGTCCTGCATCGGGATAAAACCGAAGATCGCCGCCCCGCCGAGAATAATGAAGGCGATGATGGTGATGACTTTCACCAGCGAGAACCAGAATTCCCCTTCGGCGAAGAAGCGCGTGGAAATGACGTTAAGAGCAAAAATCACCACGCAAAAGACGACGCACCACGTCCAGACGGGAACCTGCGGGAACCAGTACTGCATACAGAACCCGGCTGCGGTAAAGCTCGATCCCAGCGCCACTGTCCACGTAAGCCAGTAGAGCCACGCCACGGTATACCCTGTCGCCGGGCCGAGATAACGAGCGGCGTAGACGTGGAACGCGCCGGTTTCCGGCATCGCCACGGAAAGTTCCCCCAGGCATTGCATAACCAGCCAGACCACCAGCGCACCAATAAGATACGCCAGCAGCGTGCCCGCCGCGCCGGTTGTCGAAATGATGTATCCGGTATTGAAGAATAACCCTGTGCCGATAACGCCCCCCAGCGAGAGCATAATCAGGTGACGGGTTTTCATGGTGCGCTTAAGCTGCCCGTTTTGTTGTTCTGTTTGCATATTACCTTCTAAACGTATGGACATCTAAACATCCAAAGAAGGGTGTTATACCGCGATTGTTAACAAAAAGCCACCCGGCACGACTTCGGCGCAATTATTGGTAAATCTTTAAATCAGTTCTATAGTCGACACAGTTTCTTCTTCACCAGGACTCACTATGCGATTTAACGGACTGACCAAAGGTTTCTTTATTCTCATCCTGGCCCTTGTTACCTGGGCTTTCTTTGACGTGCTGTCTCCCTATTTCTCGGCGATTCTGTGGGCCGCGATCCTGACCATCATTTTCAACCCGGTGAAAAACAAACTGCGTACCGCGCTGGGCGATCGCAACGGGCTGGCTTCCCTCCTTACACTCGGCATTATCTGCCTGATCGTGTTTATTCCGTTGATGGTGATCCTTTCCTCGCTCGCGGTGGAACTGAACATGGTTTACACCAAGCTGCAACAGAACAACACGCAGTTCCCGGAAGTCATCGCCGGTATTTTCAACCGACTGCCGGACTGGGCCAGCGGCTTCCTGGCGGATCACAACCTGACCAACGCCGCGCAGATTCAGAAAAAGCTTTCCGATGTCGCGTTACAGGGTGGACAGTATCTGGCGGGAAGCGCGTTCCTGATTGGTAAAGGGACGTTCGGCTTTGCTATTAGCTTCGGCATTATGCTGTACCTGCTGTTTTTCCTGCTCAAAGACGGGCCCTATCTGGTGCGCCAGATCCTCGACTCGCTGCCGCTGTCTGACTTCGCCAAACAGCATCTGTTCGCTAAGTTTGTCGGCGTCTCGCGAGCCACGGTAAAAGGCACGGCGGTCGTAGCGGTGGTTCAGGGTACGCTTGGCGGTATCGCCTTTGCCATCGTCGGTATTGACGGTAGCGTACTATGGGGAGCGCTGATGGCGTTCCTCTCCCTGGTGCCCGCCGTTGGGTCGGCTATCGTCTGGGTTCCCGCCGCAATCTTCCTGTTTGCCACTCACCAGCTGTGGCAGGGTCTGTTCATTGTGGGCTTCTTCGTCATTATCGTCGGGCTGGTGGACAACCTTTTACGTCCGCTGCTGGTGGGCAAAGACACCAAAATGCCGGACTACCTGATACTGATCACCACGCTCGGCGGTATGGAGCTGTACGGCATTAACGGTTTTGTGATTGGGCCGCTGATTGCCGCCCTGTTTATCGCCTGCTGGAACCTCTTCTCCGGTCGCGACCACGCAGGCAACGCCGAGGAGCTGGACGCAGACTTTATCGAAGAGGGAAAAAACCCTCCGGATCTCTAACGAAACGCGTTTTGTCAGGCGGCCCTGTGCCGCCTTTTTTTTCGCGATAAATCAGGGGTTTTCTATAATCTGAAATGAACGCTCTTCCACATTTGTCGTAGAAGGATCCAACAGGTGCGAATCGCCACGATCACAAACTGGGCCTATGGTGTCACGGTGTGCCTGACCATTGCCTCCGGTATCGTCATGCTGATGGCTTCCCATGCCGACAACGTAGAGCGTCAGGCTGTTAAGCAACGACAAATTTTTGACCAGCTTACGGAAGAGATTGAAGCAGAAACCTGGATGCTCTCCGATTTAGCGCGCCTTTACGCCATCAAAAAAGAGCCCGATGTGCTGAAAGCGTACCAGGCGAAAGAAGGTGAACTGAAGAATATTGAACACAAAGTGGGACAGTTAAAAGATACGGGCGCAACGGGCGAAGAGCTGGCGCTGCTGTATGAAGGGCTGAAGATTGTTGATGGCCTACAGGATGAACAGCAGGCAGCAATTGCCAGCGTCGCCCGGGGTGAGGAACAACAGGCCATTGCGTTACTCTTCGGCAAAATCTACGAACTTGAAACGGAACGCGCCCAGAGCAAGATTGACCATTTTCGTATGCTGCTGGATAAGCGCATTATTGCCGATGTCCAGGCAGCGACCAACACGTCGAAAACGCTGCGTACCGCCTCAGAGGTGATGGTCGGCCTGACCGCCCTGCTCTTCTTATTCGTGATGGGCTTTATTCTCAAGCACCGCGTGCTGCGCCCGGTAGTGCGCCTCAGCGATGTGGTTCACCGCCTGGCCTCACAGGATTACGGCGTCGAAACGCCCAATTTCAACCAAGTCGATGAGATAGGCGATATGGCGCAGGCCATTCGCATTTTCCGCGAGAACGGGCTGGCAAGGCAGCGGCTTGAAAAAGAACGCGACGCAGACTGGGCCATCCGCGAGCTGCTCGCGCGAATGACCCAGCGCTTGCAGGGGTGCGAGAACGTCAGCGACGTGATTGAGGTGGCAGAGCTGTTTGCTCCCAACATTGCGCCGGGTATCGCCGGACGTCTGTATATCCTGGATCGAAACCCGTGGGAGATGCGCTGTGCGGCGGAATGGTTATCTCCACAGGGAGAAAAAAATGCTTTCCACCCCGATCAATGCTGGGCCATACGCCGTGGTCAGAGCCACCCACCGGTCAACGGCGAGCCGGATATCGGTTGCCAGCATCTGCCTGAATCACAAAAAGACAGCTCACTGTGCGTGCCGCTCATTGCGCAGGGGGAAGCCATTGGTTTGCTGTCGTTTCAGAACATCACGCCTGAAACGGCGCCGTCCCGCGCATATCTCGAATTAATGGCGGAAGCCCTGGGTCTGGCGCTGGCCAACCAGCGTCTGCGCGATGCCCTCCTGGAAAAAGCGCTATTCGACCCGCTCACCGGCTTGCGTAACCGTCACCACCTGGAAGATACCCTGCGCACTCAGATAGCTCAGGCAATGCGCAATGATGAGCCGGTGAGCTGCATGATGATCGACATCGATCACTTTAAAAGCATTAACGATCGCTTCGGCCATGAGGCTGGCGATCATGTGATTAAGAGCGTGGCGACAATTGTTCAGCGTGCCGTGCATGATGCAGGTCTGGCCTTCCGCTTTGGTGGCGAAGAGTTTCTGGTGCTGCTAACGGGTGCGGATGAGGAAGCGGCTCACGCCTGCGCAACGGAGATTTATAACGGCGTCCATACGCTGTCGCTGCGCTATGGGCTTGCTGAAATTGGCCCAGTGGATGTGTCGATCGGGATCGCCAGTTACCCGCAGCACGCCCAAAGCGACGACCTGCTGCGCGCAGCAGATGTGGCGCTTTACCGGGCGAAAGAGCTGGGGCGCTCGCGGATCGTCAGTTTTAGTATGCTGGAGACGGGTTAACCGAAAATCCCTGCCAACGACGTCAGAGGTACGCGCACTCTCTTATTCCCTCACATTGAGGGTGCGTTATCATTCTTTGTACAAATAAATCAATCTTAACGATGCCACCATTGATAAAAAATGGGGGTGCGTAAATATATCAATAAATCAAAGCGATCATTTTTTAAACCCGGGTGGCTAATTACACTGAGTTTTTATGTTTTAAAAAACGTAAGCTCCAGCCAGAGGTCTGCAATCACGGGGCAAACAACGATTATCCATTTGATTTTAATACATTTAATGAAGTATCGTTTGCAAAAAGCCGTGGCGTTCAACAAAATAGACAAACTTATAGGATAAATAACTTATAATTCTTATACTTCTGTTAAAAAGAGGAGGCCAATATGCGAATAATCCTAATGCTGTGCTGCTTTTTGGTACAAAGTTTAAGCTGGGCTGGCGAACTGCCAAAGCCTGTGGGCAAACCCATCTTAACCATTACCGGTAATATAGAAAATACGAACGAAAATGGAAAAGCCGTTTTTGATATTGCCAGCCTGGAAAAACTGGGGATGGTGAGTTTCCAGACGACCTCTCCCTGGTATAATGGCCGCACGAAATTTGAGGGTATCCCGATGCGCAAACTGATGGAGTATGTGGGTGCTAAGGGTTCTGTTCTGAATGTGGTTGCACTCAATGATTATACTACCGTCATCCCTCTCAGCGACTTCCATAAATACAACGCCATCCTGGCGTTAAAGGTCAATGGCGAATATATGCGCATCCGCGATAAAGGTCCGTCATTCATCGTCTACCCTTATGACAGTCTTCCTGAACTCAATAATCAGATTTATTACTCGCGATCGGCCTGGCAGGTCAGCAAAATGAAGATTGAATAGTAGTTCAGGAGAACATAATGAACAGGATACTGGTTGGTATCATTTTTTCTCTTTTTATCACTACGGGATATATAGCCTTTCTTGTCTACGACCGTCAGCAGGAGTTGCAAAAATTGACTCACTACACTGAGTCCTGGTCTGTAGCCCAACTGGTATCTGAATATTACCGATTTGAATCATGGATTGGACTGTACGCAACCGAGACTGATGACGTTACGGTAGACCAGGTTCGCATGCGCCTGGAAATCATGCTGAGCCAGAATGATTTATTGAAAGAGGGCGGCCTGGGTCGTTATATAAACAGCGAAAAAGCGCATCAGGCGCTCGCCTTACGCCTGGAAAAGATACTGAACTATCTGGATGGCCATCTTGAGAAAATGAGCCGTTCAGAGTTAAAGCTCTATCTGAAAAATATGCATTCACTGGATGCCCCGCTAAGCCAGCTTTCATCAACGGCTTTAACAAAAGATGTTAATACAATCAATGAAACTAACCTAAAAATACAGGTTCTGTATTATATTTATTCAGCACTTTCGCTGTTACTGGTTATTTTAAGCTTCATACTGGGCTTTTTGATTATCTATCAAAATAAAAACATCCTCAAAGCACATACACAGGTTAAAACGTTGGCTGAAGAACTTCAGCTGTCCAAAGAAACCCTGCAAATCCAGAATACAAAACTGGAATACGATGTTTATCATGACTCCCTTACCGGCATGAAAAACCGTCTTTTCTTCTGGGATGATCTCAATAAACTTAATCTACAGGCTGAGGAAAAACATATTTCGGTCACGGTGATGTTATTCGATTTAGACCGGTTCAAAGAGGTGAATGATACCTACGGTCATGATGCTGGCGATTTACTGTTACGTGAGGTATCCACGCGCCTTAACGCTTTGAGCCGCTTTTCAGAGACATTTTATCGTTTGGGCGGCGACGAATTTGCGTTTCTCTCCAGTGGCTTAACCGAAGCCGCAGCTGTTTCACGCGCGCGAGAAATCAGTGATAGCATCAGCAAGCCCTATACAATTAATAATCAACTTATAAAAATAGCCACCTGTGTGGGTATTGTTTTATCGGATAACGAACGACGTTCAGATTACCTTTATAAATTTGCCGATCTGGCGCTCTATGAAGCCAAGAAAGAAGGTTCTCAGCAAATCAAAGTCTTCCGCCAGCGAATGCTACAGAAGTTGCAGGAAAGCAGAACCCTTGAAAATGATATGGCAAGAGCAATAGAGAATGATGAGTTTATTGTTTATTACCAGCCTATTGTGAATTCCGTCAGCAAGGAAATTTACGGCTATGAAGCGCTTATTCGCTGGATGCACCCCGTCAAGGGGATGCTCTCCCCGGATAGCTTTATTTTCGCCGCTGAAAAAACAGGCATGATCAACGAGATAGGTAAAACTGTACTTAAACTGGCCTGTAGGGAGGCGGTCTCCTGGGCTGTTCCGGCCAGGATCTCCGTCAACGTCTCGCCTGTTCAGTTAGGCAGCAAATCATTTATTAATACGGTGCAGTCCGTTCTGGCTGAGACCGGGCTCCCGGCTAACCGTCTTGAGTTAGAGGTCACAGAGTCTTCCCTCTTCAGTGACAGAAATAACCCCATTGCGATCCTCAAAAAACTACGCTCACTGGGCGTAAGAATTTCTATTGATGATTTTGGCACGGGTTATTCGTCGCTCTCCAGACTCAGCGAACTGAATTTTGATAAAATCAAGATCGATAAATCTTTTGTCAATCCGATATCTACGCAAGAAGATGCGCTTAATATTGTGAAGCTGATTACCGGTATGGCTAAAAGCCTTAATATGGGCGTCATTGCCGAGGGCGTTGAGACCGAAGAGCAGCTTGAGCGGCTTCAGGCTCTGGGTTGCGAGCTTGTGCAGGGATATCTTTTCAGCAAACCACAGCCTCAGGTCGACAGCAAAATTAAGAGCGGCCAGGAATGATCCCCTCTCCTCAGCCCGATACCAACCGGGATCACATTTTTCACCCCTGGGTATTCACTGACAATAACCAGGTGTTATCATTCACCCCGTAAATACCTATCAACTCAATCCGAGGCTTTGATGCTGGAGAATGTAATCATCCGATAATCAGCTTCCCGACCTTTCCAGGCCGGACTGATTATCAATGCGCCGAAATCGTATGCGGACACCGCTGTGTGTTTGCACGTTTTGCACATGATGATTAAACAGGTTTTCCAGTATGAATTTATCCCGTCAGGAACAACGTACCTTACACGTTCTCGCCAAAGGTGGCCGTATTGTGCACGTCCGCGATACCTCCGGCCGCGTCACCGCCGTTGAATGCTATAGCCGCGAAGGGCTACTGCTGGCTGACTGCACGCTCGCCGTTTTCAAAAAGCTCAAAACCAAAAAGCTGATCAAATCCGTTAACGGTCAGCCCTACCGCATTAACACTACGGGGCTGAATAATGTTCGCGCTCAGCCTGATAATCGTTAAGGAGAGGATGATGGATATCCCACGTATTTTTACTGTTAGCGAAAGCGAACACCGCATTCATAACCCCTTTACACCAGAGAAGTACGCGACGCTGGGCCGCTTGTTACGCATGAAGCCAGGCACACGCATTCTCGATCTCGGCAGCGGCTCGGGAGAGATGCTTTGTACCTGGGCTAGGGATCACACCATTACCGGTGTCGGTATTGATATGAGCCAGCTCTTCACCGCGCAGGCCACGCGGCGCGCAGAGGAACTCGGCGTCAGCGAACGCGTCCATTTCATTCATAACGACGCGGCTGGCTACGTCGCGAATGAAAAATGTGACGTGGCGGCCTGCGTTGGCGCAACCTGGATTGCGGGTGGCGTAGCCGGGACGATGGATCTGCTGGCAAAAAGCCTCAAGCCCGGGGGAATAATGCTCATCGGCGAACCGTACTGGCGTCAGGTACCCGCGACGGCAGAGATAGCTCAGGCCTGCGGCGTCTCGTCGATTGCAGACTTTCTTACTCTGCCCGGTCTGGTTGCGTCTTTCGATCAACAGGGCTATGACCTGGTTGAAATGGTGCTGGCTGATCAGGAAGGCTGGGACAGGTACGAAGCCGCAAAATGGATGACCATGCGGCGCTGGCTGGAGGAAAACCCAGATGATGACTTCGCGCAGGAGGTTCGGGCGGAGCTGACGATAGCGCCTGAACGTCATGTGACGTACACGCGGGAGTACTTTGGCTGGGGGGTGTTTGCGTTAATGGCGCGATAATATGGCGCTGGCGGTATAGCCTTTTGGGTTATGCCGCCGATCAACTTCTTTGAGGTACAAAACGATGACGCGAAAATGTGCAGCCAATGGCAATATTTGCTGCCATGGTCTGAGAACGAGATTTACTGGAATGTAGGGTAACTATTTGATTTAGATGGGATAATAGGAATCAATCTTAATGCGCAACCTTCTGTTTTATAATGAATTACAAAGAAACACATTTAGAGATACCCCCATAAGTACCCCCATTTTCATTTCCATATAGAACGAAGTCCCATAAATACCCAAAGAAAATCCTTCATATGATCTTGAAAATCATTCACAACAAAACTTATATAAATGCAATGCAAGTGGACATTTATATAAGATTGGTGCAATTTCTACATCTAGACACGAACAATACCGGTGCCGGGAGTTCTAAGTTCTTTTAGCCAGCTATTAAGGTTATGCTTATTAATCTCTTCTATGGGGTAGCTACGCGCCTCTACTGTGTTACGAGCACCGACACTAAACTCAGAAGATGTCACTAGAAAACCTAACTCACATCCTTCATGAAGGATATCAGCATACAATCCTTTCACAGTAACTTTATCTATTTTTGAATTCAATCTCTTGCATTGAATGATGAAACTAGGTGCCCCTTCTTTTTTATCATTCCAAGCTCTAATATCCACTCCATCATCATTACTACCAGGTCCCAACTCAATATTATAACCAAACCTTTTAAAGCACTCAGCAGTTAACTCTTCGAATTTTCTCCAATGAATCTCCCCTAACTTATTTGTATTATTAGACAGAAAATCAATAAACCTTTGGTCTAAAAATTCACCTTCTGATGCAATCGGCTTATACTGTTCAAATAAGTCTGAAAGATTAATAATATTTTTATATTGGTGGAATTTCATAAAAGTATTTGGGCTATGTTTTAATGCACTATCGTAGGCCTCTATAAGAAGCATTAATGCCTCCAAACCTTTTCGCCCGAACCTTCTTCCAGCCTCTTCAATCATACCTGTGGGGCTTAACAATTTATCACCTGAGTTTAAGGCTTTTTGTGTCTCAATTTCTATGTGTCGGCGATAAATCTCATTTATTCCAGAAGTAATTTTTTGTCCATATTTATGCTCCATTTCTCGGATGAGTTTGAAAATTTCAAATATACCATTAAGAGGTCTTTCCGTAGCTCCAATTTTATATAATAGCGTATAGTAAAGCCTATCATAATCTTCAGATCTGATACGAAAAGCATGATTTTCGGAAGAAATTATATCATCATCAAATCCGGTTCCAGAAAGAAGGTCGCATATTTGTTCAATTGATGCAGCAACTCCAGATTTATGGCCTATTATCTCATGAAGATGATTAGACAAATCATACCTATCGAACCATATTGCTCCCATAGCCCCTCCTCGAATCTAGATTGAATAGTTTTAATTTTCATATTACAAAAGATCACATAACTCAATACGATATTGATATTCTTACTAGTCAAATGTGTCTTCAATCACAAAGGTCATTAAAATTAATGGAATCAGTTCTTGCTATCATTTTTATCTTTTTCAGCGGCTTGCGGTAATACTGCAGCAGCAGCTTCCTCCGCTTCTTCTTGGCGCGCCACATTACGTTTAACCATATCCGGTCCAATTAAGCTGAAAAGCACAGTTAACAATTGCCACAAAGTGAGAAAAACAAGGAGCCCATAGGATATACCTCTGAACACTTCTTTGTGAGATAAAATCCAGTTAAATTGCTTAAGTAATGGTGCAACAATTCCTACAAGTAATACAGTAGCTAATATTGCTGATGAATGAACAATAGGTGTGAAAAGCCGATGGATTCCTTGCCCATTGCTTTCAGACACTCCACCCCGAAAAGATTTTTTTAATCTTTCTGGATAAATTATTGCAAACCATGCACCTACCACTGCAAATATGATTGACGCAGTGGTTCTGAGCGCTTCAAAAAGAGGCCACTGGAGAATAAAAGCAACATTTCTACCTAGGTATCCAGCCATACCTACAGTGGCAAAAAGTATTATAATGCCAATTACTACACCTGCAGCCTCTAATTTTCTCATAACAACCCTGCACCATTTAATATAACATTCTTGTGCCTAACCAACTCTCGCATCAAAGAATCGAGGTTAACTAACTCAATATTTTCTCTCTCAAGATCAAGTTGATGCTCCATTCTTGCTAAAGACTTACTAAGCCAATAAGGCTTATTAGATTGGCCTTCAAAGTAAAAGCCATAGTCATTTACTTCGCTTGGATCGGCTTCCCAGTCATCAATCATTGCATTCACGTCTTGTAGAGTGACGTCAGGCGATAATGTATATCTAACTTTAGTTGTGACATTCGGCCCTTGCTGAGGAGCAAGATGTATAACCTGTAACATTTTTTGCCATAACTCGAGCTCTTGTCTTTTAGTAAGGTCTAACTCTACTATACGTTCAATTTTTTTCACGTGAGCAGCATTCTGCCTAATGATTTCATGTTTACCACCATTACGAACTAAAACAGAACTGAATTTAGGGATATAATGTTTCTCTTCTTCATTTCTATCTGCAGGATTATTTTTATAACCTTTTATGCGAACTTCCACACTTCCATCTTCATTTCTAATTGGTTCAGCATCAACATGACGTGAAGATTGCTTTAAGAAGCAGTTCAAATAATACTGAAGGGATGATTGTGAGGTTAATTTATTATGAAGCCTTACTGTTGCAAACAAATTCATATCAGGAATAAACCAAAAGTATGTTGCATAGCCTGGTATACTCCCGCCCTGAACAGCGTTCAAAATCACCTGAGGATCTGCCCCAAACCTCATAGTTTCACTTATGGAAGGGACTTGCTGGCCGTTAGTGGGAATTTCGTTCCAAATCAACAACCCCCAGTCATTCCCACTATTTTTTGCATCGACAAGATAGCAGGGATACCGCTCCTCATTTGCTTCAAAAGTTTTCGTCTGTTTAAGTGTTTTTGTTCGGGCCCACCCTTGTAAATCAGTTAGCATCTCGGCAGTGCTACCAAAAGCTGGCTGCTGACTTCCGTGGGAATAGTATCCTGCTTTATTTATTCTATAAAAAGTAAAAACCGCCTGCTCAATCGCCATGTGTTAAACCCAAAGGAATACGAAAACTCTTAATGTAATGTCTTTTGGAATTTTATGTTACTGATCGTTTGAACAGTTATCACTGTTCAAATATACAGTATCTGCATCATTCTTCAAGTTGATTTCTTTACTTTACAATTTCACAACTAGTCCATTAGGGAAGCATACTCAATACCCTGTAGCACTTCACGAGTCTGTAAGTGCAAGAAAAAATGGCACCTTCGTTTTAACTGAAGTTTTCTAAAGCGGTAGCGGCTGACACTTTACCCCTAGTTTTCCCTAGTAAGGCATAACAAACCATAACAGGCTGACACCTGCCCTGCTTCGCATCAGGATTAACAAAAGCTAACAACCAAGGCTCAACAATTCTTAACGCCAGCCCTTTACACTTCTGCTGTAGCTGCTGTTCGTAGGCGTCAGGATCCGTTAGGTTGGGTTGACACTTTTCCCAGTTTCTCGCGAAAAAGTGTCAAGTTTGAGGGGTTGGGGGTTTACAGTTTTTCGCCGTCCAGCAGGCAGAGTGACATTAAACCTGTTTTGTTCCAGTCATCCGGCGTATCGGGGTGCATTGTGGCAACGTAGGCCAGCTCAGAACGAAGAAACCGTAAAGCGCCCGCGGCACGGTCTTTGCCATAGAAGCTGTGGGTTTCTTCATCCGGCCGGAAGAGAATCAGCAGTTGCTCTTCGGGCTCGTGCTGAACATCAAAACCCAGCTCAGCGGCTGCGGCCTCTATCCTCTGGCCAGCATTAATATCAGCCGGCAGCACTTTCCCGCCGTCATGCTTCCATACCCATGCGGCGGCCTGCGCCCACGTCATCTCAGTCTGGTGTTCGCCAGCACCAGCACCAGCACCAGCACCAGCACCAGCACCAGCACCAGCACCAGCACCAGCAGAATTTTGTTTAGCCTGCGATGCGTCAACATCCACTTTATCGCCTGAAATTACAATTTCACCGCGGGCTATCCAGCCGTAAACAGTTTGCCGGCTGACGCCCATATGCCTGGCGTAGGCTGATTTACTTAACAGCATCCTGTATTTCCCTCCGGGCAGAAAAAAGCCGCCCTCAGGCGGCCTGCTTCTCTTCTGAATGTGTCTGCCGCTGGCTGCCTTTGAGCATCGCGCTGACATGTTCGCTTAACTGATCAAGGCCGGTCATACGGGGCAGAACTTCTGATGGATCGTCGTTCTTCCCGTACACGAGATTGTTATACCAGGTTCGGACAGCTGTAATTTGTGCGACGTCTTTCCTCACCGCGTCGACCAGATCGGCAACCGCGCTAATCACCTGCCCGTTCTCTGATGCAATACGGGAGAAGCCGAGACGTTTCAGCTGTTCCGTATCGAGCCCCGAACACACCGCGTGCGCCCTTAGTAAGGCGTCCGCCAGCTCCTGATGCTTTCCACTGTGCATCGACAGCAGCATTTTTTCCTGGCTGCGGCGATCCAGTCGGGCGAATGCCTGGCGCATTTCGCTGTCACGCATGAATCCCTGAACATCATCAGATGCCAGTGGATTAACCGGAGCGAGCTTGTTCTTAAGGTAATCGAGAATGTTTGCGGCCTGCTCGCTTACGGCTGCCACCCCGCGGGTAAAGTCTTTGAGCGTGTCCGGGTTCCGGGCTTCACCTGCCCTGCGGTTTTTTGCCTGTTCGTTCAGATCCGGATCGTTGCGGATAACGTCCAGCAAATCCGCCTCAGCTTCGGCCTGCTGCGCCGTTGTCCTCAGGCTGGTGAGTTCGCCCGCCATACCACGGAATAAAGCGGCCATCTGAGTATTTGGCGCAACAACCTTACCGGCATAACCCGCCAGCTCGATGCTGTGTTTCCCAATTTTGATTGAGTAGCTCATTGCCCTGCCTCCATTTTTGACAGCCCCGCATCAAATACCTTGCGCGCAACAGCATGGATTGACGGCGCGATCCCCATGCCTGACTTCTGGCGCTCCCTCTCCTGGATGGTTTTCAGAGCCTGAATCTGCTCCCCGTTCAGCAGAACGGGCTTAACGTTAACCTTGCTCATAATGCCCCCTGTTATAGCGATCGTTAAAGTTCCATTAATCGCAACAATCAATTCATCAATTGCGATTTATGAAACGATATTAATGAAATAGCAGGGGTCCACAACGTGAAAAGAGTGGATGCGTTTTAAAGAATTTGCCCTCAAGGTGTTCATGGTGTTCATAAAGGCTATAAATTACATACAAAACAATAAATTAACCTATGAACACCGGTCTACATACAGGGGTTACAAGTGTTCATGGTGTTCATATTTCTGTTTACTTTATGAGCACAGAGTTAAAGTGACCTATGAAGACTATGAATACCCTATGAATACCTTACACAAAGGTGTTCATAGTAAATCTTATTGATTTAATTGAACTTTACCCAATCAATGAACACTATGAACACCTTTCGCCATATTTAGCTAAACATTCATCTTTTTTCCTCAGCTAACGGGTGCGCCTGCGGCAGCCAGTCCTCCGCACTCTCTGAAAGTTCGACGTTCGTCACCACGCCGCGGGTCTTTCTCTCTTTGCGGTACTCGTGATTAAACTCCCGCATGGCGCTTTCCATTCCCTCAGAGAATTTATTCAGCGTCAGCGGCTTCTCGAAACCGTTAGCCTCAAGAAACGTCAGATAAGCGTGATAGAGGTAAATGCGGGGGCGATGAGGCGGGTTACGGTTGCCCACCAGCATTCCCACGCAATCAGCCAGGCGCTCCAGATGCGCACAGAAGGCGTACAAGGGATCCGTTTTCTGCTTCACCTCCAGTGCTTCTTCGCTGTTCCGTTGCTCCAGCAGCAGCGCCCGCGCTTTTTCCGGGTCCGAAAAGGTTGCCAGCAGCCGACGAACAACCACCGGAATTTCAGCGGATATCTTTTCTGCCAGTTCGGGATCCTTATCCTCTTCGCTGACGCGCCGGTTAAACTGGAAAATTACGCGGCGCCGGGAAACGCCGCCGGCACGTTCGGTGAAAATCATCGGCGTGTTGTTCGTGGCCACAACCACCGCCTGCAGAACGGCGGTGTACTGGTGCTCGTGTTTCGGGTCGATCTCCACCGCGTCCCCGCCGGTGATTGCCTTTATCCCGGTGCCCTCACCTGAATATTTGGGCTGATCAGGAAGCGTTATCATGCTCTTGCCGACGAACTGCGCCCGCCCGCGCGCGCTGTCGAGCGCCGCCATGTTCCCGCTGGCGGTGTTATGCGCGCCGGCCAGCATCGTCGCGATATGGGTGAAGACGCTTTTCCCGCTGCCGCCCTCCCCGGTTATCTCGAGGAACAGCTGCCAGTCGTACCGGTTCGCCAGCACCATAAAGAGCGCTGCAGCGATGCGCTGCATCTTAATTGCGTCTCTATCTGATGCGTAACTTAGCCACTTATGGAAGTTCGGCGCGTGGTCGCGGAGGTTTTCGCCCGGCACCGCCGGCGTGTAGGTCACGCCGTTGTGGTTGGTCAGCCAGTTATCCTGGCTGTGTTCGGAGAAAACGCCGGTTTCCATATCGTAGACACCGTTTGCAAAGGGGATCAGGCTCCGCCGCGGCTCCCCCATCACCGGGATAACGATTTTCAGGGCGTCGATAACGTTGTTGATCGCGCGCTTGCTGAAGTTGGTTTTGTTCTCGTTGTAGATAGCCACCATTTCGCGGCTCAGCTCGAGCAGAGACGTTTTCTCCCAAATGCCGGCGCGGTAGACGTACACGCCCTCGCTGTTTTCGTTGATTGCTATGCCGGTGTAACGCGCGGCCAGTATGAGCGCCTTTTCGTTATCAGCCAGGTCGCGGAGGTTTACATCCGTCAGCGGTTTGCCGATCACCATGCTTTTGCCGGCTTCCGCATCGGCTTTGAGGCGCGGCAGCTGCGGCGTCCAGTCCTCCAGAAGCTGATAACCTTCAGAGTAGAATTGCGCGCGCTCCACGCCGGCCACCGCCAGCTTTGTCGCGAGAATGGTTATCTGCCGTTCGGTCAGATGCCCGCCGCGGCAAACCCGGGCATAGAGCCGGCCATCATCCACAATGCGGATATTCTCCAGCTCTGCCAGCTGCTTTTTATCCAGCACAACCGGCGGCACCGTATCGCCAATCGGGTTCATTTCCTGCCATGCTTTGGCGAACGTCCAGGCATCGGCGCCGGCAAAGATGATTGACTCCTCCATGAGATCCGCCGGCTGCTTTTTAAGGTTTGGTGCATTCTTCATTTTCTGTTCCCTCGCTCCCTGATGATTTCCCGCATAACCCGAATTCGTTCGATGCCCTGCACCCGCATAATTCGATCGATATCTCTTCCACCGGTGCCCGGCGCAGAAGAAATAAATTCAAATTCCCGCGCCAGTCTTTCTGGCGTGCAAAAACACGGTGAGCTGTACCCCTCGCGGCAATATGTCACTCTGTCGAATCGGTAACTTTCGATAATTACGATGTTGCCCCGACCGTCCTTCCATTTATCGCCCGGCCTGATTTCAGGGTGAGCGCGGCCACCAGCAGCTAAGCCGGAATTTTTAATCGTCATATTTTTTACCTCACGCCGCTGGCGGGATTACCTGATAACCAATTTTCCTCAGAAAGCGCGCGGCACTCTCCACCGTAAAAATGATCTCGTCGTCCATAAGGGGGCGCATCGACTGAAGACCATTTGACGTGTCCACCAGATAGCGGCCGCCGGCCGGGAAACTGAAAACGTTTTTGCCGTCGACCCGGCGAACCATATCGTAAACAGGAGTCATAATTTCATCTCCCCTTCACTTAATGACTGGCTGGCAAAACAATATCGCGCGCTATTTAATTGCTCAGATGCGTGATCGGCAAAAGCGCCGAGACGGCAAAATTGGATAACCAATTTCATACAGATACCTCCATGGCCAGACGGGATTGAATGGCGGAGGCCTTACTGCCTAACTGGAGGTAAGTTCGGGTGATTGCCGGGTTACTGTGACCGAGCATTTCAGAGGCTATCAGCAAGCCCTGTTCGCCGCCGGCGGACATTAGATTAAAAGCGGCAATTTTGCGGCTGGAGTAGGCACTTAGGCGCAGACGCGTGTTTACGACGCGGGTAAACCACAGCATTACGTTGTGCAGTTTCTTCCAGATTGTCTGGCGGCTCACGCTACCTTCCAGAGACTGGCAACGGTTGCTTTCAATCTGGCTGCGGGAAAATACCAGGTCGTCACCGATAAGATTGCGCTCCATGCGTTCTCGCAGTCGTTTGATGATGCCCGGCGGCAGCTGTTTGGTATCATGCTTAACCTCAGCCTTTGCCACCAGCTCAAACACAATCGCCTGTTCTTCCTCCGTCATACCGGCGGCCAGCTCGTCGCAGCTCACGCTATCCCAGTGCATGTAGGCAATGTGATCTCCAGCAAGCCGGGCGGCGTCCTTGCGCTGCTGGCGAACAATCTCGATCCCCTTACGGGTCGCTCTGGCTTCTGCTGCTTTGGTCTGCTTCGCTACGATGATCGTTGCAATGCCTGTTTCCCAGCTAATGCAAGAGTAACGGAAGTTGCACACGTCGCTGGTACGCCAGCCGGTAACGGTCGCAATATCCCACCAGAGTAAAACCCAGTCCGGCTGGGTCTGCTGGATGCGTTCGCGCAGTTTGCGCTGCTCTTCCCGTTCGTAAACGGGGGTCATGGTGCGGCTACCTTTCGTAGTAGTGGCTTTTACCACGTTGCCGCGCAGCTCGCGGGCTTTAGCTGTCAGGGTCTGGAGGTTAAACATGGCTACCTCCCAATTTCGCAACATCCAGTTCAAACGCGCCGCTGCTGTATTGATAAAGCGAACATTCAGAGCGAATTTTGGCGGCAAAGATAAGATCCCAGCGGGAATAAAACTCGCGGGCTTCTTGCTCACTGTCGGCAACGATGCGGATAACAACGGGAGTGCAGGTCCGGCCTTTCGGCGTACCGAGGAAAAGCCAGGTGAATTTGGGCAGTTTTTGGGTTGGGGTAGTAGCCATGTGGCAGCCTCCATACAGTGGTCTAGATAACCACCACCGGAAACGCCAATTTCACTGGTGGTGGACTGAGCAGGGTTGGCGTAACCGGACTGTATGGACTCCGGCGCGGATTTCTCCGCCCCCACCCAGCCCACCATAATTTTGCTTGCAGAGCGGTTTTGAACCACAACGCGTGAAAATAGGTGAGACGGATCAACGGCACAAAAAAAGACGCTTGGCGCGTCATGTGTCGCCATACAGTCATTCAGGACGCCAATCCTGGCACCAGATTTTGCTGGTGCTTTTAAAGCATACCCTTCAGTTGAATAACAAGGCAAGGAGTTTTTAGGGTGAGCGAAGCCCTGCCCCAGACGGGCATAATTATTCTTCATGGCATTAACCTTTTTGAATTGTTTAGTGAGCTGTCGCGACAAACTTATTCTGCGAGATCCGAAGTGCAAACTCTCGC
This sequence comes from Enterobacter cloacae complex sp. GYL001, assembly GCF_049237125.1. Classification (NCBI taxonomy): domain Bacteria; kingdom Pseudomonadati; phylum Pseudomonadota; class Gammaproteobacteria; order Enterobacterales; family Enterobacteriaceae; genus Enterobacter; species Enterobacter cloacae complex sp. GYL001. Next base: position 33,643 of record NZ_JBMKGW010000006.1, on the reverse strand, counting down.
AAATTATCTCTGCTCACGGAATCTCAGTTCGTTTGGCTGCGTGACGATTCAATGCGCTCACTAATCCATTCATCAATTTCGCTTTCAATGAAAGCGATTGCTCGAGAACCAATCTTTATGGATGAGGGGAAACGTTGCTCAGCCATGAGTCGATAGATCCAAGCCTTGCTATAGCCGGTTCTGCGCTGAACTTCAGGTAAGCGGATAAGGGATTGGGACATATATACCTCTCGAAGTCTAATGTGGTCTACGAGGTATATTTCAGCAAAAATATGCGGGTAGTTGTGGAAGTCACGGTAAATCAGTTGGAAGCAGCACTTCCACTGAAATAGAAGTACGGCCAGAAGTTTTAGTACCTGTAGATCGACTTTTCGGAAATCCTTACGAGCTATTTGGAAGCGTATGTGTTCAGAGCTTCATTAATTAGCATAGTCAATGCCTTATCTGTCACATCGATGCCATCGCCATGTTCCAATATGCTTCTTGAAGCACTCCTAGCAACTTCGGATTTGTTCAAATTTTTACCGCGAACATATTTACCACCTGATTTTTCAAGCGCAATAGCCATTCCAGCGATCAGTTTTAACGCTGTATCTTTACCAGCAAACTCGCCCCACCCGCTTCGTAAAGGCTGGTACTTTTCGCTAGAGCTATCTGGATCACATCCAAACCAACTATCTGTAGCTGATATTTCTTTAACAGCCCAAGGCCAAATATCATTGGAATAAAAATCAGCTCCAGTGATATCTCCGCCAGGTGAGCTAGACCATGTTCTCTTGGGATGTAGTTCTTCTGCGTTTACAGCACTCAAAATTATCCTCAAGTAACTGGAAGCAATGTTGTAGATCTCAGGAGGGAATTTAGCTTTCAACTCATCTAAGCGTGAACAACTGTACACGCCAGCCATAGCCATTGCAGCCTGCTCAGCAGTGACCACACGTTGTCGGCGAAGATGATGGGGCATGTTGAGGATGTTTTCTCGCATAAAAGCTTCCTGCTAACGATAGTCTACAGAAGTCTACTACTGTCAATTAGCACTGTCTATACATACAGTTAAACGCTTTTCCCAAACGTTCCGTGCACTACATTTTCGCCATTTTCCAACGCCTCCATATAGTCGGCATACCACTGGAGCATATCGCGGCGGCCATCCAGATACTGGGCGTGGTTGTACGTTCCTCGTATAGAGTTTTTGTCGACGTGTGCCAGCTGCGTTTCAATCCACGCGGTGTTGTAGCCCTGTTCGTGCAGGATGGTACTCATGGTGTGCCGGAAACCGTGCCCGGTGACTTTTCCGTTATAGCCAATCCGCTTAAAGACTTGGTTTATGCTGGCTTCACTCATTGTTTTTCGCGGATCGTTACGGCCAGGGAACATAAGCGGGTAATTGCCTGTTAGCTCTTGGAGCTGGCCAATAAGCGTAAGAGCTTGCCTGGACAACGGTACTACATGAGGGCGACGCATTTTCATGCGTGAGGCTGGTATTTCCCAGACCGCCTTACTGATATTGATTTCATCCCAAAATGCCCCGCGGAGTTCGCCGGTACGCAAGCCGGTGATAATCAGCAGACGAGCAGCCAAAACTACTAACGCGCTTCCTGTATATCCTGACAACGCCTTGAAGAAATCAGGCAATTCTTTCGGTGTGAGGAAAGGATAATGATTGGACTCATGCCCTTGCATGGCGCTGGTGAGATCCGGAGCGGGGTTATACTCAGCACGCCCGGTGACTATTGCGTAACGGAAAACTTCCCCGCAGCGCTGCCTAACTTTTTTGGCCTTTTCTGTAGCGCCGCGCCCCTCAATGCGCCGCAGCATATTCAACAGTTCAAGCGGTTTGATATCGGCTATTGGTTTTTTGCCAATGTAAGGGAACACATCTTTGTTGAAAGCCTCCAGGATGTCTGAAGCATACCCAGCAGACCATTTTTTTAGTTTGCTACTGTGCCACTCAAGGGCAATATCTTTGAAGGTGTTGTTTAACTGCGTTTCACGGGCGATCTTCTCTTCCCGTTTCGCTTCCATAGGATCGATACCCCCAGCGATACCCCTTTTGGCTTCTTCACGTTTTGCCCGAGCATCGGCCAATGTGACTTCAGGATACACACCCAGCGCTAACAGCTTCTCTTTGCCGGCTACACGATACTTGAGCCGCCAGTATTTGCCGCCATTAGGTTTAATCAGGAGATACAAACCACCACCATCAGCCAGCTTGTAAGGCTTATCTTTAGGTTTGGCGGTGTCCACCTGCCGGGCGTTTAGTTTCACTTGGGGGTACCTCCTCTAGACCGAACAGCATATACCCCCATAAGTACCCCCAAACGACTGTAGATTTCAGGGAACTTTAGTAGACATAGAAATACTAAAAGGGGCTGTAAAGCGCAGAGTATAAGGGGTTTCAGTGAACTTTAGTAGACTTGGGGAGACGTTAGAATGGTGCCGATAATAGGAGTCGAACCTACGACCTTCGCATTACGAATGCGCTGCTCTACCAACTGAGCTATATCGGCCCTGAAAGGCCGGTTACGAGCGTAACCACGGGGCAAAAGAGTAGATCTAACCGGGTGATGCGTCAATGCCCTTTTGAATCAAACGGCTATTTTTGCATCACCCGCGATTATTTACCCACGAATCGTATCATCACCGTAGCCGATCCACTTGTAGGTGGTCAGCGCTTCCAGCCCCATCGGACCGCGGGCATGCAGCTTCTGAGTGCTCACAGCCACCTCCGCGCCCAGACCAAACTGGCCGCCATCGGTGAAGCGCGTCGAGGCATTCACGTAAACCGCAGACGAATCCACTTCATTCACAAACCGATCGGCATTGCGCAGGGTGCGCGTCAGGATCGCGTCAGAATGCTGGGTTCCGTGTTCACGAATGTGCGCAATAGCGTCATCGAGATCCGCAACCACCTTCACGTTCAGATCCAGCGACAAATACTCATCGTCGTACTGCTCCGCGTTAACCGGAACGACCTTCGCCGGACCGTCTTTCAGCAGGGCGAGAGACTTCTCATCCGCATGCAGCGTGACGCCACTTTCCGCCATCTGCTTGCTCAGCGCTGGCAGGAAGGTACTGGCGATGCCCTGATGGACCAGCAGCGTTTCCACAGTATTACAGGTGCTTGGACGCTGTGTTTTAGCGTTGACGATAATCTTCAGCGCAGGTTCTTCCTCCGCGGTGTCATCCACTACGATATGGCATACGCCAATACCACCGGTGATCACCGGAATGGTAGATTGCTCACGGCACAGCTTGTGCAAGCCCGCGCCGCCGCGTGGGATCAGCATGTCGATGTATTTGTCCATGCGCAGCATCTCGTTGACCAGCGCACGGTCGGGGCTTTCAATCGCCTGCACGGCACCCGCCGGTAAACCACACTCCTCCAGCGCCTGCTGAATGACGTTTACCGTCGCGGCGTTGGTGCGCCAGGTCTCCTTCCCGCCACGCAGGATCGCGGCATTACCGGTCTTCAGGCACAGGGAGGCGACATCCACCGTCACGTTTGGACGCGCTTCGTAAATCACCCCAATGACGCCAAGCGGCACGCGGCGACGCTCAAGGCGTAATCCGCTGTCGAGCACCCCACCGTCAATCACCTGCCCTACCGGGTCGGCGAGGTTGCACACCTGACGGACGTCGTCGGCAATACCTTTCAGACGCGCCGGGGTCAGCGCCAGACGATCGAGCATCGCTTCACTCAAGCCGTTGCGACGCGCTTCCAGCAGATCCTGCTCGTTGGCGAGCAAAATTTCCTGCGACTGAGATTCCAGATAATCAGCGATTTTTTCCAGCACGCGATTTTTCTCGCGGCTGGAAAGGAGCGCCAGTTTATAAGAGGCGGCTTTCGCGGCTGCGCCCATTTGTTCCAGCATGTTCTGGCTCCTTAACGAATAATCATGTCGTCACGATGCACGGCAACCGGGCCATATTCATAGCCCAGGATGGCGTCGATCTGCTGGGAATGGTGACCAGCAATCCGACGCAGTGCGTCGCTGTTATAACGACTTACGCCATGAGCGATGTCGCGACCTTCAAGGTTACGGATTCGGATCACTTCACCACGCGAGAAGTTGCCTGTCACGCTTTTAATTCCTTTTGGAAGTAACGAGCTTCCTCTTTCCAGAATAGCGGCGGTCGCGCCTTCATCCACGGTCAATTCGCCAGCCGGGGGCGCACCAAAGATCCAGCGTTTTCGGTTTTCCAGCGGGGACGCCTGGGCGTGGAAGCGAGTGCCCACAGAGATGCCTTCCATCACATCACCGATCACACCCGGACGGCTGCCCGCGGCGATGATGGTGTCGATACCGGCCCGGCACGCCACGTCCGCGGCCTGGAGCTTGGTGCCCATGCCGCCGGTCCCCAGACCAGAAACGCTGTCACCCGCAATGGCACGCAGCGCATCGTCAATGCCGTGAACGTCTTTGATCAGTTCAGCCTGTGGATTAGAGCGCGGGTCAGCGGTAAACAGCCCCTGCTGATCGGTCAGAAGCAGCAGCTTATCGGCCCCTGCCAGGATCGCCGCCAGCGCAGAGAGGTTATCGTTGTCGCCTACTTTGATTTCAGCGGTGGCAACAGCGTCGTTTTCGTTAATGACCGGAACGATATGGTTATCCAGCAGTGCACGCAGCGTATCGCGGGCGTTCAGGAAACGTTCTCTGTCTTCCATATCCGCACGCGTCAGCAGCATCTGCCCGACGTGAATGCCGTAGATGGAGAACAGTTGTTCCCAGAGCTGTATGAGTCGGCTTTGTCCCACGGCGGCCAGCAGCTGTTTGGAGGCGATCGTCGCGGGGAGTTCGGGGTAGCCCAGGTGTTCACGCCCGGCGGCAATCGCCCCGGAAGTCACAATCACAATACGATGCCCTGCGGCATGCAACTGAGCGCACTGACGTACAAGCTCAACGATATGGGCACGATTCAGGCGGCGCGATCCGCCTGTTAACACACTGGTACCGAGTTTTACCACCAGCGTCTGGCTGTCACTCATGATTCTCTGCCGTTCAACAATAAGGGAAAATGATGTCAGTCAGACGTTTTAACAGGTGTCAGCTCCGTTGCCAACTGCCTTAGCGCATGACCCGTCACTTTGTTGCGCGGGATCAGGAAGCGTAGCGGCAGATTTTGACAATTTTATTACCGAAAAATTAAAACATACTTTTTTAGACATATTCTTACTTTGTCATAAAACTTTCACCCACGAACGATAAAACCCTTCCTGTTTTTCACGGGGTAATAAGTCGAATCTTATTGCTCAGCGAATATTAGCGCGTTTTTATAAAATCAGGATTGAAAATGAAAAAGAGCACTCTGGCATTAGTGGTAATGGGCGTAGTTGCTTCCGCATCTGTTCAGGCAGCAGAAGTTTATAATAAAAACGGGAATAAACTGGACGTGTACGGCAAAGTAAAAGCAATGCACTACATCAGTGATGATGACGCTAAGGATGGTGACCAGACTTACGTTCGTTTCGGCTTTAAGGGTGAAACGCAGATTAACGATCAGCTGACCGGCTACGGACGTTGGGAAGCTGAGTTCGCAGGTAACAAAGCTGAGAGCGACTCTTCTCAAAAAACACGTCTGGCATTTGCCGGGCTGAAACTGAAAGACTTCGGCTCACTGGATTACGGCCGTAACCTGGGCGCGCTGTATGACGTCGCCGCATACACCGATATGTTCCCGGAGTTCGGCGGTGACGGCCTGGCGCAGACCGATAACTTCATGACGAAACGCGCCTCCGGTCTGGCCACATACCGTAATACCGATTTCTTTGGCCTGGTTGACGGCCTGAACATGACCCTGCAATACCAGGGCAAAAATCAAAACCGCGACGTGAAGAAGCAAAACGGTGACGGCTTCGGTACCTCCCTGAGCTATGACTTCGGCGGCAGCGATTTTTCTGTGATTGGTGCCTATGCCAGCTCCGATCGCACTAACGATCAAAACCTTCAGGCACGCGGCGAAGGTAAAAAAGCAGAAGGCTGGGCAACCGGTTTGAAATATGATGCCAACGATATTTATCTGGCCACTATCTATTCCGAAACCCGCAATATGGCCCCTATTTCCGGTGGCTTTGCAAATAAAGCGCAAAACTTCGAAGTGGTCGCACAATATCAATTTGACTTTGGTCTGCGTCCATCTCTGGGCTACGTGCAGTCTAAAGGCAAAGATATCGAAGGTATCGGCGATGAAGATATCGTGAAATACATCGACGTAGGTGCGACATATTATTTCAACAAAAATATGTCTGCGTTTGTTGATTATAAGATCAACCAGATCGATGACGATAATAAACTGGGCGTAAGCAGCGATGATATCGTTGCGCTGGGCATGACCTACCAGTTCTGATGTTGTGGTAATAAAAAAACCGGCGCTGAGCCGGTTTTTTTGTGCCCGGTGACGCTGTGCTTACCGGGCATACGGGATAGTACATTTTTCATGCCGGGTAAGGCGTAGCCGCCACCCGGCGCTGTGACATCATCAGGCTCTCAGTTTCACCGCTTCGCTGGAAAAATCGTCCGCAGGCTCCAGCTTCAGATCCAGCGTTGCCAGCAGGTCGCGAGCTTTGCCGTGAAATTCTTTTAGCGTATGCTCCAGGCGATCGATCACTTCCTGATCTTTGATGCTCGTCGCCTGCCAGTGCCCGTCTTTATTAAACAGGCCAAACTGATAGCTATAGGTAAAACGGTTTTCCTGTGCTTCCATTTCCATCCACCAGCCCCAGAACTCACGTTTTTCGGGTGCAGGCTTCACGTTGACGCAAACAGCCAGGCAGTCGAAAAAAAAGCGATTCTCTTCACACTGCTCTTCTCGAATATACGGGCCAAGAGCCATGAACTTCTTAATCAGTCTACTTTTCGGGTGTCCACTCGGTAACGTCATTGCGATCTCCTTTTGTGAAGCACTGTTTTACCAAACCAACGAAATTTAGCAAACTATTAACACAATCTCTGCGTGATCCAGCGTGTGATCTCTTTCAGCGCTTTGTCAAAATTCTGGTACACCGGGCTGAAGGGTACCTCCAGCAATTTACCATCAGAAGATGACGACGTGATTAAGCGTGACTCCTCTTCCGGGCTAAACGGATCGTTCTTCCAGAAACCGGACATCATTGGGGTTGGGCAGCGGCGGCCGAGTAAGCCCTGCGTTTTTAATGAATAACGATTAAGTTCAATGCGCAACGCTTCGTCTGAAGCATCATGCATGCCAAGTCGGCTCGCCAGCACGTCCAGATACATCTCAGGAACGCTACCCTGACGCGCAGGATCGCTTAACAGAGCATGCACCACCGGGCCAAGACAGGCGACGGCCTTCAGGCGTGAAGATTCAAGGTAGGCAAGCCGTACCGCGACGTTAGCGCCAAAGCGGAAGCCAAACGCGCCAACCCGGGTGTGGTCAACCCAAGGGATATTCTCCAGCGCTTTTAAAGCATGCTGGTGCAGCAGGCTGGAGTCTTGCGTAAGTTTCCATTTGGATGAAAAACCAATGGAAGGCATATCAAGCGTCAGCATGGCGATTCCGTTTGGGGCAAAGTAGCGCTCATACAGGCTGTAATAGTCAATTTGTAACGAGTCCAGTCCACCGCACATCAGAACCGTCGGGAACGGCCCTTCCCCCTCCGGCATATGCAGGAATCCGGTCACCGGGCTGCCACCGGGAATGGCGAACTCAATTTCACGCATCCGGCCAGGCAACCGCTGCGCGGCCTCTTCATAAGCCCGGTTTGCCAGCGCCTGGGCCTGCTCTGCCAGTTCGTCGCCTTTAAGATGCGGATATGCAGCGATGCTGTACAGATTTGCCGCATGCAGCCAGTGCTTTCCGCTGAGAGTGGCATCTTCTTCCTGGCTCGCTTTTTGCTGCCAGAGCATGGCCTGCTTTGACCATTCGTAGATCCAGTTTCCACCACGGTAGCCCACCACCGTATCGTAGAGATCGCCGTCGGTACGCTCGGACTCACTCATCACGATACGCGCCTGCACGTCGAGGATTTCACGCGGATCGATGCCGCGCCAGATCCACATCAGGCGGTTAATCATTCGATACCAGTGGGGCACGTTCTTACCGTCTAACGCTGACTGAACGGCAGGCATTGTCCCCGGATTAAACCGACGCACCAGCGTCGACGTTTCAGGGTGCTTGAAACGGGGTTTGAAGAGAGTTTCGGTAAGATTCGCCTGCGTCATTGCGTTGCCTCCATGGATACGTCATATGAAGACCATTGTAACGCGTGGCAGGGTAAAAAGAACAACGCCCGGCATAACCGGGCGTGTAAAGTTACGTACTGAAATTAACGGCCAGAGATAGGCGGTACGAAGACCACGCCCATATCCCATGGCTGTTCAATCCAGGTATCCTGCGGGATATCAATAACGTAATCATCAACCAGTGGGCGACCCGCTGGTTTCGCGAAGATCGTGACGAAGTGCGCTTTTGGATACATTTCGCGGATAGCCACCGCGGTACCGCCGGTGTCCACCAGATCGTCGATAACGATAAAGCCTTCACCGTCGCCTTCCGCGCGTTTCAGCACTTTCAGTTCGCGCTGGTTGTCGTGATCGTAGCTGGAGATACATACGGTATCGACATGACGAATACCCAGCTCACGAGCCAGCAGCGCCCCCGGTACCAGACCGCCACGGCTGACGGCAATAATGCCTTTCCACTGTTCGGAAGGCATCAGACGCGCAGCCAGTTTGCGTGCGTGAATCTGCAACATGTCCCAGGTGACGACGTATTTTTCGCTCATGTGAAGTGTCCCAGCCTGTTTATATACGGCTTAAAAAAATGAGGGTGAACCAGGTTGCGCGAGATTATAGAGATCTGACGCACTAAAAACCAGTGTTACGCGCCATGAGCCTGAGTTTTTACATGCTTAATGCTACCAGCCACGGGAGAAAGTGGTATTCTCAGTTGCATCTCGCAAGCCTGACTTGTGGTAACGATTAACCTGCTAACCCTGTGACCTGCAACATTGTTTTGCAGCGCAACGACAAGGAGACCTATCGTGTCTGAACTGTCTCAATTATCTCCACAGCCGCTGTGGGATATTTTTGCCAAAATCTGCTCCATTCCGCACCCTTCCTATCACGAAGAACAGCTTGCCGAACATATTATGGGTTGGGCGAAGGAAAAAGGTCTGCACGCTGAGCGCGACCAGGTTGGCAATATTCTTATCCGCAAACCTGCCACCGCAGGTATGGAAAACCGTAAGCCAGTGGTATTGCAGGCGCACCTGGATATGGTTCCGCAGAAAAACAACGACACCGTTCACGACTTCACAAAAGACCCGATCCAGCCGTACATCGACGGTGAGTGGGTGAAGGCGCGCGGCACGACTCTGGGCGCAGATAACGGCATTGGTATGGCTTCCGCGCTGGCCGTGCTGGCTGACGACAGCGTTGAACACGGTCCGCTGGAAGTGCTGCTGACCATGACTGAAGAAGCGGGCATGGATGGCGCGTTCGGTCTCCAGGCAAACTGGCTGCAAGCGGACATTCTGATCAACACCGACTCCGAAGAAGAGGGTGAGATCTACATGGGCTGCGCGGGCGGGATCGATTTTATCTCTACCCTGCCGCTGTCCCGCGAAGCGATCCCTGCCGGATTCGAGACCTTTAAGCTGACGCTGAAAGGGCTGAAAGGCGGTCACTCCGGCGGTGATATTCACCTGGGCCTGGGCAACGCCAACAAACTGCTGGCGCGTTTTCTGGCGGGCCATGCCGCTGAACTGGATCTGCGTCTGGTGGACTTCAACGGCGGTACTCTGCGTAACGCGATCCCTCGCGAAGCCTTCGCTACCGTGGCGGTGCCTACGTCGAAAGCGGACGAGCTGAAAAACCTCTCCAGCGTGTATCTGGAGATCCTGAAAAACGAACTGTCTGCGAAAGAGAAAAACCTGACGGTGGTGCTGGAGTCCGTTACGACGGATAAAGCCGCGCTGACCGCACAGTCTCGTGACACGTTCGTCCAGCTGCTGAACGCAACGCCAAACGGCGTTATTCGCAACTCTGACGTGGCGAAAGGCGTGGTGGAAACCTCCCTGAACGTGGGCGTGGTGACCATGGGTGACGACAGCGCAGAGATCATCTGCCTGATCCGTTCCCTGATCGACAGCGGTAAAGAGTACGTTGTGAGCATGCTGGAATCTCTGGGTACCCTGGCGGGCGCGAAAACGTCTGCAAAAGGCAGCTACCCGGGCTGGCAGCCGGATGCAAGTTCTCCGGTCATGGCACTGGTGCGTGAAACTTATCAGCGTCTGTTCAACAGCACCCCGAATATTCAGGTTATTCATGCGGGTCTGGAGTGTGGTCTGTTCAAGAAACCGTATCCGGATATGGACATGGTCTCCATCGGGCCAACCATCACCGGGCCACACTCCCCGGATGAGCAGGTTCACATTGAAAGCGTCGGTCACTACTGGACGCTGCTGACTGAGCTGCTGAAAGCAATTCCTGTTAAGTAATTAGCCGTTTGATGCCCGGTGGCGCTACGCTTGCCGGGCCTACGATTAGCGTAATCTACAGTCCCAACACCAGTTGACGCTCCAGCTGCGGATCCAGCAAGGTGACGTGCAGCCCCACCAGCCTCACTCCTCGTCCGCCCCGCCGTTCTTCCCACGCCTTTTTCGCCGTCGCGATAAGATCCTCTTTGTTGAGGCGTGGCCAGACGTGCTCCTGCGTCGTCTGCTGAAAATCGTTAAATTTCAGTTTGATGCCCTGTCGGGCAATAAGCAGATCCGGTTTGACCTTCAGTAAGCGTCGTTCAAGCTCAGGATAAAGCTGTTCCGTAATAATGGTTTCACACTCGGTCCAGTCATGGATATCTTCGCTCAGCGTGCGTTCAACGCCGACCGATTTACGCAGCCGTTCGTTGTTCACATCCCGGTCATCAATGCCCTGACTGCGTTCCCACAGTACGTGGCCAAACTTGCCAAAACGCTTAAGCAGCAGCGCCAGATCGCTGCGCTGAACGTCTTCGCAGGTGCGTAGCCCCATATTTTCCAGCTTCGCGGCGGAGACTTTGCCCACGCCGGGGATTTTGCTGAGCGGCAGCGTCTTTAAAAACGCCGGAACCTCTTCCGGAGTGATGACGTACTGGCCGTTGGGCTTATTTAAATCGGAGGCGATTTTGGCGAGAAATTTTACCGGCGCGACGCCTGCCGATGCCGTCAGGTTCAGCTCATTAAAAATAGTCTGGCGGATCTCCTGCGCCATGAGGGTGGCGGAGCCGTGGCAGTGCACGCTGTGGGTGACATCCAGATAGGCTTCATCCAGCGATAACGGTTCAATCAGTGAGGTGTAGCGGGAGAAGATCTCCCGAATGTGGCTCGATGCTTCTTTATAGGCATCAAAACGTCCGGGCAAAAGAGTGAGATGCGGACACAGTTTCAGCGCCATCGCTGTCGGCATGGCGCTGCGTACACCGTATTTGCGAGCAGGATAGTTGGCGGTGCTGATGACACCGCGCTGAACCCGGCTGCCGCCAATGGCGATCGGAATATCCCGCAGCGCCGGGTTGTCACGCATCTCCACTGCGGCAAAAAAGCAGTCCATATCGACATGGATTATTTTGCGCATAGTAAGCCCTCACTTATTACTGGATAAGTATACAGTAAACAAATGAGGGTTGAGAAGTGCGCGGAGGAATTGTCGGGTGGCGGCGTTGCCTTACCCGACCTGGAAGACTAAATAATACGTTGCTGCTCGCGAGCCATCCGCTTCTTCCGCGCATCGCACGGTTCCGGACAATCGCACACTTTTTCCATTCCGATGGAAGAGATGCCTCCGCAACTGCCCTGAATGCTTTTACGCTTGATGATCCAGCCTAAGGACATGCCGAAGATCACCAGCACAAACACCGCAAAGGTCGCCAGAAAAGTCAGCATAATCAGCCTCCGAAATCATCAAGCATGATGTTCTCATCTTCCACGCCAAGATCTTTTAGCATCTTAATCACGGCGGCGTTCATCATTGGTGGACCACACATATAGAACTCGCAGTCTTCCGGTGCCGGGTGCTGTTTGAGGTAATTTTCATACAGCACGTTGTGGATGAAGCCCGTATAGCCTGTCCAGTTATCTTCCGGCTGCGGATCGGATAGCGCCACATGGAAGGTAAAGTTAGGGTTATCACGCGCCAGTTGTTCAAACTCATCGTCATAGAACATTTCGCGCAGTGAACGCGCCCCGTACCAGAAGCTGATCTTACGCTTGCTGCCAAGTCGTTTGAGCTGGTCAAAAATATGCGAACGCATCGGCGCCATACCCGCACCGCCGCCGATAAAGACCATCTCCGCGTCAGTATCTTTGGCAAAGAATTCGCCGAACGGGCCGGAAATCGTCACTTTGTCGCCAGGCTTGAGGGACCAGATATACGACGACATGACGCCAGGAGGGGCATCAGGCACATTCGGTGGCGGCGTGGCGATACGCACGTTGAGCATAATAATGCCCTTCTCTTCCGGATAGTTAGCCATGGAATAGGCGCGAAGCGCGGGCTCTTTTACCTCGGAAACAAAGCGGAAGAGGTTAAATTTATCCCAGTCTGCCCGGTACTCCTCAGGCACATCGAAGTCAGCATACGCGACGGTGTGTGCCGGACAATCAATCTGGATATACCCACCCGCACGGAACGGGACGCTCTCCCCTTCAGGGACACGCAGTTTGAGCTCTTTGATGAACGTGGCTTTGTTATCGTTAGAGATAACTTCGCATTCCCATTTTTTCACGCCGAAGATCTCCTCCGGCAGCTCAATCTTCATGTTCTGGCGCACAGCGACCTGGCACGCCAGACGGCATCCCTCTTTCGCTTCACGCTTCGTGATATGCGACAGTTCCGTTGGCAGAATATCACCGCCGCCCTCTTTGACCGTCACACGGCACTGGCCACAGGAGCCACCGCCGCCACAGGCAGACGAGACAAAAATCCCGTTGCCGGAGAGCGTGTTAAGCAGCTTATCCCCTGCCGGGGTACGGATCTGATTCTGCGGATCGTCATTGATATCAATGATCACATCCCCGGAATTGACCAGCTTCGCACGCGCCGCCAGGATCAGCCCTGACAGCACCAGTACTATCAGCGTGAACATCACCACGCCAAGAATAATTTCCATCTGTTAGCCCTTATAGCTGCACACCGGAGAAGGACATAAAGCCCAACGCCATCAGGCCGGTGGTGATAAAGGTGATCCCTAAGCCACGAAGCCCCGCAGGTACGTTGGCATATTTCATTTTTTCACGGATCCCCGCCATGGTGACAATCGCCAGCATCCAGCCGATACCGGAACCGAAGCCATACACAACCGATTCACTGAAGTTGTAATCGCGCTGAACCATAAACGAGACGCCACCGAAGATGGCGCAGTTCACGGCGATCAGCGGCAGGAAGATCCCCAGCGCGTTGTACAGCGACGGGAAGTATTTATCGAGGATCATCTCCAGGATCTGAACAAGCGCCGCAATCACTCCGATAAAGGTGATGAAGTTCAGGAAGCTAAGATCAACCCCCTCCACCAGCGCGCCATCGCGCAGCACGAAGTTGAATACCAGGTTGTTAATCGGAACGGAAAGCCCCAGCACAACGGTAACTGCCACGCCCAGACCAAATGCCGTCGATACCTTTTTAGAAACGGCAAGGAACGTACACATGCCCAGGAAGAAAGCGAGCGCCATGTTTTCAACAAACACCGCGCGCACAAATAAACTCAGGTAATGAGCCATTGTCGGTTACTCCTTTTCCTGCTGTTCAGACTTCAACGTACGAATTAACCAGATCAGCAAACCGATAATGAAAAATGCGCTTGGGGCCAGCAGGAACAGGCCATTCGGCAGATACCAGCCGCCGTTCTGTACCGTATCCAGCACCGGAATGCCAAACAGCTTGCCGCTGCCAATAAGTTCGCGCAGGAAACCAACCGTCAACAGGATCACGCCGTAACCCAGGCCGTTGCCAATACCGTCCATAAAGCTCGCCAGCGGTGGCATTTTCATCGCATAGGCTTCAGCACGCCCCATCACGATGCAGTTGGTGATTATCAGGCCGACAAACACCGAAAGCTGCTTCGAGGTTTCATAGGCGAAGGCGCGCAGGAGCTGATCGACCACGATCACCAGCGAGGCGATAATCGCCATCTGCACGATGATCCTCACGCTGTTGGGTATGTGGTGGCGGATCATTGAGATAAACATGCTGGAAAACGCTGTCACCAGCGTTACCGCCAGCGTCATGACCACCGCCGTTTCCAGCTTGGTGGTCACCGCCAGCGCCGAGCACACCCCCAGCACCTGTAGCGTTATCGGGTTATTGGCTAACAGCGGGCCAATCAGCACCTTTTTAACTTCTTTCAGTTCACCCGTATCAGCCATTATTCAGCGCTCCTTCACGTACATTCTTCAGGAAGGGACCAAAGCCCAGTTCACCCATCCAGAAATCAAAGCTGTGCTGCACACCGTTAGAGGTGAGCGTGGCACCGGAAAGGCCATCAACGGCAAATTCATCGCCGGGACGCGCGCCCCCTTTCACCACCTTCAGCGCAGGCTGGCCGTTGTCGTCGAGCACTTTTTTACCAACAAACTGTGCCCGCCAGTTAGGGTTCTCAACTTCGCCTCCCAGCCCTGGTGTTTCGCCCTGATCGTAATAAGTAATGCCTTTGACCGTACGACCATCGGTTTCCAACGCCACAAAGGCGTACATCATTGACCATAAACCGTTGCCATAGATGGGCAACACGATTTCCTGGATGCGCTTTTGCTCGTCACGGACGAGGTAAATCTCCGCGACATTGCTGCGGCGCTTAATGCCTGCCGGATCCTGCGAGGCGTCAAGCGTGGTGCTCATCTGCGGATCTTTTAGCGCCAGCGCCTGGTTGTATTTCGCCGGGTCTTTATCCATTAACTCCCCGGTTTTTAAATCCACCAGCCGTGCGGTAATACGTTCGGCAAACACCGCTGCGACGTCATCCTTCGTCATGCCTTCCTGCATCAGCCCGGCCACGGCCAGGATGTTACGCTGTTTATCCAGCGCTCGTTGCTCCTGCTGTAGCGGCTTTAACCCTACGGCAGAACCGGCCACGACAATGGAACAGACCAGACACAGTACCAGCACCACCAGCAGCGTTTTGCTGATGCTGTCGTTATTTTTGATCTCAGCCACGCGCCTTCCTCCGCTTAATGTTGGCGCGCACGACCAGGTAGTCGAACAGCGGCGCAAACAGATTGGCAAACAGAATGGCCAACATCATCCCTTCCGGATAAGCCGGGTTGACCACGCGAATCAGTACACACATCACCCCAATGAGCGCGCCGTAACACCATTTACCTCTGTCGGTAAACGAAGCCGAGACCGGATCGGTGGCCATGAACATCATGCCAAACGCAAAGCCTCCCAGCACAAGGTGCCAGTACCACGGCATGGAGAACATCGGGTTTGTGTCTGAACCAATGAAGTTGAAAAGCGTGGCGGTGAGTACCATCCCGAGCATGACGCCTGCGACAATGCGCCAGGACGCCACGCGGCCAAAGAGGATGATGGCCCCGCCGATCAAAATCATCAGGGTAGACACTTCACCGATGGAGCCTGGAATATTGCCGATAAACGCATCAAACCAGGTGACAGGCTGTCCGGTTGCATTATTGACCAGCGTTTCGCCGCCGCCAGCCGCCCACTGTGAAAGTGGCGTCGCGCCGGAGAATCCGTCTGCTGCCGTCCACACCAGGTCGCCCGAGATTTGCGCCGGATAAGCAAAGAACAGGAACGCGCGCCCTGCCAGCGCCGGATTGAGGAAGTTGCGTCCGGTCCCGCCGAAGATCTCCTTGGCAATCACCACGCCAAAGCTGATCCCCATCGCCGCCTGCCAGAGCGGCAGCGTTGGCGGAACAATCAGCGCAAACAGAATAGAGGTAACAAAGAAGCCCTCGTTGATCTCATGTTTGCGAATAATAGCGAACAGCACCTCCCAGAAACCGCCGACGATAAAGACAGTCATATAGATGGGGAGGAAGAAGACAGCGCCCAGCGTCATCATGCTGATCCAGCCGGCATCTGCCGCAAAGCTCACCCCCAGCGACTGCGCCAGACGATAGTGCCAGTCAGACTGAATCACCTGCGCCAGCTGCTCTGCATTGTACATATGGTGCAGCGCCGGAATAGTTTGCAACCCAACGTTATACATCCCCCAGAACATGGCCGGGAAGACCGCAAACCAGACCAGAATCATCATTCGCTTGAGGTCGATGGCGTCGCGAACGTGCGCCGCGCCTTTCGTCACCAGACCCGGCGTGTAGAAAATGGTCGTTGTCGCTTCATACAGCGGGTAGTACTTTTTGAGCTTCCCTTCGGTAAAGTGCGGCTCAATTTTTTCAAAGAGGTGTTTTAAGCCCATGGTTATCCTTCCTGCTCAATGCGGGTTAACACCTCGCGCAATACGGGTCCATATTCGTATTTACCTGGACACACATAGGTACACAGCGCCAGATCTTCTTCGTCCAGCTCCAGACAGCCCAACGCCTGGGCACCGTCGGTATCGCCGGCCAGGAGATCGCGCAGCAGCACGGTGGGCAGAATATCCAGCGGCATCACGCGTTCGTAGTTGCCAATCGGAACCATGGCGCGCTCACCGCCGTTGGTGCTGGTGGAGAAGTTAAACAGCTTACGACGCAGGAAGTGGCCGAGCGTGGTGCGGGTTACAGAGTATTTTTCTGCACCAGGCAGTACCCAGCCGAACAGCTCTTTCTCGCGTCCTTCAAGCACAACGCTCACCTGAAGATGGAAACGACCCAGCCAGGCCATCGGGCCTGTCGCGTGCCTGCCGCTCAGCACCGAACCGGAAATAATACGGTTTTCACCCTCTTTCGTTTCGCCAGCCAACAGCGCCGTCAGGTCTGCCCCAAGCAGCGTGCGAACCAGACGCGGTTGGGTTGCCTGAGGGCCGCCGATGGCAATAATGCGTTCTGCGCACAGCTCACCCGTGGTGAATAGCTTACCGATAGCGATCACGTCCTGATAATTAAGATGCCAGACCTGTTTCGTCAGGCTTACCGGCTCCAGGAAATGAATATGCGTTCCCACCAGCCCGGCCGGATGCGGGCCGGCAAATTCATTAAAGGCTACCTGCCCTTGCGGATGCCCGCCCAGCTTACCGCCGCTGGCCTGACAGACATGCACTTTACCCGGCGTCAGGCGCGTTAACACGGTGAGGCCGGCATCGAAAGCGTTTCGTTCCGCCAGGATAAGAGGCTGCGGATCTGCGCTAAGCGGGTTGGTGTCGATGGCCGTGACGAAGATAGCGGCCGGCACAGTGCCAGGCACGGGCGTTTTGCTATAGGGGCGCGTGCGAAGCGCCGTCCACAGTCCCGACTCCAGCAGTTGCGTCTGCACCGCGTCGTGGCTGAGGGTGGCAAGATCGGCGGCGTCAAAACGCGCAAATTCGCGTTTCTCATCGCCTTCAATTTGAATAACAACCGATTGCAGGACGCGACGCTCACCACGATGGATGGCGACAACGGTGCCGCTGGCTGGGGCTGTAAACATAACGCCAGGATTTTTTTTATCCTCGAAGAGCGCCTGACCTTTTATTACGCGATCGCCTTCCTGTACCAGCATCGCGGGACGCATGCCCACGTAATCATCACCTACAATAGCGACATGATGAATACTGGCGCCGGTGGTGACGTGCTGTTCAGGCACGCCAGAGATTGGCAGATCGAGTCCTTTTCTGATTCTAAACATGTGGTTAGCAGGTATCCATGAACAACAATCCAGAGAGGCCGGAGTGTACCATTTTCGGCCCTGCCAGGGGCAGCAAATCCGCCGTCTGGCGCGCCGAAATGCGAGCTATTGCGCAAAGTTCCTGGAGTCAGGACATTATGAATGGGTTATAAAGTAAAACTAATTTGTAAACGCAAAGGTTGGCTCTTGCGAAAATCTCCATCGGTGCTAATGTGAGCGCTCCTGTCCAGATTAGTCTGATTTCGGGTGTCTTTTGCCGTTCTGGCAAGTTGGTCATTGTTTTATCAAGGAACCAGTAGTATGCGTAAAATCGCATTGTTCATTGCGATGCTTCTGATACCGTGCATGTCGTTTGCCGGGCTGCTTGGCAGTAATAGTTCAACGACGCCGGTCAGCAAAGAGTATAAACAGCAGTTGATGGGATCCCCGGTTTATATTCAAATCTTCAAGGAAGAGCGCACACTCGATCTGTTTGTCAAAATGGGCGAGACGTATCAGCTGCTCGATAGCTACAAAATCTGTAACTATTCTGGCGGGCTGGGGCCGAAACAGCGCCAGGGTGACTTCAAAAGTCCGGAAGGGTTTTACAACGTTCAGCGTAACCAGCTAAAACCGGACAGCCGGTTCTATAAAGCGATTAACATCGGTTTCCCCAATGCCTTCGACCGTGCGCACGGTTACGAAGGGAAATACCTGATGATTCACGGTGCCTGCGTGTCTGTCGGTTGTTATGCGATGACGGATTCCGGCATTGATGAAATCTTCCAGTTTGTCACGGGCGCACTGGTCTTCGGCCAGCCGAATGTTCAGGTCAGCATCTATCCGTTCCGTATGACGGATGCGAACATGGCGCGCCATAAATACTCTGTTTACACAGATTTCTGGAAACAGCTAAAACCGGGCTATGACTACTTCGAGCAGACCCATAAGCCGCCGGTGGTGTCCATCGTCAATGGCCGTTACGTGGTGAGTAAACCGCTCAGCCATGAAGTGGTTCAGCCGCAGCTGGCGTCAAATTACGCGGTCCCCGAGACAAAATAGCGCCCACTCGCCTGGCATAATCTTTTGCCAGGTTTCGTTGCCGGTCAGCGGCTGCGTTGCAATGACAGTGACCACATCGTTCGGTGTGGTCTCCTTCTGAAAATCAATTTCCACATCCTGATCGAGCAGCGTGGCGACGCCAAACGGCGCACGTCGGGTGATCCAGAACAGATTCGTCGAGCAGAACGCCATCACGTAGCGCCCGTCAGACAGCAGCATATTAAAGACGCCCTTCTCGCGTAACTCAGACGCCAGTGACGCTATGTACTTAAAAACGGCGGTCATGTTGCCGGGCGTACGGGGGTAGCGCTCGTTCAGCTTGTGCAGCAGCCAGCAAAATGCTTTTTCGCTGTCCGTTTCACCGACAGGACGGAAATTGCCGGTTTCCAGCGACTTATAGCCCGAAAGCTGCCCGTTGTGTGCATAGGTCCAGTTACGGCCCCACAGTTCACGGGTAAACGGATGGGTATTTTCCAGCGCCACTTCGCCGCGATTTGCCTGGCGGATATGGGCGATCACCGAACAGGATTTAATAGGATAGTCCTGCACCAGTCTGGCAATGGGTGAGTTAAAGCTGGGTTGTGGATCTTTAAACGTGCGACATCCTTTGCCTTCGTAGAAGGTAATACCCCAGCCGTCTTTATGCGGCCCGGTTCCTCCACCGCGCTGAACCAGCCCGGTAAAACTAAAGCAGATATCGGTTGGCACATTGGCGCTCATCCCGAGCAGTTCGCACATAGATCACCTCCACAACAGCGGGGGGCACCGGCGCCCCCCAGCGAAGTCTTACTTAACCATCTCTTTTTCGATCAGTTGGATCAGGATGTGGATCACTTTGATGTGAATTTCCTGAACGCGATCCGCATAACCGAAGTGTGGTACACGGATTTCAATGTCCGCTGTACCGTCCATCTTACCGCCATCTTTCCCGGTCAGGGTGATCACTTTCATGCCCTTCTCACGCGCGGCGGCGATCGCTTTGATCACGTTAGCAGAGTTACCGGACGTGGAGATACCCAGCAGCACGTCGCCTTCACGGCCTACGGCTTCAACGTAGCGGGAAAAGATATGGTCGTAACCGAAGTCGTTGCCTACACAGGAGATGTGGCTCACGTCGGAAATCGCAATCGCCGGGTAGCCCGGACGGTTTTCGCGATAGCGTCCGGTCAGCTCTTCGGCGAAGTGCATGGCGTCACAGTGGGAACCGCCGTTACCGCAGGAGAGCACTTTACCGCCGGCTTTGAAGCTGTCGGCAAGCAGGACCGCCGCGCGCTGAATAGCGTGAATATTGGCATCATCTTTCAGAAAATTCGCCAGCGTTTCCGCCGCTTCGTTCAGTTCGTTACGAATAAGATCCTGGTACATGAGGATAATCCTTCAGTATTGATGAAATAACACAGTGGAGTGTACCGGATAGCAGTAAAAGCGAGAAGCTAAAGCCATGCGAATCGTCCGGCGTTTTGATTTTTTGTGCCGGCTAAAACGCGAACAATGTGAACCAGGTTGTAATTATTTTGTAAACACATTGCTAAAGGAAATGACATCAACTACAACCATATCATCACAAGTGGTCAGACCTCCTACAAGCAAGGGAGCTTTTCTTTATGATGATTTTGAGCATTCTCGCAACCGTTGTACTGCTCGGTGTGTTGTTCTATCACCGTGTCAGTTTATTCCTGAGTAGCCTGATTCTTCTGGCCTGGACGGCTGCACTTGGCGTCGCTGGCCTGTGGAATATCTGGGTCCTTGTTCCCCTGGCCATCATTTTGCTGCCGTTCAACCTGACGCCGATGCGTAAGTCGATGATCTCTGCGCCGGTGTTCAGGGGATTCCGTAAAGTGATGCCGCCGATGTCGCGTACAGAGAAAGAAGCGATTGACGCCGGTACGACCTGGTGGGAAGGCGATCTGTTCCAGGGCAACCCGGACTGGAAAAAGCTTCACAACTATCCGCAGCCGCGTCTGACCGCCGAAGAACAAGCCTTTATTGATGGTCCGGTAGAAGAAGCGTGCCGCATGGCAAACGACTTTGCCATCACTCACGAAATGGCCGACCTGCCGCCTGAGCTGTGGGCATACCTGAAAGAGCATCGCTTCTTCGCGATGATCATTAAGAAAGAGTACGGCGGTCTGGAATTCTCCGCTTACGCTCAGGCTCGCGTACTGCAAAAACTGGCGGGTGTCTCCGGGATCCTGGCGATCACCGTTGGCGTGCCAAACTCCTTAGGCCCGGGCGAGCTGTTACAGCATTACGGTACAGAAGAGCAGAAAGATCACTACCTGCCGCGTCTGGCGCGTGGTCAGGAAATTCCGTGCTTCGCGCTGACCAGCCCGGAGGCAGGCTCCGATGCCGGCGCAATTCCTGATACCGGCGTGGTTTGCATGGGCGAATGGCAGGGCCAGCAGGTGCTGGGCATGCGCCTGACCTGGAACAAACGTTATATCACCCTAGCACCTATCGCCACGGTGCTGGGCCTGGCGTTCAAACTCTCTGACCCGGAAAAACTGCTGGGCGGTGAAGAAGAGCTGGGTATTACCTGTGCGCTGATCCCAACCTCGACTCCGGGCGTTGAAATTGGTCGCCGTCACTTCCCGCTGAACGTACCCTTCCAGAACGGTCCAACCCGCGGTCAGGATATCTTTGTTCCGATTGACTACATCATCGGTGGCCCGAAAATGGCCGGGCAGGGCTGGCGTATGCTGGTGGAATGTCTGTCTGTGGGCCGCGGCATTACCCTGCCGTCGAACTCAACAGGCGGTCTGAAATCGGTGGCGATGGGGATTGGGGCTTACGCGCATATCCGCCGTCAGTTCAAAATCTCCATCGGCAAGATGGAAGGTATCGAAGAGCCGCTGGCGCGTATTGCGGGCAATGCCTACGTGATGGACGCCGCAGCCTCGCTGATTACCTACGGCATTATGCTGGGCGAAAAACCCGCCGTGCTGTCGGCGATTGTGAAGTATCACTGTACCCACCGCGCACAGCAGTCAATTATTGATGCAATGGATATCGCAGGCGGTAAAGGTATCATGCTCGGCGAAGGCAACTTCCTGGCGCGCGGCTATCAGGGTGCGCCGATTGCCATCACCGTGGAAGGGGCAAACATCCTGACCCGCAGCATGATGATCTTCGGCCAGGGTGCGATTCGCTGCCATCCGTACGTGCTGGAAGAGATGGCTGCCGCGCAGAATAATGATGTGGATGCCTTCGACAAGCTGCTGTTCAAACATATCGGCCACGTCGGTAGCAACAAGGTGCGCAGCTTCTGGCTGGGCCTGACGCGCGGGCTGACCAGCGCGACGCCAACCGGCGATGCGACCAAACGTTACTACCAGCATCTGAACCGTCTGAGCGCCAACCTGGCCCTGCTGTCTGACGTCTCAATGGCCGTCCTGGGCGGTAGCCTGAAGCGTCGCGAACGCATCTCCGCCCGTCTGGGTGATGTGCTGAGCCAGATCTTCCTGGCCTCTGCGGTGCTGAAACGCTACGACGATGAAGGCCGTCAGGAAGCGGATCTGCCGCTGGTGCACTGGGGCGTGCAGGATGCGATGTATCAGGCCGAACAGGCAATTGACGATCTGCTGGCGAACTTCCCGAACCGCTTCGTAGCGGGTGCCCTGCGCGTCGTGATCTTCCCGACCGGTCGTCATCACCTGGCGCCGTCCGACAAGCTGGATCACAAGGTAGCGAAGATCCTCCAGGTACCGAGCGCAACCCGCTCTCGTATTGGTCGGGGTCAATATCTGGCACCTACCCCGCATAACCCGGTAGGCTTGCTGGAAGAGGCGCTGCTTGACGTGATGGCCGCCGACCCGATTCACCAGAAGATCTGCAAACAGCTGGGCAAAAACCTGCCGTTTACACGACTGGATGAGCTGGCAAAACAGGCGCTGGCGGGTGGCATCATCGACAACAGCGAAGCTGCGATTCTGGTGAAAGCCGAAGAGAGCCGTCTGCGCAGTATTAATGTGGATGATTTCGAACCTGAAGAGCTGGCGACACAGCCGGTAAAGCTGCCAGAGAAGCACCGCAAACCTGAAGCGGCATAAGGCCTTTTGCTCTCACAAACCCCGCCCCGCGCGGGGTTTTTTATTGCCACATTTTCTGGTAATGACGTGCTACAGTGTCAAAAAGTGTTTATTAAGGAGCCTGTATCGTGCCTGGTTTAAAGATTTCTGTTTTGCAGCAACCTTTAGTGTGGATGGACGGCCCCGCCAACCTTCGCCATTTTGATCGCCAGCTGGAAGAGATTACCGGACGCGATGTGATTGTCCTGCCGGAGATGTTCACCACAGGTTTCGCGATGGAGGCAGCAAAACAGTCCATGCCGCAGGACGAGGTGGTGGCCTGGATGCACGCCAGGGCGCAGGAAACAAACGCGCTGATTGCCGGTAGCGTCGCACTCCAGACCGGGCGCGGACCGGTCAACCGCTTCCTGCTGGTCGAGCCGGAAGGAAAAGTCCATTTCTACGATAAGCGCCACCTGTTCCGCATGGCGGACGAACATCAACATTATGAAGCCGGAAGCGAACGCGTGGTATTTGAATGGCGCGGCTGGCGTATTCTGCCGCTGGTCTGCTATGACCTGCGCTTCCCGGTGTGGTCGCGCAACCGCAACGATTATGACCTGGCGTTGTACGTCGCCAACTGGCCCGCCCCACGCTCCCTGCACTGGCAGGCTTTACTGACCGCGCGCGCGATTGAAAATCAGGCTTATGTCGTTGGCTGTAACCGCGTAGGAACGGACGGCAACGGGCATCACTATCGCGGTGACAGCCGGGTGATCAGTCCGCAGGGTGAGATTATTGCCACCGCCGAGCCGCATCAGGCAACACGAATTGACGCTGAGATCTCGTTAACGGCGTTAAAGGAGTATCGGGAGAAGTTTCCGGCCTGGCAGGATGCAGATCCGTTTACGATCGGATAAACGCAACCCGCGATGTTACCCTAGCTTATCGCCTTGCGTAACATCAGGGAAAATCAGAAATGAAAAAGGCCCACGTTATAAATAACATGGGCCTGAATAGTGGCGGAACGGACGGGACTCGAACCCGCGACCCCCTGCGTGACAGGCAGGTATTCTAACCGACTGAACTACCGCTCCACTGTTCCCGTTTGGGGAACGAGGCGAATATTACGGTTTGCCTCTGAACTCGTCAACGCTTTTTCTCAGGTTTTGAATCGTTTGCTGCAAAATTCACCCAAACGGTGATTTAACAAACGTTTCAGCACATTTTCACGTGCGCCACAGACAGCTTCCGCCCTTCTTCTGCACTAAATCGAGACGAGATTCATGGTTCATCAGTTCTTCATCACTGGCTAAAACAACCCGCAGGCGATTCGCCTGACGCACAATACGCTGAATTCCCCCTTCATCCCGCGTCTGCTGGGATTCATTTTCCATACTGAATTTCATCGACGTTTGCCCGCCGGTCATGGTCAGGTAGACATCGGCCAGGATCTGGGCATCGAGCAACGCGCCGTGCAGCGTTCGCTTGGTGTTGTCTATCTCATAGCGAGAGCACAGGGCATCAAGGCTGTTACGCTTGCCGGGGAACATCTTCCTTGCCAGCGCCAGGCTATCCGTGACTTTACAGAACGTATTCGTCTTCGGAATATCACGGTTGAGCTTGCTGAACTCATAGTCCATAAAGCCGATATCGAACGACGCGTTATGAATGACAAGTTCCGCACCTCTGATGTAGTCGAGAAATTCATCTGCGACGTCGGCAAAGGTGGGCTTATCCAGCAAAAACTCATCGGCAATTCCGTGAACGCCGAACGCTTCCGGGTCCACCAGCCGATCGGGTTTAAGGTAAACGTGGAAGTTGTTGCCCGTAAGGCGACGGTTCACCACTTCAACGGCACCAATCTCAATGATTTTGTGCCCTTCGTAGTGGGCGCCAATCTGGTTCATACCGGTGGTTTCGGTATCAAGAACAATCTGGCGAGTAATTGCAGTGCTCATAGCGGTCATTTATGTCAGACTTATCGTTTTACTGAACGTTTCAAATACAGGAAGTCTACCAGAGATGCGTAAACAGGTAGAAATTTTCACCGATGGATCTTGTCTCGGTAACCCAGGGCCCGGCGGCTATGGCGCCATTATGCGCTATCGCCAGCATGAAAAAACATTTAGTGAAGGCTATTTCCTGACCACCAACAACCGCATGGAGTTGATGGCGGCCATCGTGGCGCTGGAAGCGTTAAAAGAACATTGTGACGTGGTGCTGAGTACCGACAGCCAGTATGTCCGCCAGGGCATTACCCAATGGATCCACAACTGGAAAAAGCGGGGCTGGAAAACGGCAGAGAAAAAACCCGTCAAGAATGTCGATCTCTGGAAGCGTCTTGATGCCGCCCTCGGTCAGCACGAAATCAAATGGGAGTGGGTAAAGGGGCACGCCGGTCATCCTGAAAACGAACGCTGTGACGAGCTGGCTCGCGCGGCGGCATCCAACCCGACCCATGAGGATGCAGGTTATCAACCTGAATCCTGATCACGGTTTTTTGTACTGCCGCGTGGCCCCCACGGTCTGGCGGATCCGCGTTTTTGATTTGCTTTGCTTCATCGGGTTGAGCGTAAGGGGGATCGTCCTCTTACGCGCGACAATAAATTGCATGCAGCCCAGCGCGGGTAAATGGGTGCTTAATAAGACCCCGCCTTTACGCGTCCAGGGGATGACCTGAAAACCCCCGTAGCTTAGCACTTCGAAATTTAACAGTGAAAGCCAGTCCAGCTGGCGCATCATGGTAAACATCCTGCTGTTATAAGGCGGCGTGCGACGCAGAACGGGCGTCAGTTTACGTAGCCCCATCAGACTCAGCGGATTAAAACCGCTCAGGATCAGCCAGCCGTCATCAATCAAAACGCGGTCGGCTTCCCGCAGCAGACGATGGGGATCGCTGCACCAGGGCAGCGTGTGGGCGAGCAGACAGGCATCAATGGATTTTTCCGCAAACGGCAAATGCAGCGGATCCGCTTTCACCTGAACCGGGGAGCCATTAAGCGATACGCTAACCTGATGCGAGATAGCGCAGCTTTCGGTATTGATTTCTGCGCTCAGATTGCCAATCTTAAGCAGGTGAAAACCATACATTTTCGCGAGCCAGGGTTTAAGCTGAAGTTCTAAGGCCTCGCGATAATATTCACCCCAGGGCAACTCTGCCCAACGTTCCGGTGGTGCGACAGTCTGAGGTATCCTTGCCGGTTTCATCAAAACACCCGCCACGCTATAAGAGGTAATGCATGAATCTTATCAGTATTTCCGCCTTTCAGGACAATTACATCTGGGTTTTAGTCGACGACGATCGCAGATGCATCATTGTTGATCCAGGCGAATCCGCACCGATCCTGCACGCGATTAAAGAAAACGGCTGGCAGCCGGAGGCGATCCTCCTTACCCATCACCATCACGATCATGTCGGCGGTGTTCCCGATCTCCTTGCACGCTATCCCCATCTACCCGTCTACGGACCAGCAGAGACACAGGATAAGGGTACGACGCAAGTTGTTGAAGAAGGCGAAAGTATCCTCATCCTCGGGTGGGAGTTTTCCGTATTTGCTACGCCAGGTCACACTTCCGGTCATCTCTGTTTCTACAGCAAACCTTATCTGTTTTGTGGCGACACGCTGTTTTCTGGCGGCTGTGGAAGGCTGTTTGAAGGCACGCCAGAACAGATGTATCAATCTTTACAAAAAATTAATGCGCTGCCAGCCGACACCGTAATTTGTTGCGCACATGAGTATACATTAGGGAATATGAAGTTTGCTGCAAGCGTGCTGCCTGAGGATCGGGCGATTCAGGATTATTACCAGAAAGTGAAGGAGTTACGTGCAAAAAACCAAAAAACACTCCCCGTAATTCTGAAAAAAGAGCGACAAATAAATTTATTTTTAAGAACTGATGATGTTGATTTAATTAATAAAATTAATCAAGAAACAAATTTGTTACAACCTGAAGCGCGATTTGCATGGTTAAGGTCAAAGAAAGATAACTTCAGATAATTGCGGGTTGCCTTTTCAAAATTTCGCCGTTATCATCGCTCGTCTTTTAAGCAACTATTGACACACACATGAAGGCAAAAGCGATATTACTCGCCTCTGTCCTGCTTGTAGGTTGCCAGTCACAAAACGGCAGCAACGTACAACAGCACGCACAGAGCCTTTCTGCGGC
Organism: Enterobacter cloacae complex sp. GYL001; assembly: GCF_049237125.1. NCBI lineage: Bacteria > Pseudomonadati > Pseudomonadota > Gammaproteobacteria > Enterobacterales > Enterobacteriaceae > Enterobacter > Enterobacter cloacae complex sp. GYL001. The sequence goes on along the minus strand of NZ_JBMKGW010000006.1, from coordinate 6,702 downwards.
TGGTCAAGGGGAAGCAGGGAAGTTTACGAGTCAGGCGCGATGGTTGGACGATGGGACATCCTTCGCGCAGGAACAAGACTTGTGGGCCTCTATTGGCGACGAGCTAAAGATGGGAATTCCGGAAAACAGCCGGATTCGCGAACAGAAACAGAAGTATTTGAGAAATAAGAGCTATCTCCACGATGTAACATTACGGGCAGAGCCGTATATGTACTGGATAGCCGGGCAAGTTAAGAAACGTAACATGCCTATGGAACTGGTACTACTACCCATAGTGGAGAGCGCTTTTGACCCGCACGCGACGTCTGGCGCCAATGCAGCAGGCATCTGGCAGATCATTCCGAGCACAGGGCGAAATTATGGTTTAAAGCAGACCCGCAACTACGATGCGCGTCGTGATGTTGTCGCTTCAACGACAGCCGCTCTCGACATGATGCAACGTCTGAACAAGATGTTTGACGGCGACTGGTTATTGACCGTCGCAGCGTATAACAGTGGTGAAGGTCGTGTACTGAAGGCAATGAAAGCGAATAAAGCGCGTGGAAAATCCACAGACTTCTGGTCGCTCTCACTGCCACAGGAAACAAAGATTTACGTACCGAAAATGCTGGCACTGGGCGATATTCTCAAGAACAGCAAACGTTACGGTGTACAACTGCCAACACCAGACGAAAGTCGTGCACTGGCGCGTGTCCGCCTCAGCAGCCCGGTTGATATTCAACAGGTTGCCGATATGACGGGTATGTCGGTAAGTAAGCTTAAAACCTTTAATGCAGGTGTTAAAGGCTCCACGCTGGGCGCTAGTGGCCCTGGCTATGTGATGGTTCCGCAGAAACATGCGGAACAGTTACGAGAGTCTTTAGCTTCGGGTGAAATTGCAGCCGTTCAGTCCACGCTGATCGCTGATACGTCGCCTGTAAGCAGCCGCAGCTATAAGGTGCGTTCAGGTGATACGCTTTCAGGTATTGCATCACGTCTTGGCGTGAATGCGAAAGATCTCCAGCAGTGGAATAATCTGCGCGGATCTGGTCTGAAAGTGGGTCAAACGCTGACCGTAGGTGCAGGTAGCAGTGCACAGCGTCTCGCTAAAAACAGCGATAGCATTACCTATCGCGTACGTAAAGGCGACTCGCTGTCCAGTATTGCTAAGCGTCACGGCGTAAACATCAAAGATGTGATGCGCTGGAACAACGATACTGACAACCTGCAACCTGGCGACCAGCTGACGTTGTTTGTGAAAAACAGCGCTACGCCAGATTCCTGATAGTACGATCGCTTGTTAAAAAGGCACCGATTCCCCTCGGTGCCTTTTTTATTTATCCCGCTTTTTGCGCTTCAGCCATAATGGTGTCGCTGGTAAACGAACCATCATCATGCAGTTCAAAGTACGCCTTCACGTCAGCAGAGGCGCTCTCCTGATACAATCGGATCGCCTGAGTCAATGCCTCGGGTGTGCGCATCCGTGCAATCCATGATGTGAACTCCAGCGGCAAACGGTCGGTTATCAATGAGCGTGAAATCAAGCCGGCTTCGGTGATAAACGTAAGCCACTCTCCACTGGAGTAGTTTTGCACGTGCGAGGTATCACGCAGCGCTTCAACCGTCTGGAGCCAGATATTTCGTACCGGATGTCCGGGAGACATCACGTCCATGATGATGAAGATTCCGCCCGGTTTGAGCACGCGTTTCACTTCCCGTAATGCCTGCCCCACATCATGCCAGTGGTGTGCAGAGTAACGGCTAATCACAACCTCAAACGACGCATCCTCAAAGGGTAAAGATTCAGCGTAGCCCTGGCGCGTCGTGACGTTATTCAGCCCTTTCGCTTTCGCCGCTTCAGCAACCACATCCAGCATCTGGCTCGATAAGTCATATGCCGTCACCTGAGCAACCTGCTGTGCGGCGGTAAAACTGGCGTGCCCCGCCCCGCAGCCTAAGTCCAGCACGTGCGCGTCAGGAAACGCGGCGAGCCGTTCGCCGAGACGTACCAGATCGCGGCCAGAGGCGTGCACGGCGCTGCTCAGGTAGGCACTTGCCTGAGAACCAAACTGTTTTTCGACGTTGTCATGATGGGAGTGTGTTGTTGTCATGTTGCTGTCCTTTTATGGGTTAAAAAATAAAGGGCAGCACCCGCACAGGCCTGCCCCACGGCAGACCTGACGCACCATTATTTATCAGGTTTGCCGGGACTGAATTCAACTAGTAGAGGATTATGATCGGAGGCGCGCGTCACCAGAACGGAGGCGTCGTGCACGCTTAAACCCCGATAGAATACAAAATCGAGAGGACGACCAAACGCTTTCTTGCGCTGGTCATCGTTAAAACGAACTTCACGCAGCGACATTTCACGCGCGAAGCGGTACAACGCGTTCATACGCGGACGGCTCCAGGCATTGAAGTCCCCGGCCATAATGATCGGCCCACTGTGATGAGCAATCTGATCGCCAATGGGTAGTAACTGCTTACTGTACACATCAACACCCAGGCTGAAGTTCACCGCATGAATGTTTACCACCATCAGCAGACGGGTGTCGGGCAACGGATAGACCGTGACCAGCGCCGATTTTGCCAGACGCAGGATTGGCTCACGTTCACGCAGCGGGCAGCAATAGACCGGATGTGCGGCTGAAAGGGTCATCACCCCAGAAGGATGCTGTGGCAGAACAAAGGCAGGCACCTGATCGGCTGCAAGATAGTTTGTCGTTGCAAACCTGACCAGCTCAGGCGTGGTTTGCGCCTCCTGTAACAGAACCAGATGCGCATCTTTACCAAAATTTTTAAGTACGGATAACCACTCCGCACGCTGTTGTTTAAAGATGTTCCACACCAGTACGCGAATTTTTTCGTCACTGCTTAATGGCGTGCCCGCTGGTAATGCCTGACCCAGGCTCGCAAACGACCCCGGAGGCAAGATCCTCTCCGCGGGCATTCCGGCAACATAACGCATGGCATAGGTATTTTTTCGCACTTTTGGAAACGACCTCTGTAACATGAACCAGCCCGGAAAACGGACTGGTTCTAATGTTATAGGGATTTTAGGTCACACTTTCAACGCAATTACTGAGAAACCGCTTTCCAGTTTTGTAAGCAAGCACTTACTGATACTTATCCAAGCGCGATACGAGCGGATTTATCAAGCCGTCCACTCAGACCAATAAGCAGGAAAGCGACAAGCACAATTACCGCACCAATCCATGGCGTTTGGGTTAATCCAACGTGTTCAACCGTCTGCCCGCCGATAACCGATCCGAGTGCGATACCGATATTGAATGCGGCGATATTCAGGCCGGATGCGACATCCACCGCATTGGGCGTAAAGCGTTCGGCTTTCTGTACAACATAGACCTGCAATCCCGGTACGTTACCAAACGCGAATATTCCCATAACCAACACAGTTACCAGCGCTGCGTATTGTATCGACGCGGTGAACTGGAAAATCATCAGCAGGACAACCAGCGCGGCGAAGATAAATTTTAGCGCCGGTACCGCACCATGCTTATCTGCAAGCTTGCCGCCCCAGATATTGCCGATTGCGACGGAGATACCGTAGCCCAGTAAAATCCAGCTCACTGCGCCCGGAGAAAAACCAGCCAGTTCCTGCATCATCGGTGCAAGGAAAGTGAACGCAGTGAACACACCTCCATAACCCAGAGCCGTAACGGCATAGATCAGCAGCAGGCGCGGGTGTGTCAGAACCTTAACCTGATCGCTCAGGCTGGCGCTCGCGCGCCCCGGAATACTGGAGGGCACCAGTAGCAGGCTGGCTACCAGAGCAATTACGCCCAACAGCGATACCGCGAGGAAGGTTTCTCGCCAGCCAAAATGTTGCCCAATAAACGTTCCTAACGGCACGCCGGTGACCAGCGCGACGGTTAAGCCGCCAAACATAATCGCAATGGCTGATGCCGCTTTCTCTTTTGGCACCAGGCTGGTTGCAATCGTGGAGCCGATGGAGAAGAAGACACCGTGCGCGAGGCCAGTCAGCAAACGGGCAATGACCAGAGTGGTGTAGTCCGGAGCCTGCCACGCCAGAATATTGCCGGCGGTGAAGAGCACCATCAGGGCAACTAACAGTTGTTTACGTGGAAAACGTCCAGTCAGTGCGGTCAGCACAGGCGCCCCAACAGCGACGCCTAACGCGTAAATAGATACCAGCAGCCCGGCAGAAGGCAGCGAAATGGCGAGTTGTTCAGCAATAGTGGGAACAAGTCCTACAATAACAAATTCGGTCGTGCCAATTGCGAAGGCACTGATCGTCAGGGCAAGAAGCGCCAGTGGCATAAATACTCCGTCTCTTCAGGATTAAGATGACAGGCAGTATGCGCCAGTGTTTAAATAACAAAAATGGTTAGAATCTCAATAGAATTTTGCGGATGATGCAATAATGAAAGCCACATCGGAAGAACTGACTATCTTTGTTGCCGTTGTTGAAAGCGGCAGCTTCAGCCGTGCGGCCGAACAGCTCGGGCAGGCGAACTCCGCCATCAGCCGCTCGGTGAAAAAGCTGGAGATGAAGCTCGGGGTAAGTCTGCTCAACAGAACAACGCGGCAGCTCAGCCTGACGGAAGAAGGTGAACGTTATTTTCGCCGCGTACAATCCGTTTTGCAGGAGATGGCGGCAGCTGAGACGGAAATAATGGAGTCGCGTAGCACTCCGCGTGGATTGCTACGCATTGATGCGGCGACGCCGGTCGTGCTTCATTTTCTGATGCCGTTAATCAAGCCATTCCGGGAACGTTATCCGGAGATGACTCTGTCCCTGGTCTCTTCAGAGACGTTTATTAACCTGATTGAGCGTAAAGTTGATGTGGCGATCCGCGCGGGAACCCTGACGGATTCAAGTTTACGCGCTCGCCCACTGTTCACCAGCTACCGCAAAATTATCGCGTCACCGCAATATATTGCAGAGCATGGCAAACCGGAGACCGTTGAGGAGCTGAAGCAGCACCTGTGCCTGGGCTTTACGGAACCTGTCTCGCTGAACACCTGGCCCGTGGCCTGTCATGACGGACAACTTCATGAGATCACTTGCGGACTTTCGTCTAATAGCGGAGAAACGCTGAAACAGCTTTGTCTTGAAGGAAATGGGATCGCCTGTTTATCAGACTATATGATTGATAAGGAAATAGCTGCGGGTCAGCTTGTAGAACTGATGGCTGACAAACGCTTACCTGTAGAGATGCCTTTTAGCGCAGTGTATTACAGTGACAGAGCGGTAAGTACGCGCATACGCGCTTTTATCGACTTCCTTAGCGAACATATAAAAACAGCTCCCGGAGGAGCTGTGTGAGGGTTTAAGGGTACAGAGGAAGGGCTTTTATTAATCCCAGTCTGGTGCTAACCCTTCCGGGCTGACCAGACGATCGTTGCATTCCAGTGCAGCGATCGCGTTTTTATCTTCATCATCAAGCTGGAGATCCCGCGCTAACAGGTTACTTGCCAGGTTTTCACGTTTGGTTGAAGACGGGATCACGGCATAGCCCTCACCCATCGCCCATGCCAGGATCACCTGTGCGGCTGTCGCATTGTGTTTTTCAGCGATGCGTGCAATCACTTCATCTTTCAGCGCCTTACCATATGCCAGCGTCATGTACGAGGTGATGTGAATACCATGCTGTTTCGCCCAGTCCACGACTTTGTGGTTTTGCAGGTAAGGAGAGAGTTCAATCTGGTTGGTGGCAATATTTTCTTTACCCACTGCGGCAATGGCCCTTTCCATCAACGGGATGGTGAAGTTAGAGATGCCAATTTTACGCGTTAAGCCCTGCTCTTTCGCTTCCAGCAGCGCCTGCATGAACTCCTCCACAGAGACGGCATCGTCAGGTGATGGCCAGTGGATCAGCGTCAGATCAACATAGTCAGTACGCAGCTTTTTCAGACTTTCCTTCAGGCTTGGGATCAGCTTGTCTTGGCCGAGATTCTCAATCCAGATTTTAGTGGTGATGAAAAGTTCGTCGCGCGGTACGCCACTCTCTTCGATGGCCTGGCCTACGGCAGCTTCGTTATCATAAATCTGCGCCGTATCAATAGCACGATAGTCCAACTCAAGTGCGGTTTTAACAGATGCGATAACAACGTCGTCTTTCAGGCGGAAAGTGCCCAGACCCAGTGCAGGGATAGTCATATGATTCCTCAATCGTTATGTTCATAAACTGAGGAGAATTATCGCTGTAGTTGTTATGCCGAAAAAGATCGTGAACCGCAGAGGATTTTTGCTAATTTCGCAACAATCAAACGACAGATAAGAAAAAAGCCCTGAGCGTTAGCTCAGGGCTTTTAATAAGTGGCGGAACGGACGGGACTCGAACCCGCGACCCCCTGCGTGACAGGCAGGTATTCTAACCGACTGAACTACCGCTCCACCGAATACTTCTGTAACCACCGGATTAATGCACCGGCTTACTACTTAATTTGATGCCTGGCAGTTCCCTACTCTCACATGGGGAGACCCCACACTACCATCGGCGCTACGGCGTTTCACTTCTGAGTTCGGCATGGGGTCAGGTGGGACCACCGCGCTACAGCCGCCAGGCAAATTCTGTTAATCTGTATCAGGCTGAAATTTGATTGTCTGTCTCTTCGCCAAAACACCTTCGGCGTTGTAAGATTAAGCCTCACGGTTCATTAGTATCGGTTAGCTCAACGCATCGCTGCGCTTACACACCCGACCTATCAACGTCGTCGTCTTCAACGTTCCTTCAG
>NZ_JBMKGW010000005.1:0-281792 GCF_049237125.1 Enterobacter cloacae complex sp. GYL001 | reverse complement strand
AAAGGCCAGGATCTGAGCGTCAGCGGCACCAGCGCCAACCTGGCGGAAGGCACCGTGGTCACCGTGACCCTGAACGGTAAAAACTACACGGCGACGACTGCGGCAGACGGCACCTGGAGCCTGACGGTTCCGGCTGCGGATCTGTCAGGCCTCGGTGAAGCCAGCTACACCCTGAGCGCGACGGCCACCAACGGCGTGGGCAACAGCATCAGCACTACGGCGAACCTGCTTGTCGATACCGCGCTGCCAACCGTCACCATCAACACCGTGGCGGGGGACAACGTCATCAACGCGGCGGAAGTGGCCGCAGGCCAGACCATTACCGGTAAGGTGGCGAACGCGGACATCGGTAACACCGTGACGGTGAACATCGGCGGCAACACCTATACCGCGACGGTGCAGAGCGATCTGACCTGGTCCGTTAACGTGCCGGAATCCGTCCTGACCGCGCTGGGCAATGGCGATTTAACGGTGTCAGCAACCGTCACTAATGACCATGGCAATACGGGAACGGGCGAGCGCGATATCACTATCGACGCCAGCCTGCCGGGCCTGCGCGTGGATACCGTCGCGGGCGACGATGTGATTAACAGCATCGAGCATGGACAGAACCTGATTGTCACCGGCTCCAGCGACGGACTGGCGGCAGGCACTACGCTCACCGTGACCGTCAATGGCAAAACCTATGCGGCCTCCGTGCTGGCAGACGGTACCTGGAGCGCGGCGATCCCGGCAGCAGACGTCGGGGCCCTGGCTGCGGGCACGGTTACCGTGACCGTTGCAGGCCAGAGCGCGGCGGGCAATCCGGTCTCTATCAGCCACGACGTCACCGTCGATCTGGCAGCCGTGGCGATCAGCATTGATGCCATCGCCACCGACGACGTGATTAACGCGGCGGAGAAAGGCGCGGATCTGGTGCTTTCCGGCAGCACCTCCAATGTGGAAGAGAACCAGACCGTGACCATCACCTTTGGCGGCAAGTCTTACACCGCCAAAGTCGATGCCGACGGCAACTGGACGGCCACCGTGCCTTCCTCGGATCTTGCGGGTCTGAAAGACGGCGACGCCAGCGTGCAGGTGAGCGTTACCAATGTGAACGGCAACAGCGCGTCTGCGGGCCGGGAGTACAGCGTCGATGCCACGGCGCCAACCGTGACCATTGACACGGTAGCCGGCGACAACGTGATCAACGGCAGCGAAGCGGCTGCGGGCGTGGCCATTTCCGGCACCACCACGGCTGAAGTCGGTCAGACGGTAACCGTTAACCTCGGTGGAAACAGCTATACCGCACAGGTTCAGCAGGGCGGCGTCTGGAGCATTAACGTGCCGGCCGCCGATCTGTCCACTCTGGCGGATAACGGCTACACCGTGCAGGTGAGCGTGAGTGACGCCGCGGGTAACCCGGGCAGCGCGGGCAAAGCGATTACGCTCGATACTACGCCGCCGACCGTCAGCTTTAACGTCGTGGCGGGCGATGACGTCATCAACAGCGTTGAGCACGGGCAGGCGCAGGTCATCAGCGGCACCGCAACCGGCGCCAGCGTCGGCGATAAGCTGGTCATCACGATAGGTTCGAACCAGTACACCACCACCGTTGACGCCAGTGGCAAATGGAGCGTGGGCGTTCCTGCCAGCGACATTTCTGCCCTGACCGACGGCACCGTGACCCTCAGCGCGACAATCACCGACAGCGCGGGCAACAGCAGCACCCAGACCCATGACGTGGTGGTAAATACCGCATCGGTCGCGCTGACCGTCAACACCCTCAGCGGTGATGACGTGATCAATGCGGCAGAAGCGGGGGCGTCGCTGGTCATCAACGGCTCCAGCGCGCAGTTTGCTAACGGCACGCAGGTCACTATCACCCTGAATGGTAAGAGCTATACGGCCACTATCCAGAGCGATGGCTCCTGGACAACCACCGTACCGGCCGCCGACGTGGGCACCCTGGCCGACGGCGCGAGCTACCAGGTTTCTGTTTCGGCGCAGGACAGCGCCGGGAACAGCGCCTCGGCGACGCACACCATCAGCGTGGACACCACCGCGCCGGTGATTAGCGTGAACACGTTGTCGGGCGACGATGTGCTGAATGCGGCGGAAGCCCAACAGCCGCTCACCGTACACGGCTCTTCCAGCGCGGAAGCAGGCCAGACGGTGACCGTCACGCTGGGCGGGAAAACCTACACTGCGCTTGTGGCAAACGACGGCACCTGGACGCTCGACGTCCCGGCCGCCGATCTTGCCAACCTGAGCGAAGGCGCGCTGACGGTCACCGCGTCGGTGAACGACAAGGCGGGTAATAACGGCCAGACGACGCATACCTTAACGGTCGATACCGTCGCGCCAGCCGTGACCATCAGCACCGTGGCCGATGACGATATCGTCAACAACGCCGAGCAGCTGGCGGGACAGACCATCAGCGGGACCACCACCGCGGAGCAGGGCCAGACGGTGACCGTCTCCTTCAACGGCCACAGCTATCAGGCGACCGTGGCGGCGAATGGCTCCTGGTCCGTCTTCGTGCCGGGACGCGACTTCCTCGGACTGAGCGACGGGGATTACACCATTACGGCTACGGTGAGCGATAAGGCAGGTAACCCGGGCAGCGCAACGCACGACGTGACGCTGAACGGCGACGTGCCGACCATCGCCATTAACACCTTTGCGCAGGATGATATCGTCAACGCCGCCGAGCACGGCACGCCGCTGGTTATCAGCGGCACCACCGATGCGCCAACGGGCCAGACGGTGACCATTACGCTTAACGGTAAAACCTACACGGCTACCGTTCAAAATGACGGCACCTGGAGCTATACGGTCGGCAGCGCAGACGTGACCGCGCTGGCGGACGGCGGTTCGTACGTGATTAACGCGCAGGTGAGCAACGCCATCGGCAACAGCGCCAGCGATAACCATACCGTTACCGTGGATCTCACCGCACCGTCGATGGGGATCAGCATTGATTCCCTGCAAAACGATACCGGCCTCAGCGCGAATGACTTCATCACCAACGACAGCCAGGTGGTGGTGAATGGTTCCCTGACCGCGCAGCTCGGCAATAACGAGAAAGCGCAGATCAGCCTTGACGGCGGTACTACCTGGATTGACCTGACCGTCACCGGCACCACCTGGCGCTACACCGATGGCCGTACCCTGACCGACGGTACGTACCAGTACCAGGTGCGCGTGATCGACAATGCAGGCAACGTTGGGGCAACGGACAGCCAGGACGTGGTAATCGATCTGACGAAGCCTGCGGCGGCGACTATTACCGTGGATTCCGTCTCGCAGGATACCGGCCTGTCCGACAGCGACTTTATTACCAGCGACAACCAGATCAGCCTGAAAGGGACGCTCGGCGCGGCCCTGGGCAGCGGTGACCACGCTCAGATCAGCCTCGACGGTGGCGCAACCTGGACTGACGTGAGCGTCAGCGGCCTGAGCTGGACCTACGTTGACGGCCGCACGCTGGCCGACGGAGACTACAACTATCAGCTGCGGGTGATTGACGACGCGGGGAATATCAGCGCCACTACCAGCCAGGTGGTGACCATTGATACCGTCGCGCCGGACGCCAGCAAAACGATCGCTATCGACAGCATCAGCGACGATACCGGCCTGAGCAGCAGCGACTTTATCACCAATGACACCTCCCTGACGCTGCACGGCTCGCTCGGCGCAACGCTGGCCGACGGCGAATATGCCCAGATCAGCATCGACGGCGGGGTCACCTGGCAGAACGTGATCGTCACTGGCAACAGCTGGTACTACGTGGACGGCCGCACGCTGGGTAACCAGACCTATGACTACTACGTTCGCGTAGTGGATGCGGCGGGCAACGTGGGTGCCAGCGCTCATCAGCAGGTGACGGTCGATACGGTCGCGCCGGATGCGGCGATTACGGTGACCGTGGATAACATCACCGTCGATACCGGCTTCGACAATAACGACTTCCTGACCAGTTCGACCTCGTACACGCTCAACGGGACGCTCGGGGCCGAACTCGGGGCGGGTGAGTATGTGCAGGTGAGCATGGATGGCGGCACCACCTGGGTTTACGCCACGGTAAGCGGCACCCGGTGGAGTTATAACGACACCCGCACCCTGGCCGACGGCGACTACCGCTATCAGGTGCGGGTTGTCGATCAGGCGGGCAACGTTGGGGCCACCACCACGCAGGACGTGACGGTGGATACCCAGGCGCCGCAGTACGGCATCACCATTGACAGCATCAGCGAAGATACCGGGCAGTCCGGGAGTGATTTCATCACCATGGACACCTCGCTGACGATCAACGGCTCGTTGGGCAGCGCGCTGGCCAGCGACGAGCGCGTACAGATCAGCCTCGACGGCGGTAATACCTGGATTGACACTACCGTCACTAACCAGCGCTGGAGCTATACGGATACCCGCGATCTGGCAGATGGGGATTACACCTACCAGGTGCGGATCATCGACCAGGCGGGCAACGTCGGCTCAACCTCTTCGCAGGTGGTAACGGTTGATACCACGCCGCCTGACACGGTGGGAACGGTGGTCAGCTATACCGACGGGGAAGGTGAACGTACAGGCACGTACGGCGCATCAGTCGCGACGGACGATACCTCGCCGCTGATCAACGGTACGCTTAACCGCGCTCCGGAAGATGGCGAAATCGTGCAGCTTTACCGGGACGGGATCTTGCTGGGTCAGGTCACGATGAACGGCAGCGCAAGCTGGTCCTATCAGGACAACGGCCTGCTCGACGGGAATCACACCTACATTCTGCGCGTCACCGACAAAGCCGGTAACTACACGGAATCGGATGGCTTTGTGCTGAACGTCGATACCAGCATCCCGACCACCACCGCGGCGATTACTGCCCAGACCACCTCGGATACCACGCCGATTGTCAGCGGTACGGTCTCCGCAGACCTGGTGAACGGTGAATATCTGGTGGTGACGGTGAACGGGAAAACCTACACCTCCCAGACCGGCGGTGCGGTGGTCGTCGACCCGGATCACAATACCTGGTATCTACAGATCCCGGACAGCGATGCCCTGAGTGTGGCGAGTTACGACGTAACCGCGCAGGTGAAGAGTAGCGCGGGCAACGGTAACACCACCGGTACGGCAACCGGTAGCCTGGTGATCGATACCACCTCGGTGAATACCGACTGGGCGACCACTGCGGGGAACAGCAACAACTCAACCATGACTCTCGGCATGAACAGCAGCGGGCTGTGGAATATCATTGCTAATGGACAGTCTTATTCCAGCAGCGATGATTCAACCTATGCCGGGAATACGTTAACTAACACCCGTAGCTACTATGTGGTGAGCCAGACGGCAGCTGACTTTGACCGTAACGGCACGCAGGATATCTTTGCGACGGAGAACACCTACGCGGGCTCTACGCAGGTGATGTGGACCTACGATGGCAGCAGCTACACCGCCAGCCAGCTGGCGATGGGAACCACCATCTGGTACGGCGGCGTAATTGCCTACGATAAAACCGGCGATGGCTATCTTGATCTGGCGTACGGCGATGCCGGTATGGACTCCCTGACCTACCTGGTGAATACCAACGGCGTTCTGTCGCCGGACGGCACCGGCGGGGAAGGTGGATTCTACGGCCAGTTCGATTCCGGGCGTGAAATCTCCGGCGTCGACCTGAACAACGACGGTACCGTGGACATCGTGCAGCACACCAACCGCAGCGGGGCGTATTCGCTCACCGTGATTAACAACAACGGGAACGGTACGCTTTCCATTGGCCAGAACCTGACCAACGTGTTTGTGGCCAACGCCTCGAATACCACCACGGCGGCCTCCATGACGTGGGCGGACTTTAACGGCGATGGCTACATGGATCTGTACCTCGGCAGCAGCTACAACAACAACGGCGGGGTGATTTACTACAACGACGGTACCGGGCAGCTTTCCACGACCAAAAGCGCGGTGGAAGCCTCTAACGCCACGGCGGGCTATCTGTCGGTGGCGGTAGACTGGAACGGTGACGGGCAGATGGACATCATCAAGCTCAGCACCTACGGCAGCTCACAGACGGCGACCCTGTTCACCAACAACGGCTACGGCTCAACCTGGACTTCAAGCCAGCTGGCTTCTGGGCTGGCCAACGTCACCGGCGTCGCCGCGGTGGACTACAACTGGGACGGTGCGCAGGATCTGCTGGTGTCTCAGCAGAACGGTAAGGTGGTGCTGGTGCAGAACAATGCGGAGATCGCTGACGGTACCGCGATGCATCTGCACATTGTCGATAGCGAAGGCATCAACGCGTACTACGGCAATACGGTCAATCTGTATAACGCTGCGGGCGTGCTGGTGGCCTCGCAGATCATCAACGCTCAGTCCGGCATTGGCTCGAACGATACCTCTGCGCTGGTGAGTTTCTACGGGCTGGATCCGAACGAAACCTACTCGGCGGAGATCGTGAAGATCACCAACGGCGTCTCGGATAACGTCACCTGGACCGGCCTGGACGCGGGCAACGGCAAAGAGGGTTATGTTCTCACCGCCGAAGCGGCCACCGGCGGCCACAGCGGAACCATTACCGGTACCGGGTATAACGACACCTTTATCGCAGAGGATGGGACCTATACCTATAACGGCTCCGGCGGCTGGAATACCCATTCCGACTACGACACCTGGAGCAATACCGGCGGCATGGACGTGGTGGATTATCGTAATGCCACCTCTGGGATAACCGTTGATTTGCGCCTCTCAACGGCGCAGGACACCGGATTCGGTACCACGCGGTTGTTGAATATTGAAGGGATTAACGGCTCCGACTATGACGACGTGATCACCGGCAACAGCGGTGATAACCAGTTCGAAGGCCGGGGCGGGAACGACACCTTCAACATCGGCAGCGGCGGTCACGATACGTTGCTCTATAAGCTGATCAACGCGTCTGACGCGACGGGCGGCAACGGTAGCGATGTGGTGAACGGCTTTACCGTCGGCACCTGGGAAGGGACGGCGGATACGGACCGTATCGATCTGCGCGACCTGCTTTCCGACAGCGGCTATACCGGAACCGGCTCGGCGAGCTACGTGAACGGCGTGGCGACGCTGGACAGCAGCGCGGGCAACATCGCCGACTACATCCGCGTTGTGCAAAACGGCAGCAACACCGAGATCCAGGTTGACCTGGACGGGACGGGCGGTCAGTTCACGCCCACCACGCTGGTGACGCTGAACGGCGTGCAGACGGATCTGGCGACGCTGTTGGCCAATCATCAACTGTTAATTGCGTAAAACAACGCCGCGGGGAGCGATCCTCGCGGCCTTTTGCGTTTCTTTACACGAATAGCCATAACCCTATATTTCACAAGATTATTTTGCGGGCTCGTTTAGACAGTGTTCGATTTCTAATCATCCCGGAAAGGTATCATTTCAGTGCGAAATCATCGCCCTGAACAGGACGTAGCATTATGAAGACACATCCACAGTACGAACCCTGGTTGCAGGGCATGCTCATCATCGCGAAATATTATCGGCTGGATTTTTCGGCGGAGCATGTTCGGGTCACGATTAACCATGAAAGCCAGTCTCCACGCCAGCTGGTGCTGGAGGAGATGGCGCGCCAGCTTGGGCTGGGGATGCGTTGGGTGGCGGCGGGAGCCGTAGCGCTCGATCCGTGGCGTTTACCGCTGCTGGCGGAGTTTACCGGCGGGCAAATTGCGGTCATCAACCGTATGGACAACGAAGGGAACGTCAGCGTGCAGTTTAGCGGCGACGGGGGCCTGGAGACGACGCTGACGCGCGACGAACTCGGTTCGCGGTTAAAGGGGCTGATGGTGCTGCGTCCCCTGGAGTCCACGCCGGATGCGCGCGTGGATGATTACATCAAACCCTATGAGAAAAACTGGTTCTGGCAGCTGGCGCTGAAAGACTGGCGTCGTTACAGCGACATAATGCTGGTGGCGCTGGTCGCCAACGTGCTGGCGCTCTCCGGCATGGTCTTTTCCATGCAGGTGTATGACAGGGTGGTGCCGTCCCAGTCGGAGGCCACGCTGTGGGTGCTGTTTGGCGGTGTGATGATCGCCATCGTGTTTGAATTCATCATGCGCATGCTGCGGGTGCATATTTCGGACGTGGTAGGGAAACGCGCCGACCTGCGTATTTCCGAGCGCGTGTTTGCCCACGCCCTGAGGATTAAAAACGGCGCACGGTCGAAATCGACCGGGTCGTTTATCGCCCAGATCCGCGAGCTGGAGTCGGTGCGGGAGCTGATCACTTCCACCACCATTGCCGCTATCTCCGATCTGCCGTTCTTCCTGCTGTTCGTCTTCATTCTGTGGATGATTGGCGGCCCGCTGGTGCTGGTGGTGCTGCTGGCCGTACCGCTGCTGCTCATTCCCGGCCTGCTGGTGCAGCGCCCGCTGGGAAAACTCTCCAGCGAAGGGATGCGTGAATCGGCGATTCGTAACGCCACGCTGGTGGAAGCGGTGCAGGGGCTTGAGGACATCAAGCTAATGCGTGCCGAGCAGAGGTTCCAGAACCAGTGGAATAACACCAATGACGTTGCCGCGAGCGTCGGCATGAAGCAGCGCTGGCTGACGGGGCTGCTGCTGACATGGACCCAGGAGGTGCAGTCTATCGTCTACGCCGTGGTGCTGCTGGTGGGGTGTTATCTGGTCATCAGCGGCGACATGACCACCGGTGCGCTGGTGGGGACCTCGATTCTGGCGTCCCGGACCATTGCGCCCCTGTCGCAGATTTCCGGCGTGCTCTCCCGCTGGCAGTCGGCAAAGGTGGCCCGCAAGGGGCTGGATGACCTGATGCAGCGCCCGATTGACGATCCCCAGCACGGCAAAAAAGTGCATAAAGCCCATCTGCGCGGTGATTATCGGCTGGACGACGTTGGGTTTTATTACGATGAAGAAGAGAAGCTTACCGTGCTGAATATCAGCAAACTGCGCATTCACGCCGGGGAGCGCGTGGCGGTGCTCGGGCGTAATGGTTCGGGGAAAAGCACCTTGCTGCATCTGCTGGCGGGAATGCAGGAGCCGCAGCAGGGCAGCATTTTGCTGGACGATATTGCTCTCAATCATCTTGACCCGGCCGACGTGCGCCGCGACATGCAGTTGCTCAGCCAGCAGGCGCGGCTGTTCTTCGGCTCCGTACGCGACAACATCCTGATGGGTAATCCGCTGGCGACAGACGAGGAAATCCATCAGGCGCTGGTCAACAGCGGCGCGCTGGAGTTTGTGCGCAAGCAGAAAATGGGGCTGAACACCATCATCAATGAGGGCGGGACGGGGCTTTCCGGCGGGCAACGTCAGGCGCTGCTGCTGGCGCGCGCGCTGATCACCTCGCCGAATATTCTGCTGCTGGATGAACCCACCGCCTGGCTGGATGAGGTCAGCGAGAAGCAGTTTATCCAGCATCTGCACCAGTGGCTCGGTAAGCGCCGGACGCTGGTGGTAGCGACGCATCGTCTGCCGATTCTGGACCTGGTTGACCGCATCATCGTCCTGGAAAACGGCAAAGTGGTGATGGATGGCCCTCGTGATGCCATTTTACGCCAGCATGGAATGGCCCCGCAGCAGGCGCCGCAGCGCACGGTTAAACTGAAAACGGAGGGCGTGGCATGAATGATTTCTCCCGCTTTAACAGCCGGCTGAAGGAGCCCCGCCTGCCGCGTTCGTCGCTGGTGGCATGGTCGCTGTTTGCCCTGCTGGTGGTCTTTATTACCTGGGCCAGCCTGTTCCAGCTGGATGAGGTCACGACGGGTAGCGGCAAGGTGATCCCGTCCTCCCACGAGCAGGTGATCCAGTCCCTGGAAGGGGGGATTATCCACAGTCTGATGGTGCGCGAGGGCGATATCGTCGAGCGTGGTCAACAGCTTGCCCAACTGGACCGGACGAAAACCGAGTCCAGCGTGCTGGAGAGCGAGTCTCGATTAAACGCTGCGATGGCGACGGCCGCGCGTCTGAATGCTGAGGTAAACGACACCGGGCTGACATTCCCGGCAGAGCTGGATGACGACGTTGAGTTGGTCAAACAGGAAACGGCGCTTTATCAGTCACGTCGCGAAAGCCTTGAAAAAGGGCTGGCGGGTTTACGCCAGGGAGCAGATCTCGTGCAGCGTGAACTGGCATTAACGCGCCCGCTAGTGACGCAGGGGGCGGCCAGTAAGGTCGAAGTCTTACGCCTTGAACGTCAAAAAAATGAGCTGGAGAGCAAAATCACCGAAATGAAAAACCAGTACTACGTTCGCGCCCGCGAAGAACTGGCAAAAGCGAACGCGGAAATGGAAGCGCAACGTTCGGTCATGAAAGGACGCGAAGATTCACTCACCCGCTTAACGTTTAATGCGCCGGTGCGTGGCATCGTGAAGGACATTGACGTGACGACGGTGGGCGGGGTGATCCCGCCGAACGGCAAACTGATGAGCCTGGTACCGCTTGATGACCAGATGGTGATAGAAGCGAAAATCTCGCCGCGCGATGTCGCGTTTATCCATCCCGGGCAAAAAGCGCTGGTGAAAATCACCGCCTATGATTACTCCATCTACGGCGGGCTGGAAGGGGAGGTGACGATGATTTCCCCGGATACCCTTCAGGACGAGGTGAAACGGGATGTTTATTATTATCGCGTTTATATCCGTACGGACAGTAACCATCTGACCAACAGGCAGGGCAAGGAATTCCCGGTGTTCCCGGGCATGATAGCCACGGTTGATATCAAAACCGGCAGTAAATCCGTCATTGATTATCTGCTGAAACCATTGAATAAGGCAAAAGAGGCGCTGCGCGAGCGATAAAAAAGGCGTTCAGCAAACCGAACGCCCGTCAGATCAGAGTGTAGGCGTCATGTTGACAACATGGCGTCGTTCTTTTGGTACCACATTGATGTAATGTGTGACATACGCAAAATATAATCCGGCATAATTTTCGACAAGCTCGATAAAGGCCGGATAAATCGACATCCGGCCATCGCCGCGATCTTTAAGATAACCTGCCTCCTGCGCCGATTTGATAATGCGGTTGACGTGGATACGCGAGACGAAAAATTCTTTTGCCAGTGTGCTGGCTGAATACGCTATTATGGCACCGTGTGCTGTTTTGTTTTTAATGGCCTGCAAATAGAGATAGAGCATAATCATTCGGCCACCATCCTTATCAATAAATAAACCCACCTCCGGAAGCACTTTCCTGAATGTTAATCCGCGGAAAAGGTACTCTGCGGCGCGCCGGAAAAAGTTTTGCCTCAAAATGTCATTGTCCAGAAGGTTAACATTAATGTTGAATGTCGGATAAAGAATGCTGACAGGCGTAAATGCCCCAGACATATAGCGTTTCAGCTCATCCAGTCCTTTTTCCGTTGGCGCGATTTTTGTTTTTCGGCGATCTTCGGTACAGCGCCAGGTCTTAATTCGCCCGGTGGTCTTAAGTATGGTGATGATCGCGATAACACTGTTAGGACTGGCGATATTATAGCGGGTACACAGTGCCTTTATCTCTGAAACTGACTCAGCCTGATTACCAAAAACAAAACAACACATTGACAGTATTATGTTGAAGCGTGATTCCTGAAGCATCGTTTTGTAGAACAAGGGTTGTTTTTTATAAATGGCATCATTGATTCTGTAGTGCTCTGTTATAGCTTCACCAAATCGCGGGTTGTTTTTAATAACATCCCTTCGATGTAGCAAAGCCCTGGATGAAATGTGATTATCCATAGCATTTTCTCTTTTTGTCTGGGCCGATAAGATGAAGTGTCCGGTCTTCTTTTTCGGAATTTTCATTATACCTTGTGAAGTGCATATTTACTGTCGTTATATGAAAAGAAAGTAATATTTATGCTGCATATGGATGAGTGGGTTGATTAACGCAAAGATGTTCCCGTGCATAACATTGATAACGGTTTATTAACCAAATGGGGTGCGGTAAAATTATTCAATGCGACAAAGAATATTGGCTTTAATCACATTTGGGAATGATGTTTGCATTCTCAGGAGCAGGTTATGTCTCAAAACTTACCTTTTATGCAAGGTACTTGCTACAAGCAACGATTCGTTATTTCAGCCTGCGGTTTCACCTTCGAGGGGTATAGCCTGCTTCTCAAGTCTCGTGGCGTAAACGTCACGCGGCTCCATTTTGAAGATGATGAAGTTTGCTCAGGTGATGTGCAAAAAATGATGCAAAATCAACAGCCTGATATTTCTGTTTTTCTTGGTCGCGACGTGACTGCCTTTCTTGAAAGCCTGAAACGGTTGGTCTCGGTTCTGAATGCACTGCCGGTTATTTGTAGCGTGACCCTGTATGGTGCAATACCAGAGAGATGGCTTTATGCCACGCTGAAAAGTCTCGTTAATAATACCAAATCGTTGTCGAGGATCAGGGTGGCGAATATTTCAGAGGTAATGAATTGTGTAGAGAGTATTTCTGATGTGCATGCCGATTCGTCACGTTTATTGCGTGAAGGACCTGAGAAGGAAGGTAAGGAAAGCCTGCATGGTTTAACAAAACGTGAGTTAACCGTATTGCTGAATTTTTATCGGGGTATTTCGATAAAAGAGCAGTCAGCGAGGTTAGGGTTGTCAGATAAAACCATTTA
The DNA here is from genome assembly GCF_049237125.1 of Enterobacter cloacae complex sp. GYL001. Lineage (NCBI taxonomy): Bacteria > Pseudomonadati > Pseudomonadota > Gammaproteobacteria > Enterobacterales > Enterobacteriaceae > Enterobacter > Enterobacter cloacae complex sp. GYL001. The sequence goes on along the minus strand of NZ_JBMKGW010000005.1, from coordinate 269,222 downwards.
TACCCATCGGAAAGTGGGGTTGAGTAAATTATATCTTATCAGAGTGTGGTTTAGCGATGCACGTGTCTTAAGGGATGAGGTCTGTGCAGTAAAGAACAAAGCGCAGGGGTTTTCGGAAGCAGAAATAAATATATTGCAGGCGTTACATAAGCGGGAAATCTTTGCGGCTTATCAAATTATTACCGATGGCGATAAAAAAGGAGTAGGCTTTGAAATTCTGCTGCGCTGGCATAAAAACGGTCAGGTCCTGAAACCAGGCCAATTTCTGGATGGGATAAAAAATGGCGAAATTTGGCTCAAGCTGACGGCGTTAGTCATTCACGCGGCCGTATCAGGTATCAACAGATACAATGGAAAATATTATTTTTCGGTTAATATTCCTCCTCAACTGGCTGCCGGGAACGCGCTGCCGGGAATGGCGAAAAAAGCCGTTGAAATGTTACTGAAACCGCAGTGGGCCGGGAAACTTGTCTTCGAATTAGCTGAAACCATTGATGTAACAAAGGATCCAAATATTCCTGTCACTCTCCAGCGTTTACGCGCCGAGGGATGCCGGCTGTTTCTGGATGATTGCTTTTCCAGACATTACGCTATGTTACCCATCCGACAGATTAATTTTGATGGACTGAAGCTTGACCGCGATATAGTTGAGCACTTTGTTGCTAACGACAATGACAATAGCATTATTAAAGCGATACAGATATACAGCGACATGACGGGAAGGGAATGCGTTGCGGAAGGCGTCGATAGCGAAGAAAAATTTGAAAAACTTGTCGCATTAGGGGTTAAGCGCTTCCAGGGATATTATCTTTCCTGGGCGGTTAAAGAAGATGAGCTGGATCGAATGGTACGGCTATTTAGTTAATGGCTTCACTATACTGGTGGTACGACAGACTTAACTCTTCGACCACCAGCAAAAACAGTCACTCACCAGGGCAATAATCTGTTATCAGATATCATCGCGCGTAAAACCGACAACAATTTCAAGCGTGTTTCGAATGACATCGCAGGCTTCGGGCTCCTCGGTAATTTCGAGGGCGTGAATCAGTTGCAGGATAATCTCTTTATTTGAGAGATTGTCACCGGTCAGCATAATACAGCGTATTGCCGAGCCCAACACTTCAACCTCACCACTGAGATGCTTTCCAGCATTAAGAAAATGTTCCGCCAGTCCTTTATCGTGCAGGGCTTCAAAATTATACGTTTGCTGCATAATCGCTTTACTCATGGTGGTCACCGTTTCGGTTAAAATTAGTGTTTCTTGTCTGGGGTCAGAGGCGTGTTGTGAGTAAAGAGAGAGCGCATGCGCCCAATATCATAATCGCCCATCACTCTTCCCCGGTCGTGCGATACGCCGGTTACACGCTGGCGTACTTCATCTTCAGCGGCAATCAATGCATTTTTGCGTTCATCATTTGATTCAACGTTAGCCATCGCCCGCAGGCGACCAGCAAGAGACGCAAAGGTAATAGGTCCGTTCTCTTTCAGTATGGATAATACGGCCTCACCGATAAGGTCATCCTTAAGTCGTTCAAATTTAGTTCTATGCATAGCTTCAATCTCACTCTGCTACACGCAGGAGGCTGTAGCATGGGGTTAGTCATCGCATTCAGGAGCTCTATTCTCACTCAGCATGACTAACTTAGTAAGTTAAAAAAACAGTGTTCAGGTTAACGCTCGAAGAAGAGGGCTATCAGACCGTTATAGTGCGCTTTCTCAACGTCAGACGTTGACTCTTCAATTCTGCGCAACAGCTTTGTACAGATTGTCATTCTGCTCAGTTGTACATTTTCTTTGATGATCTCACTGACGATAGCACCAAGGGTTTCCTGCTGTGTTGGGACGTTATCCTTGTTAAAATACAAGGTGATAGCGCTTTCTGCTGTAGAGGGAGCATGGTTGCGACGCATAATTTTCCACCGTTAACAAACAATTTTGTAACATCAGTGGCATTGAATTTATACTATTCGATCAAATCTGTACATTAAAATTGTACAACTTTTCTCGTGGATCGTGTTTTTGTCAGGAAAACTATCAACAATAGGGGGGGGAAAGAGCAGGAAAGAGGGGAAAAGGAAAGGCCCCGAAGGGCCTGAAATTATTTACGTCCCAGCAGAAGTCCCAGAACGATACCTACCGCACCCGCAGCGATTAAGCCCGTTAAGGGATTGTTTCTGACGGCTTCAGTGACATCCGAGACGGCATCACTGGCCTGGGCAGCATATTTTTTCGCTGCACCTTTCACCTGGTGTTTAGGGGAATCAACGAATTCACCAAACTGCTGCTGCGCAGAGCCGGATAATTCATCAAGTTTGTTTTTGGCTTTATCGCCAGCGTACTGTGCATTTTTATCAGTGTCGAAATCAGACATTCCAGCCTCCTTTTGTTGGTAGTCTAAGAATAGACGCTGATTGCAGGAGTGAGCGAGAATTCGCTGAATTCGACGGCAGATTGCCCCTTTTTAGGACATGTCTTTCTTACATGACCACCATAACGTCCAAAAAATGTCGTTGATAAATATTTCCCTCGCCATCTTTCTCTACGCAGCGCGAAGAGACTGTTTCTGCCGTGCGTGAGTGTGAAAGGTAACGTAATAGCCAAGGGATGCGGCCAGGCACAGCATATAGCCGAATGATTCCGAACCTTCCTCCACGGCGTTTTTCACGACACGCATATAGCCATGCTCCAGGATGTCGTGCCACAGCACCTGCATTCCAAAGAGGCGGGAGAAGACCAGTACAGCCAGCAGGCCGCTCAACAGAATGCCGTACCAGGGGGATTGGGTATATTTTGCCAGCTGTTCCAGGGTAGCGCGAAAATGCATAACGGGGCGAATTAACGCCAGCAGAGCGGTAATCAGCGCGAACCACACCCAACTCCCATGAGAAATGAGATCAAAAAGCGCGTCCAGTTCACGAATTAGCATTGTCAGGAAAAATCCGCCCACCAGAGTATTACAGTAACGCATGGATTCGTCCATTTTCGCCAGACGAAAATGGAGAAAGACAATAGTCGCTAATACCGTTTCCTGCATAATTTCGGTCAGTGATAATTCCGGAATATCATGGCCGACAAACCGCATATCAACCCAAAGACACAGTACAATAAGTGCGCAAGCGGCTGCTGCGCCAACGAAGAATAAAAAGCTCTTTAGTACAATCATTAACACCACCATTTTGTTTGTAGCGAGTATGTTAGGTGACGAGAATGTTATTTCTGTTCACATTGTGCCATATAAGTGCGGATTTTTAACATTTTGAGCTAAATAGGGTTGGTCACGACGAGACGAAAGCGTAAATATCGTCAGCCTCGTCTGTGCTGTTTAGGCGGGCGCTGTCATTACGGAGGGTGCCTTCAGGCAACGGGATGTTAGGGTATTGAGGGACCAGCGAGAGGTGGAAAACACAGCTGCGGAACTATCTTGTCGATATTTTCTTAAGAACGAACTCTGATACAGAAAGCGTTCAGTTCCACAAAAAATGCTGTTTCTCCACCCTGGCAATTATTTTTCTTCTGTGTACTCACCTTTTGATTTCAGTTTATCTCTAACAAGGTTGGCGCAACTGGTTGCATTCTGTAAACTCTGATCGTTTACAATAGAGGACCGAGATTTTAAAACTTCGTTGTAAGCATCTTTAACTTTCGGACTGACTGTTGCAGCATAACTATCTGGCGGGAAGTCACCCAAAGGTTCTTTGTCACCGCTTAAGGCCTTAGCGCAAGCATTATTAATTTGGTCATCAATGCTTAATTGATTTGCGTTAGCAGATAACGAAAAAGCTACAACCAAAGAGGCGAGAACAATTCTTTTCATACTTAGTCATTCCTTAATGATGAAGCGTTGTGATCCGAATTCAATTTGTAAAACCCAATTGTGATAGTAATATTTATCAAAGTGTATGGAAATTCTATTAGATAAACCGGATCCGAACCAGTTTCAGCAATGTTTTCTGTCCGAACATGCTGCACCCGACTTATTTTGTTTAATACAGGCTAAATGTTAGCAAAGATAAATATATCCAACAGTATTAGTCTATTCTTTTTCGTATTCTTATGATACCTACGTTCTTTAGTGGGGGTTAGTGTGATTGCACAAGTCTTTTAAAGTAGGATTTTTAAGAAAGAATGACGTTGTATGACTTCATCTGTACCACACTTGCATTACACTCAATAACAAGAACAACCAACACGTTAATTTTAAAGGGACAGTGCATATCTGCCATGGATTTATCCAATCTACTTTTCGCTCATGACGCACCTGATTGCCCACTTCTGGTATATCAGCGAGTCACCAATATTAACTCCAGACGCTGATTTTTCACATTTTCTACGGCTCTACTTAAAACCCACACTAAACTTCATGTTTACATAAAATCGTATTAACAGATACAATACCCCCCTATAGTATCAGGAGGGCGTATGCCGCATTCACCCGAAGATAAAAAACGTATTCTGACCCGCGTCCGCCGCATTCGGGGCCAGGTTGATGCCCTTGAACGCGCCCTGGAATCGGGCGATCCCTGTCTCGCCATTTTGCAGCAAATTGCCGCCGTGCGCGGCGCTGCCAATGGTTTGATGGGGGAAATGGTCGAAATTCACCTCAAAGATGAGCTGGTGACGGGGGAGACCACCCCGGATCAGCGGGCAGTGCGGATGGCGGAAGTCGGCCATTTACTGCGCTCTTATCTAAAATAAACCCACACACCTCACAACAAGGGAAAGACATCATGAAATCTCGCGCAGCTGTCGCGTTCGGCCCAGGCCAGCCGCTGAAAATCGTTGAAATTGATGTTGCTCCGCCGAAGAAAGGCGAAGTGCTGATCAAAATTACCCACACCGGCGTTTGCCATACCGATGCGTTTACCCTGTCCGGTGACGATCCGGAAGGCGTATTCCCCGCGGTGCTCGGCCACGAAGGGGGCGGTGTGGTGGTGGAAGTGGGTGAAGGCGTCACCAGCCTGAAGCCCGGCGACCATGTGATCCCGCTCTACACCGCAGAGTGCGGCGAGTGTAAGTTCTGCAAATCCGGCAAAACTAACCTCTGCCAGGCCGTGCGCGCCACGCAGGGCAAAGGACTTATGCCGGACGGCACTACCCGTTTCTCCTATAACGGCGAGCCCATTTATCACTACATGGGGACCAGCACCTTCAGCGAATACACCGTGTGCGCCGAGATCTCACTGGCGAAAGTGAATCCGCAGGCCCCGCTGGATAAAGTCTGTCTGCTCGGCTGCGGTGTCACCACCGGTATCGGCGCGGTGCATAACACGGCGAAAGTGAAAGAGGGGGACACCGTGGCGGTGTTCGGCCTGGGCGGGATCGGTCTGGCGGTCATCCAGGGCGCGGTACAGGCGAAAGCTGGGCGTATCATTGCTGTGGATACCAACCCGGAGAAATTTAAGCTCGCAGGTGAGATGGGGGCGACCGACTTTATCAACCCGAAAGACTACGACAAACCGGTTCAGGACGTGATCGTTGAGCTGACCGATGGCGGCGTGGACTTTAGCTTCGAATGTATCGGCAACGTCAACGTAATGCGCTCAGCGCTGGAGTGCTGCCACAAAGGCTGGGGCGAGAGCATCATTATCGGTGTGGCCGGCGCGGGTCAGGAGATCAAAACCCGTCCCTTCCAGCTGGTGACAGGGCGCGTATGGCGCGGGTCAGCATTTGGCGGCGTGAAAGGCCGTACTCAGCTGCCGGGCATGGTTGAAGATGCGATGGTCGGTAAAATTCAGCTTGATCCGTTCATTACGCACCGCCTGCCGCTGGAGCAGATCAACGAAGCCTTCGATCTGATGCACGAAGGAAAATCCATTCGTACCGTTATCCATTTCGGCGACAACTGATTATTCTGCCAGCGGTTTTTTCCGCTGGCATTTCTTCCCTGATCTTCTCTAAAGTGTGACCTGTCCGGCGCTTTTAGACGTAATTTAATTCCCTGGCGTGCCGATGACTCTTTTACAGGCGTGTTATTACGCATCTTACCTATAAGAGAGTCGACGGTCATGGACAACACAACATCGATGCAGGCGCAGCCTAAGCTGAGTTTCTTGCATCACATCCGGCTGGTTCCGCTGTTTTCCTCCATTCTCGGTGGCATTATTCTCCTGTTTGCATTGAGCTCAGGTCTGGCAGGCTATTTCCTGCTCCAGGCCGATAACGATCAGCAGGATGTCACGGCAGAAATCCAGGTGCGCACCGGTCTGTCAAACAGTTCCAACCATTTACGCACCGCCCGTATCAACATGATCCACGCGGGTGCGGCCAGCCGTATCGCGGAGATGGAGGCGATGAAACAAAACATCGCTGAGGCTGAGATCCGCATCAGGCAGTCGCAGGATGGATTTGCCGCCTATATGAAGCGCACCGTTCGTACCCCGGCTGATGAAGCGCTGGATGGCGATCTGAAAGCCCGCTATGACGCCTACATCGCCGGTATGCAGCCGATGCTGAAATATGCCAAAAATGGCATGTTTGAAGCCATTATTAACCACGAAAATGAGACCGCGCGTCCGCTGGACGATGCCTATAACGCGGTGCTGCTGAAGGCGATAAAAATCCGCACCGAACGCGCCAACGCGCTGACGGCACAGGCTCACACCCGCACCCGGCTGGGGCTGATGTTTATGTTCGGCGCGTTTGGCCTTGCGCTGGCGCTGGCGGTGATCACCTTTGTGGTGCTGCGCCGTACGGTGATAAACCCGCTCCAGCGAGCCGCTACGCGTATCGAAAATATCGCAAAAGGCGATTTGACCATGCCGGACGAACCGACCGGACGCAGCGAAATTGGCCGCCTGACGCGCGATCTGCAAACGATGCAGCACGCGCTGGTGACAACCGTGGGCACCGTGCGGCAAGGGGCGGAGGAGATCTATCGTGGAACCAGCGAGATCTCCGCGGGTAACACCGATCTCTCTTCCCGTACCGAGCAGCAGGCGGCGGCGATTGAACAGACGGCGGCCAGCATGGAGCAGCTCACCGCGACGGTGAAACAGAACGCCGATAACGCGCATCATGCGAGTAAACTGGCAGAAGATGCCTCCGGTAAGGCCAGCCGCGGGGGGCAGATGGTCTCCGGCGTGGTGAAAACCATGGGTAATATTTCCACCAGCTCGAAGAAGATCTCTGAAATTACCGCCGTGATTAACAGTATCGCGTTCCAGACCAATATTCTGGCGCTCAACGCGGCGGTCGAGGCGGCGCGTGCGGGTGAACAGGGACGCGGCTTTGCGGTCGTGGCGAGTGAAGTCCGCACCCTGGCAAGCCGCAGCGCGAATGCGGCGAAAGAGATTGAAAGCCTGATTAATGAATCTGTGTCGCTTATCGATCAGGGTTCCGGGGAAGTGGTTGCGGCGGGCAATACCATGAATGAGATCGTCGAGGCGGTTAAACGCGTCACCGATATTATGCTGGAGATTGCAGCGGCGTCCGATGAGCAGAGCCGCGGCATTGTTCAGGTGAGCCAGGCGATTTCCGAGATGGACAAGGTGACGCAGCAGAATGCCTCGCTGGTGGAAGAAGCTTCTGCGGCGGCGGCCTCGCTGGAAGAGCAGGGCGCACGTCTGACGGAGGCTGTTGGCGCGTTTCGTCTCATCGGGGCAGGGGCTGGACGGACTACAGCCCCTGCAACCGCAGCGAAATCCGCGCCTTTAACCCCGGCGGCGGCCGTCTCAGGTGATAACTGGGAAACGTTCTGAGTAAGACAGACCCGCCTTCGCGGCGGGTTCTGCATTTAGGGTCAGAGAGGCATTGATTTACGAATGGCGCTTAACAGCGTTTGCGCGCCTTCAGAGAGCGGGGCATCTACCCGCGTCAGGATCCCAATCGGTTCTCCCGCGCCGGGCGATGTTACCGGCAGCGCCGTAAGCACGCCGCGTCGCAGATCGTCCTTCACCGCGCCGGACGGCACAAACCACACGTAGTCGTAATCCACCGTAAGCTGGCGCGACAGCGACGCCGAGAGCGTTTCAATACACCCGGAAGGCAGCGTGCAGCCCTGCATTTGCAGCAACGCTTCCGCATTCTGACGCGGAACGGTTCCTTTTGGTGAGACCACCACCGGCCACTCCATCACGCGGCTCAGGGTCACGGTGTCCTGCAACAGGGGATGATTCGGACGCACGACCAGCTTCAGCGATTCCAGGAACAGCAGCTCGTAATTCAGGCCGCTCATCAGTTCCAGATCGGACATCCGCCCAATGCCCAGATCCAGCTCGCCTGACTTCAGGCCCGCCAGCAGCATGGTGTTATTCATGGTCGCGACCTGAAGCGTGGCGTGCTTTTGCTGACGGTGGAACTGGCCGATCGCCGCAGGCAGTATTCCCAGCGCCGCCGTTGGCAGCGCGCCCACGCGCACGATGTCGCTGGCCGACTCCTCTTTGCGGTTGAGCGCCTGACCGGCGGTATTGAGGGCATCGAGAACTTTAACGGCATGCGTCAGGAACTGTTCACCCACGAGAGTAAGCTGAGCGCCCAGACGGCCGCGATCGAACAGGCGGGTTCCGGTAAGCTGTTCCAGTTCGTTCAGCGTTTTGGATAGTGCAGGCTGACTGAGGTTAAGGGTTTCAGCCGCTCGCCCCAGCGTTCCCTGTTGAGCGACGGCCACAAAAGTATGCAAATGGCGCAAGCGTATGCGCTGACTGAACAGACCATTTTTTTCCATAGGCGATGTTAAAAACAGAGCGACGCGGGTGACAAGTTAAGATGTTTGAATTTGATAACCTGATAGCAAAATATTTTTAACATTTGATCTATTTGAGTTACAACCGTTTTTCGAAAATGCCCACGCTTTGACCACTGGTCTGCCTGGATCACAATTCGTAAATTCTTCCCAACGAAAGGAACGGGCTTCTCTACACTCCAGGTAGTATTCACTGGAGGCATGACATCATGGCGAACACCATCACGGCTGATGATATTCGGGAACACTTTTCGCAGGCTATGTCGGCGATGTACCAGCAGGAAGTTCCGCAGTACGGCACCTTGCTGGAACTGGTGGCGGACGTTAACCTGGCGGTTCTGGAAAATAACCCACTTTTACATGAACAACTGGCAAACGCAGACGAACTGGCGCGCCTGAATGTTGAACGTCACGGTGCGATCCGCGTTGGCACCGCGCAGGAGCTTTCCACCCTGCGCCGGATCTTCGCCATTATGGGCATGTATCCGGTCAGCTATTACGATCTCTCCCAGGCGGGCGTGCCCGTCCACTCGACGGCGTTTCGTCCGACAGACGATGCGGCGCTCTGCCGTAATCCGTTTCGCATTTTTACCTCGCTGCTGCGCCTGGAGCTGATTGAAAACGTTGCGCTGCGCGAAAGGGCGGCGGAGATCCTCTCCCGGCGCAACATCTTTACGCCGCGCTGCCTGGAACTGATCGACCTGCATGATGCGCAGGGACACTTTACTGAGGCACAGGCGCGCGAATTTGTGCAGGAAGCCCTGGAAACCTTCCGCTGGCATCGCCATGCGACGGTCGATCAGGAAACCTATCTGGCGCTGAGCAACGAACATCGCCTGATTGCCGACGTGGTCTGTTTCCCGGGGTGCCATATCAACCATCTCACGCCGCGCACGCTGGATATCGACCGGGTGCAGGAGCTAATGCCGAATTACGGCATTGAGCCGAAAATTCTGATTGAAGGCCCGCCGCGCCGCGAGGTGCCGATCCTCCTGCGCCAGACCAGCTTTAAGGCGCTGGAGGAGCCGGTGCTTTTCGCGGGAGAACACAAGGGCACCCATACCGCGCGTTTCGGTGAGATTGAGCAGCGCGGCGTGGCCCTTACGCCGAAAGGGCGCGAGCTGTACGACAGTCTGTTAAATCAGGCCGGGACCGGCAAAGACAACCTGACCCACCAGCTTCACCTGCGCGAGATCTTCAGCGCCTTCCCGGACAGCGAAATGTTCCTGCGCCGTCAGCGGCTGGCTTATTTCCGCTACCGTCTGACCCCGACAGGTGAGGCGCATCGCCACGCATTTCGTCCCGGCGACGATCCGCAGCCGCTGATCGAACGCGGCTGGGTTGTGGCACAGCCCATCACCTACGAGGATTTTCTGCCCGTCAGTGCGGCGGGGATCTTCCAGTCGAATCTTGGCAATGAAACGCAGGCGCGCAGCCACGGCAATGCCAGCCGCAATGCCTTCGAAGCCGCGCTCGGCTGTGCGGTGTACGACGAGTTTTCGCTTTACGAGGAGGCGGAAGCGCGCAGCAAACAGCGTTGCGGTTTGCTCTGAAACCGTTACTCTGCAAGGGTGTGATGGAAAAAGAAGGTTGGTATGGAAAATCCCTCCGCCCCTGTGGTTGAAACGCGCCAGGGCGCATTGATTGGTTTTACTGAAGGCGATACTCATGTGTGGTGCGGTATTCCCTATGCGGCACCGCCCGTAGGCCAGTGGCGGTGGCGCTCCCCGCGTCCTCCCGCGCGCTGGGATGGCGTACGTCCGGCGACGGCGTTCTCCGCCTCCAGCTGGCAGAGCAGCGAAAGCTGTCAGGAGCTGGGTGGCGGCGATCCCGGCCAGTTCTCTGAAGACTGCCTGTACCTTAACGTCTGGTCGCCAGTCGCACGCGCCGATCCGCTTCCGGTGATGGTCTGGCTGCACGGCGGAGGATTTACCCTCGGCGCTGGCGGGCTGCCTCCGTATAACGGCAGGGCGCTGGCGAAGCGCGGCACGGTGGTGGTGACGATCAATTACCGTCTCGGACACCTCGGCTTTTTTGCCCATCCGGCGCTGGAGGGGGAAGAAGAGCGCGTGGTGCATAACTTTGCGCTGCTCGATCAGATCCAGGCCCTGGAATGGGTGCGCGATAACATCGCCGCGTTCGGCGGCGATCCTGAGAACATCACCGTATTTGGCGAGTCGGCCGGCGCGCGCAGCGTGCTGTCGCTGATGGCCTCTCCGCTTGCGCGAGGACTGTTCCATAAAGCCATTGTGCAAAGCGGGTACACGCTGCCCGACACCCCACGCGGGCAGGCCATGCATAAAGGCGAAGCGATTGCCGCCCATTTCGGCCTGCAAAATGCCACCGCTGAACAGCTTCGCGCGATCCCGCCTGAGGCGTTCTGGCCGCTGACCTCGCCGCTGAATATCGCCCCTGCGCCCATCGTGGGGGATTGCGTTTTGCCTGAGGCCATGCTCGACGTTTTCTTCGCGGCCCGCCAGCATCCTGTACCGGTGATGATTGGGTCAAACAGCGACGAAGCCAGCGTGATGTCGGTGTTCGGGGTCGATCTGGCCGGGCAGATCCAGAAGCTTCGCCGCGAGCGGCGCTTTGGCCTGGGGCTGATTAAGCTGCTTTATCCTGGCGTGAAGGGCGATGAGGAACTTGGCAGGCAGGTATGCCGCGACATGGCCTTCACCACCATGGGATACGTGGTGATGCAGGCGCAGCAGCGGGCGGGCGGCCTGTGCTGGCGATACTGGTTTGATTATGTGGCCGAAGCGGAGCACGCGACGTACATCAACGGCGCCTGGCACGGCAACGAAGTGCCCTACGTGTTCGATACCCTTGGACAGGTGGAACCCTCGCGGCAGTATGTAAATGAACGCGATCTGGCCTTCGCCGCTCAGGTGGCGGACTACTGGGTGAGCTTCGCCCGGGATGCGGGGGCACGCGATAGCCTGGCAGGGCCCACGCGCTGGCCCGCCTGCCGGAAAGGGCGGGACGTGCTGTTACGTATCGGTGTGAATAAACATGCAGGTTTTCGGCTTGAAAACCGCTTTATGCGTGCCCGTATGAGCCTCTTCAAACGGGTGATGAAACACCACGTCAGCCTCGACTGAGCAGACAGGCGCGAAACGCATCCAGTCCGTTTTCCGGGCCGGGTGCGTCGCGTAATACCAGCCGATAGCTCGCCCCCGTCTTTATGCTTGTGTCAAAAGGCCGCATCAGCCGTCCGGCGCGCACGTCCTCCTCCACCAGTGTTTCATCCGCGATGGCGATGCCCAGCCCCTGAATGGCGGCGGTAATGGCCAGATCCATGGTTTCGAAGTGTTGATTTTTGAGCATAGCTGGCGGCGGACCCGGCTGTTTCGCCAGCCACAGCGTCCAGTCCGTTTTGTCCCGCGTGGGGTGAAGGAAGGTGAGAGTTTCCAGCGCAGAACCGGCCCGTACCGGGCTCATCACCGGGGTTAAGGCCTCTTCGAACAGCAGATCGCCGGCGCTCATGTGTGTCCCAAACACAATCGCCGCGTCACAGGATTCGGTTTTGAAATTGACGTTATGATCGGTGGTGGTGGTCAGCGCAATCTGGAGTTCCGGCTGTTCGCGCTCCACCTGTAGCAGACGCGGCACCAGCCAGCGCATCGCGCAGGTAGGCGCTTTCAGACGAATAACGGTCTGGTGCGTTCGCGCCTGTTCAGCAACGTTCAGCAGGTGCTCAAACGCAGATTGCAGCTCCGGCAGCAGGGCGCTTCCCTGAGAGGAGAGACGCAGGCCGCGCGCATGGCGCTCGAACAGCGGGAAGCCGAACCAGCTTTCCAGCGAAGCGATTTTGCGGCTTACCGCCCCCTGCGTCAGACAAAGCTCCCTGGCAGCATGGGTAAGATTCAGGTGACGCGCGGTCACGATGAACGTCTCTACGGCATTGAGCGGAAATGAACGACGCGACATATCTCACCTTAGCTATGCGTTTTTGTCATGGCTATTATGACAACAATTCGATTGTCCCGGCAATGAAGTTGTTGTTTGAATAGTTATGCATTCACCACGAGAAGGGACAGAGGATGACTTTGAAAACGCCGGTGCAGACACGATCCAAATTGCCCGATGTGGGAACCACCATTTTTACCGTTATCGGCCAGCTTTCAGCCCGGCATAACGCTATCAACCTTTCTCAGGGTGCGCCGAATTTTTCCTGCGACCCAAAACTTATCACCGGCGTGACCCGCGCCATGGAGGCAGGGCATAACCAGTACGCCTCCATGACCGGGCTGCAACCGCTCAGGGAGCGCATCGCAGACAAAATTGCCACGCTCTATGGCACACGCTATGACCCGGCGAGTGAGGTGCTGGTGACCGCCAGCGCCAGCGAAGGGCTTTACTCAGCCATCAGCGGGCTGGTTCATCCTGGGGATGAGGTGATCTATTTCGAGCCCTCCTTTGACAGCTATGCGCCGATTGTGCGTCTGCAAGGGGCGACGCCGATCGCCATTAAGCTGACGGTACCGGATTTTGCCGTGAACTGGGATGAAGTACGGGCGGCTATTACCCCGCGCACGCGGATGATCATCGTCAATACGCCGCACAACCCGAGCGGACAGGTGTTTTCAGCCGCCGATCTGCACCAGCTGGCAGCGCTGACGCGCCACACCGACATCATCATTTTGTCTGACGAAGTGTACGAGCACGTCGTTTTTGATGGCGAACCGCACCACGGAATGGCGACGCACCCGCAGCTGGCGGAGCGCAGCGTGATTATTTCTTCTTTCGGAAAAACCTATCACGTCACCGGCTGGCGCGTGGGTTATTGTGTGGCACCCGCGGAGCTGATGGATGAGATATGTAAAGTCCATCAATTTTTAATGTTCTCGGCCGATACGCCGATGCAGTACGCGTTTGCCGAACACATGACCGATCCGCAAACCTGGCTGTCGCTGGCGGCGTTTTATCAGCGCAAGCGCGATCTGCTGCAAAGTTTGCTCGCCGACTCACCGTTCAGGCTGCTACCAAGTGCCGGTTCGTTCTTCCTGCTGGCGGATTACAGCGGCTTTAGCGACGAGCGCGACAGCGAGATGGTGAAAAGGCTGATTGTCGAGTACGGGGTTGCCACCATTCCGCTGTCGGCGTTTTATGCCGATGGCACGGACAATAAGTTAATCCGTCTCTCTTTTGCGAAAGATGAGGCGACGTTACGGGCAGGTGCCCAGGCCCTTTGTCGGGTTACACCACGTTAAGGAATTTGAGATGAAATTACGCGCGTTAGTTGTCGGCATGGGACTGTTGTGTTCATTCTCGTCGTTTGCCGCTACCGAGTTGCGATACGGGCTGGAAGCGGAATATCCGCCGTTTGAAAGCCGCAATGCGTCAGGGGAGCTGGAAGGGTTTGACGTAGAGCTGGGAAATGCCATCTGTAAAGCCGCCGCGCTGAAGTGCAGCTGGGTTGAAACCTCGTTTGATGCGTTGATCCCCGGTCTGGTGGCGAAAAAGTTCGACGCCATAAACTCGGCGATGAACATCACCGAACAGCGTCGCAAAAGCATTGATTTCACCCAGCCCATCTATCGCATTCCCTCCCAGCTGGTGGGCAAAGCCGGTTCTGCGGTAGAGGCTACCCCCGAAGGGCTGAAGGGCAAAACCATCGGCGTTCTTCAGGGTTCAATTCAGGAAACTTACGCCAAAGAGCACTGGGAAAAGCACGGTGTCACCGTGGTGTCTTATAAAGATCAGAATATGGCCTGGGGAGATCTGCTGAATGGTCGCATCGATGCCTCGCTGGTCATGTCAGCGGCCGGGCAGGCAGGTTTCCTCAGTAAGCCGCAGGGTAAAGGGTTTGGCTTTATCGGCAAACCGGTGTCGGACGACACCATCCTCGGCAGTGGGATCGGCTTTGGGCTGCGTAAGGGGGATGAGGCCACCAAAAAGCAGCTTGATGCCGCAATTGATAAAGTACGTGCCGATGGCACGATCGCTAAACTGGCTGATAAGTACTTCCCGGGTATCGATGTCAGCGTAAAATAACCGCCTCGTTGGTCCCGGCTGTTGATGTCCAGCCGGGACTCTTTTATACATAACTTTACCCCTTTTTCAGGCCGTTCTGGTCGACAGAAAATATTTCTCGGTTTGTTCAGATAATCACCCGCCAACAATTGGATTCTTAACCGTTTTTGTTTAGGCTGTGCGTTCTTTCTTGCCGTCATTTCGCTGCGCGCGAAACTCATTCACACGACCATAAGGACGTTTTCTCAGGCATGAATCGCAGACGTTTTCTCAAAGGTTCCCTGGCAATGGCTGCCCTGAGCGGCACTTCTGGCCTTGCTTCTCTGTTTTCCCAGGCGGCATATGCTGCTGACTCCGACATTGCCGACGGTCAGAGCCGTCGCTTTGACTTCTCTGTTCTGCAATCCATGGCGCACGATCTGGCGAAAACCCCGTGGGGCGGTGCGCCGCGTCCACTGCCGGAAACGCTGGCCACCATGACGCCGCAGGCGTACAACGCCATCCGTTACGATGAGAAGCAGTCGCTGTGGAATAACATTGAAGGCCGTCAGCTGGACGCCCAGTTCTTCCATATGGGGATGGGATTCCGCCGCCGCGTGCGCATGTTCTCGCTGGATCAAACCACCTCTCAGGCGCGTGAGATCCACTTCCGGCCTGAGCTGTTCAGCTACGGCGATACGGGCGTGGATACCCGCCAGCTTGAAGGGCAGAGCGACCTCGGCTTCGCCGGATTCCGCGTCTTTAAAGCGCCGGAGCTGGCGCGACGCGATATCGTTTCGTTCCTGGGCGCAAGCTACTTCCGGGCGGTGGATGATACCTACCAGTACGGCCTCTCCGCGCGCGGTCTGGCGGTGGATACCTTTACCGATACCCCGGAAGAGTTCCCGGATTTCACCTCCTTCTGGTTTGAAACCGTGAAGCCAGGTGATACCACCTTTACCGTCTATGCGCTGCTGGACAGCCCGAGCATTACCGGTGCCTATAAGTTTGTGATCCACTGTGAGAAGAGCCAGGTGATCATGGACGTCGAAAACCATCTCTATGCGCGTAAAGACATCAAGCAGCTCGGCATCGCGCCAATGACCAGCATGTTTAGCTGCGGCAACAACGAACGCCGCATGTGCGACACCATTCATCCGCAGATCCACGATTCAGACCGCCTGGCGATGTGGCGCGGTAACGGGGAGTGGATCTGCCGGCCGCTGAACAACCCGCAAAAGCTGCAATTTAACGCCTACCTGGATAAAAACCCGAAAGGCTTTGGTTTGTTGCAGCTTGACCGTGACTTCTCTCATTACCAGGACGTCATGGGCTGGTATAACAAGCGACCAAGCCTGTGGGTCGAGCCGCGCAACAACTGGGGGAAAGGTTCCATTGCCCTGATGGAGATCCCGACAACCGGCGAGACGCTCGATAACGTGGTCTGCTTCTGGCAGCCAGAGAAACCGGTGCAGGCGGGTGATGAGCTGGACTTCAAATACCGTCTCTACTGGAGCGCGCAGCCGCCGGTGCGTTCCCCGCTGGCAAACGTCTACGCCACCCGTACCGGTATGGGCGGCTTCCCGGAGGGCTGGGCGCCGGGTGAAAATTACCCGAAAGTGTGGGCCCGTCGCTTTGCCATTGACTTCGTCGGGGGCGATCTGAAGGCCGCCGCACCGAAGGGCATTGAGCCGGTGATCACCCTGTCCAGCGGTGAAGCGAAGCAGGTGGAGATACTCTATGTCGAACCGTTCGACGGGTATCGCATTCTGTTTGACTGGTATCCAACCTCTGACTCCACCGAGCCGGTGGATATGCGCCTGTTCCTGCGCTGTCAGGGCGATGCCATCAGCGAGACCTGGCTGTATCAGTACTTCCCGCCCGCGCCGGACAAACGTAACTACGTTGACGACCGGATCATGCGCTAGTCCTAATGGGTTTGTGCCGGGTGGCGACCCGGCCTGCTCTGGACGCATTTGTAGGCCGGGTAAGCGTAAGCGCCACCCGGCAATTAAGAGGCACCATGTCTTCAGAAATCATCCCCGTTAACCAGGAAATCGAGCTTCGCGCCGTCGAAGAGCGCTATACCACCGATCTGCATAACCTCGTAATCAAAAACAAAACTTGGCTGCAAACCGCCTTTGACTGGGCGCAGCATGTCGGCAGCGAAGAGGACACGCGCCGCAACGTGCAGAGCAACCAGATGTTGCACCAGCGCGGTTACGCCAAAATGTTCCTGATTTTTATGAATGACGAATTGGTGGGCGTGCTCTCCTTCAACGCGATCGAGCCTGCGAATAAGGCCGGGTATATCGGCTACTGGCTTGACGAGGCGCATCAGGGGCAGGGTATTCTTTCTCAGGCGCTCCAGGCGTTTATGCGCTATTACGTTGAGCGCGGCGAGATCCGCCGTTTTGTGATCAAGTGTCGCGTGGATAACCAGAGCAGTAACCGGGTGGCGCAGCGCAACGGTTTCACGCTGGAAGGTTGTTTGCGGGAAGCGGAAATGCTCAACGGTCGCTACGATGACGTGAACCTGTACGCCAGAATCTTCCCGCTATAGCGCCCCCAGCAGCGGCGTCCGGGTGATCCGCGTGTCGCCGTTGATCACTTTGGCTCCCCGGACGTGAATGCTTTCACCCTCCAGCGCCTCGATAACCGCATCGTCCGTTATTTCCACCTGATGCTCAATCAGGACATCGCCGCTGATACGCGCCCGCCCCTGAATGACCACTTTGTCATCAATCAGGATCGGCCCGCCGCGTAACCACGCCTCGCCGCCTATTAATACGTGGTGTTTAATGACGCAGTTGCCTTCGACGAGGGCGTTTTCCGCGACCTGTGAACTGTACCGCACGGTCGGGATGGCATCATCCTCCAGACCGGCCAGCAGACGGGCGTTGCCGTACACTTTGGCGCAGTCGCACACCCAGACGTTATTCAGCCCGTTGCCCTCAAGAATGGCGCGATCGAACACCTCGGCGCGGTGCTCAACAAAGGCCCAGGTCACCATGGCATCGCCGTAGATTTGTGCCTGATGCACAATACGCGACTGGCTGACCGTGGCTCGGTCATAGATTTGCAGGATCTGCTCACGGTCGGGTGTCAGCCCTTTGGCTGCAATCACCAGGCTGTTATGCAGCACCCGCGCGTCACCCGCGATACGGCATTCCCCGCGTACGGTGGAGTGCTGAATGGTGACGTTGTCACTTATTACCGCCCCGTGACTCACCTCTGCGGCGTCAAGCCAGCTGTTGCCGCCAATGTCTGCGTGGTGGCTTACGATGCAGGGTTGGGTGAGGCGGGCGTTACCGGATATCCTGGCCCCGGCAAACACCACGCTGTTTTCATCGTAAACCCAGCAATCCCCATCCTGGGCGAGCGCGTGTTCATCCTCAACCCAACCGCCTTTAGTCCCGCGGGTCACATCGTTAAAATCCTTCACGGCAATAATTTGTCTGAGAGGCGTTGTGCACGGCGTTGAGCCGTCCTGCCAGCGCCAGAGACGCGTTTCATTGCTAAGCCGATATTTTGTCATCGTGTTATCCCTGAAAAGCCTTTCAATAAACGTAGCAAAGTTTTGGTTTTTCGAAGTGCTGGCGTCCACTCAGGAAACCCCTTAAAATGGCATTTAAAATACATTTTAAAGTTTAAAAAAAATGCATAACCAAAACCAACGCGTTCTTAACTTGCCCGCCGGGTATTTCGGTATGGTCCTCGGGACCATAGGCATGGGGTTCGCCTGGCGTTACGCCGGCACCATCTGGCCGGTGACGCGCTGGCCGGGCGAGATCCTGGTGGCGCTGGCGGTGGCGATCTGGTTGCTTCTGAGCATGGCGTTTCTTACCCGTGCGGTACGGTTTCCACATAGCGTGCTGGCCGAGATGCGGCATCCGGTAATGAGCAGTTTTGTCAGCCTGTTTCCTGCCACAACGCTGCTGGTGGCCATCGGCTTTGTGCCGTGGTATCGCCCGCTGGCGCTGGGGTTGTTTAGCGTGGGCGTGGTGATCCAGCTTGCGTATGCCGCCTGGCAAAGCGCCGGGCTGTGGCGCGGCAAGCATCCGGAAGAAGCCACGACGCCGGGACTGTATCTGCCGACGGTAGCGAACAATTTTATCAGCGCGATGGCCTGCGGTGCGCTAGGCTTCCACGACGCGGGGCTGGTGTTCCTTGGTGCCGGGGTCTTTTCCTGGCTGAGCCTGGAGCCGGTCATTTTGCAACGCCTGCGCAGCGCGGGCGAACTGCCCGCTGCCCTTCGTACCTCGCTCGGTATCCAGCTTGCGCCTGCCCTGGTGGCCTGTAGCGCCTGGTTTAGCGTCAACGGCGGCGAAGCGGACACCTTCGCCAAAATGCTTTTCGGCTATGGCCTGTTGCAACTCCTGTTTATGCTGCGTCTGATGCCGTGGTATCTGTCGCAGCCGTTCAACGCGTCGTTCTGGAGCTTCTCGTTCGGGGTGTCGGCGCTGGCGACCACCGGTTTACATCTTGGGCAGAGCAGTCCGTCAGGGTTCTTTCATGCCCTCGCGGTTCCCCTGTTTATTTTCACCAACGTCATCATCGCGATGCTGCTGGTCCGTACTTTTATCTTGCTGATGCAGGGCAAACTTCTGGTGCGCGCTGATAAGGCACTGCTTATGCAATCTGAGGAAAAATAATGACTGTCGATGAAAACTACTTTACTGAGAAATATGGGCTGACCCGCACGCACTCAGAGGTGCTGCTCAGCGCGGACATTGTTAAGCCGGGTAAAACGCTCGATCTGGGTTGCGGAAATGGCCGCAACAGCCTCTACCTCGCTGCCAACGGCTATGACGTGACGGCGTGGGATAAAAACCCGATGAGCATCGATAACATTGAGCGCATTAAGGCGGCGGAAGGGATCGCGAATCTGGAAACGGCGATTAAGGATCTGAACAACCTGACCTTTGACGGCGAATACGACTTTATTCTTTCCACCGTCGTGTTGATGTTCCTCGAAGCGAATACCATCCCTGGTCTTATCGCCAATATGCAGCGTTGCACCAGACCAGGCGGCTATAACCTGATCGTTGCTGCCATGGATACGGAGGATTATCCGTGCACAGTCGGCTTCCCGTTTGCCTTCAAAACCGGTGAACTGAGCAACTACTACGAAGGCTGGGAGCTGATCAAGTACAACGAAGAGGTAGGGGAACTCCACCGTACCGATGCCAACGGGAACCGTATCAAGCTGCGCTTCGCTACCATGCTCGCACGCAAGCCCGCTTAACGCGCGGCCAGCAGACAGAGTTGCAGGGCCGTGCGACAGGAGGCCTCGAACGACGACAGCGGTAAAAACTCAAACTTCGAGTGGAAGTTATGGGCGCCGGTGAAGAAGTTCGGGGTGAGCAGGCCTTTGGCTGACAGGGCCGCTCCATCCGTGCCACCGCGCATGGGGATCGGTTTTGGGGTGATGCCGAGCGATTCCATCGCCTCGAACATCAGGTCGATCGCGCGGCGGTCTTCGCCAATCGCATTGCTGATATTGCTGTAGGTATCCTCAATGCGGTATTCCACGTTTGCCGTGGGATGCTGCGCGGCTATTTGCGCCGCCACATCGGCAATGTGCTGCTTGCGGGCGGCGAAACCATCTTTGTCAAAATCACGAATATTGGCTTTCAGTATCGCTTCGTTCTGCCCGGCCTGGATGCCGTTAAACCAGATATAACCTTCGCGCCCCTCGGTGCATTCCGGGGTTTGCCGGCGATCGAAATGGCTGATGAAATCCGTTGCCATCAGCAGCGGATTGACCAGCACCCCTTTGGCGGACATCGGGTGAGCCGTGACGCCGGTAAAGCGAATTTCAGCCGCCGCCGCGTTAAAGTTCTCGTAAACAATCTCCCCCAGCTCGCAGCAGTCGATGGTCCAGGCAAAATCGACGTCGAAGCGCTTCAAATCCAGCGCTTTCGCGCCACACAGGCCAATCTCTTCATCGGGCACAAACGCCACCACAATATCGCCATGCTTATGTTCAGCGGTGAGGTTTTCCAGCACCGTCATGACCACGGTGACGGCCGCTTTATTATCTGCGCCTAATACGCTGGTTCCGTCGCTGAAAATAATCTCCTCATCAGGATAAGCCAGAATTTCCGGGTGCTCATTTACGCGCAGCCAAATATCTTTCTCTTTATTCAGGCAGAGATCATTCCCCGTAAACGTTAATATTTGTGGATGAATATCCGGGGATAAACCGACGTCGACGGTGTCGATATGGGTAATAAAACCAATCCGCGGCGCGCCGGGAACATTGCCTTTTTTCACGGCGGTAACGGTGGCGAACTCATCTATCACAATATCGTCTAACCCCAGCGTTTCCAGCTCCTTCGCCAGCTCCCGCGCCATGTCGTGCTGGCCCGGGGTGGAGGGCAGGGTTTTGACTTTCGGGTCGCTCTGGCTGGTGATGGCGAGATAGCGGAAAAAGCGTTGGGTTAATTGTCTGGAGAGTTCTGAGCCCATAGTGTTTCCTTCTGTATTTATTTTTCATGTGTTTGCGCCATCACTTTAATGTTATTTATGAAATGGCAAAAGAAGTAATTAGCCGTCGAATTAAAAAGACAGGAATAAATGATGAAAAGCACATTCACAATGATAACGCTGGCGCTTGCTGCGCTGACGGTCAGTTCCACCGTCGCGGCAAAAACGCTGGTGTATTGCTCCGAAGGATCGCCGGAAAATTTCAATCCTCAGCTCTATACGTCGGGGACCAGCGTGGACGCCAGCGCCGTACCGGTTTATAACCGTCTGGTCGATTTCAAACCGGGCACTACCGAACTGGTGCCGAGCCTGGCGGAAAGCTGGGAGGTAAGCGACGATGGCAAGGTCTACACATTCCAACTGCGCAAAGGGGTGAAATTCCACAGTAATAAGCTGTTCACGCCGACGCGCGACTTCAACGCGGACGACGTGATTTTCTCGTTTATGCGCCAGAAAGATGTGAATCATCCCTACCATAACGTCTCCAACGGCAGTTATTCCAACTTCGAAAGTCTGGAGTTCGGCAGCCTGATTACCGCCATTGATAAAGTTGACGATCGCACCGTGCGCTTCACCCTGGCGCATCCGGAAGCGCCGTTTGTCGCTGATCTGGCGTGGTACTTTGCCTCCATTCTGTCGGCGGAGTATGCCGATGCCATGCTGAAAGCGGGCACGCCAGAAAAGGTCGATATGCAGCCGATTGGCACCGGGCCGTTTAAGCTGGCGCAATATCAGAAGGATTCCCGCATCCTCTTCACCGCTTTCCCTGACTACTGGCAGGGAAAATCGAAGCTGGATCGTCTGGTGTTCACCATCACGCCGGACGCCTCGGTGCGTTTTGCCAAAGTCGAGAAGAATGAGTGCCAGGTGATGCCGTTCCCGAACCCGGCGGACCTGCCGCGTATGAAGGCTAACAAAGACATCAACCTGATGAGCAAGGCCGGTCTGAATACCGGTTTCCTGGCGTTTAACACGCAAAAGCCACCGCTGGATAACGTAAAAGTGCGCCAGGCGCTGGCGATGGCGATTAACAAACCCGCCATCATTGAGGCGGTGTTCCACGGCACCGGCACGGCGGCGAAAAACCTGCTGCCGCCTGGCGTCTGGAGTGCCGACAGCGAGCTGAAAGACTACGATTACGATCCAGAAAAAGCGAAAGCGCTGCTAAAGGAGGCGGGATTTGCCAACGGCGTAAACATCGATCTGTGGGCCATGCCTGTGCAGCGGCCGTATAACCCGAACGCGAAGCGTATGGCGGAGATGATCCAGGCGGACTGGGCGAAAGTGGGCGTGCAGACCAAAATCGTGACCTACGAATGGGGCGAATACCTGAAGCGCGTGAAGGGCGGGGAGCATCAGGCCGCACTGATGGGCTGGACAACGGCGACGGGCGATCCGGATAACTTCTTCGGCCCGCTGTTTACCTGTACGTCCGCCAACGGCGGGTCGAACTCGGCCAAATGGTGCTATAAGTCGTTTGATAACCTGATTGCCGAAGCTAAATCGATAACCGATCGCGAAAAACGCGTGGCGCTGTACAAGCAGGCGCAGCAGATGATGCACGATCAAATGCCGGCGGTAATGATTGCCCACTCGACGATTTTTGAGCCAGTCCGTAAAGAGGTC
Source organism: Enterobacter cloacae complex sp. GYL001 (assembly GCF_049237125.1). Taxonomy (NCBI): domain Bacteria; kingdom Pseudomonadati; phylum Pseudomonadota; class Gammaproteobacteria; order Enterobacterales; family Enterobacteriaceae; genus Enterobacter; species Enterobacter cloacae complex sp. GYL001. Next base: position 246,469 of record NZ_JBMKGW010000005.1, on the reverse strand, counting down.
ACGGGCTATGAAATCGATCCCTTCGGCAAGCACCTGTTCTGGCAAGTGGACCTTAAGGAGTAATTTTTCACTGCCCGGTTTCGTTCGGGCAGTTTTTTCGCTATTTGTGCTGTCTTCGTCATTTTTTGCCACAACACATCGCCCGGTTTTTTGTTATAACTTCAAGTGCATACTTGCAGATAACATTGAATACCATCATGCGTACTCACACTTTTTTTAAAGTTGCAGTGCTTTCTGGTCTGTTGGCCCTTTCCGGCTGTGCGTCAAAAGTCGCAGCCCCCGATCAATATTCAGGCTTTTTAAAAGATTACTCCGGCTTGCAGGAGATGAAATCTGCAACCGGGAAGCCAACCCTGCGTTGGGTTGACCCGTCCTATAATGAGGCGAATTACGACAGCATTATCTGGACGCCGATAACCTATTATCCGACGCCAAAACCGACCACTCAGCTTGGGCAAAAAACGCTTGATGAGCTGTTGAATTATACCAATACCAAACTGAAAACCGCGATTGGCCAGCGTAAGCCGATTGTGACGACGCCGGGCAAACATAGCCTGATCTTCCGCGGCGCCATCACGGGTGTGAGCTCAGACAAAGAAGGTTTGCAGTTCTATGAAGTGGTGCCTGTGGCGCTGCTGGTTGCGGGTACGCAGATGGCAACGGGCCATCGTACCATGGATACGCATCTGTTCTTCGAAGGTGAGTTAATCGATGCGGCCACGAACAAACCAGTGATTAAGGTTGTTCGTAAGGGTGAAGGGAAAGAGCTGGCGAACGAGAATACGCCAATGGGCTTCGGCACCCTGAAGCAGGTTGTGGATGATATGGCGACGGATGCCACCATGTTTGATGTTCATCAGACAGCAAATTAATAAAAAATGGCCTGCATTTTCGCAGGCCGTTTTTTTATGCCGTCCGCAGGCGGCGGAACCAGGTTTCTGGCTTCGTAAACATCACCATATTCCCGCCCAGTATCAACAGCAGGCCGACGATCCCGTTGAGATGCCACACGTAACCCTCGTACACCGTTGAAATCGAGAGCGCCACCAGCGGGAACAGCAGGGTGCTGTACGCGGCTTTACCGGGACCAATGCGGCCTACCAGCGTAAAGTAGGCGCCGAAGGCAATCACCGAGCCAAACAGCGCAAGATAGAGCAGCGCCCCCATATAGCTCACCGTCCATTCCGGCATAAAGCTATCGCCCCTGAAGAGCGCGATAAGGCCCATCACGACGGTGCCGTACAGCATCGCCCAGGCGTTGGTGGTCATAGTTTCCAGCCCGTTTCGCTGATGACGCATGCTGATCATATTCCCCAGCGAGAAGCCGTAGGTGCCGAGGGCGGAAAGCCCGATGCCCGTAAGCAACGACGCGCTCCAGCCGCTGGCGAGCAGATCGTTCCAGAAAAGGGTAATGATCCCGATAAGCCCCAGCGCTGCCGCCGTCCAGAAGCGTGCGGGTGGGCGCTGGCCGAAGAAGATAAAGCTGTTGATGGCGTTATACAGCACGGCCATCGAGAAAATCACCGACTCAAGGCCGGTATTGATATGGGCGGCGGCGGTGTAAAAGCACCAGAAGTTGAAACAGAAAACGCAGCAGCCCTGAAGCATGCAGTAGAGATGATCCCGCAGCGCCAGCCTGCGCAGACGGCGAAGGGCGACCAGGACGATCATCATCGTGGCGCTGGCCACGGCGAAGCGCCAGAAAATGGAGACCGGCGCTGCAACCGGCCCCTGTTGTAAAAAAATGGCGATCCAGGTCGTGCCCCAGATAACAACGACCAGCCCATAGAGTAATGCGTTCATGGTGTCTCTCTTCTCATACCGCGAAAAACGACAGTGTGGCGAAAGAAGGGGGGGCCGGCTTTCATCGCCTTGCGCCGGACTTGCAAATTCTTGCGCTTTTTTCTCGCACAATGGCTGGTAACAGGCTGCAACACTTCTTAGACTGACAGTCTGATTAATCACCTGTTTACGGCCATGTCTCTCGTTTACGACACCTTTGAAACGTTACGCCAACAAAATGCAGTGCTGCGGGAAACCGTCGCGCTCAATACTGGCATTCAACTGGCGGCGTGGTACAACAAGCACGACACGATCACGGTGAAAAGCAACCATCACACCCTTAGCCTGTACGTGGCGGATGGCTATGAAAGCTATCAAAAAACGCCGGGTGGCTGGAAAAATGGCGGCGGGCCGGACCGTTTTTGTCTGATGCCGGAAGAGAGCGAATCCACGTGGGATATTCGTGACGACCTGTCGTTTGTGCACCTCTACTGCACCGATGAACACCTGCGGGACGTGGGGGAGAAAATCTGGGATAAACGACCGCTATCGCTGACGCTGGAGGAAAAAATCTTCGGCAGCGATCCGAAAATCACCGCCCTTTATCGCCAGTTTTTGCTCGGCTGCGACTGGCAGCAAAACGCCAATCAGCTCACCCTGAGCACCGCGTCGACCTTATTGCTGACGCATTTGGTCCAGCACTATTCCAGCGTACAGTGGAAGCTGCCGGTAGTGACCGGCGGGTTATCACCGTTTGTACTGCGCAACGTGCTGGCCTTTATCGAGGAAAACCTTGCACAACCCTTAACCCTGGCGGAACTGGCGGGCCAGGCCGCACTCAGTGAGTATCACTTTGCGCGGATGTTCCGCCAGTCGATGGGGCTGGCGCCACATCAGTACGTTATGCAGCGCCGCATGGAGAAGGCCAAAGCGCTGGTACAGCACACGACCACGCCGCTCACCGACATCGCGCTGGCCTGTGGATTTAACTCCGCCAGCCATTTCAGTAACCGTTTTCGCAGCATGACCGGCATTACGCCGTCACAGCTACGCGCGGCGAAGGCGTGAGAAGACGGCGTAACAGATCCCTCCCAGCACCAGCCCCCAGAAGGCGGAGCCAATTCCCAGGAGCGTGACGCCGCTGGCGGTCATCAGGAAGGTAACGATCGCCGCGTCGCGTTCTGCTTCATGGTTCAGTGCCTGATACAAACTCCCGCTGATAGTGCCGAGCAGGGCCAGCCCGGCCAGCGTCTGGATGCCGCTCAGCGGCAGGGCGGCCATCAGCCCGGAAATCGACCCGCCGAACACCCCCGCCAGCAGATAAAACCCGCCTGCCGCCGCCGCGGCCAGCCAGCGTTTACTGGCATCCGGATGGGCGTCCGGGCTCTGGCAGATGGCGGCAGTGATGGCGGCGATGCATATAGAATAAACGCCGAAGGGGGATAACAGCAGCGCCAGCCCGCCGGTGGCAACGATCAGCGGTGAGACCGCCAGCGGATAGCCCGATGCCTGCATGGTGGCGAAGCCGGGCGCATTCTGCGACGCCATGGTCACCAGGAAGAAGGGTAAGCCGATACTGAGCAGGCTGGTGAAGGTGAACGCAGGGGCAATGAATTCCGGCATGATGACTGATAACGTCATCCTGTTCGTGACAACGTCACCTCCGGCCCATGCCACGAACACGCCCACCAGCAGCGTGGCGACAATGGCGTACCGGGGCGCTACGGCTTTGGTCACCAGCCAGGCGGCCAGCATACTGCCGCAAAGAAAAATGTGTCCCTCAAGATTGCTGAATGCCTTCAGGCCAAACTGTAACAGCACGCCCGTCAGCATAGCGGCGGCAAGCGAGTGCGGGATTAGTTTCATCAACCGGGCAAACAGGCCGGTGACGCCGCACAGCAGAATCAGCGCATTCGCGAATATAAATACCCCGATGGTTTCCGCCAGCGTCACGCCTTGCAGGCTGGTGGCGAGCAGCGCCGCGCCGGGAGTCGACCAGGCGGTCAGCACCGGGGCTTTATACCACCACGACAATGCCAGCGTGCTGATCCCCATCCCGAGCCCCAGCGCGGTCATCCATCCGGCAATTTGCTGTGTACTGGCGCCAGCCGCCGCAGCCGCCTGCCAGATAATGGCGGCAGAGCTGGCATAGCCCACCAGAACGGCAACAAAACCGGCCAGCACGGCAGGAAAGAGAGAGGCAGTCGATCGCATGGATACTCCGTTGTGCGTTATAACGTCCAGGATAAGGTATCACTGTGCGCTATAGCGTACAAGTGGTATGCTTTGCCGCAACGGGAGGAACTATGGATATCACTCAACACCTGGCAACCACACTGAAAGCGCTGCGTCAGGCGCGGGGCTGGAGCCTGTCGAAACTGGCGGAAGAGACGGGCGTGTCGAAAGCGATGCTTGGGCAAATCGAACGCAATGAGTCCAGCCCGACGGTCTCTACTTTGTGGAAAATCGCCACCGGGCTGAACGTACCTTTTTCGGCGTTTATCACTCCAGAAAGCGAACCGCAGGCGGTGTTCGATCCGCAGCAGCAGGCGATGGTGGTGAAACCGCTTTTCCCCTGGGATGAACAGCTTAAGTTCGACCATTTCTCCATCACCCTGTCGCCCGGCGCGCTGAGTGAGTCCACGCCGCACGAAGCCGGGGTGATCGAGCACGTGGTGGTGATAAGCGGTGAGCTGGACATGCAGATTGACGGTGTCTGGCGCACGCTATACGCTGATTCCGGCGTGCGTTTTGCCGGCGATAAACCGCACGCGTACCGCAACAGCAGCGCCCGGACGGTGCATTTTCACTCTCTGATCCATTATCCCCGCTAAAGCGTCGCAAAACGGTTTCACTGGCACAGACTTCTGACTACAATAGCCGCCATTTTGACCATAACGGATAACGACGAAGTATGCGCCTGCACTCCCATCATCTTGAACTGCTAAGCCCGGCCCGCGACGCCGCCATTGCCCGTGAAGCCATTCTTCACGGAGCAGATGCCGTCTACATTGGCGGCCCTGGCTTCGGTGCCCGTCATAACGCCAGCAACAGCCTGCGCGACATTGCCGAGCTGGTCCCGTTCGCCCACCGTTTCGGGGCGAAGGTGTTCGTGACCCTGAACACCATTCTTCATGATGATGAGCTTGAGCCCGCGCAGCGTCTTATTACCGATCTCTACCAGACCGGCGTTGACGCCCTGATCGTTCAGGATATGGGCGTTCTGGAACTGGATATCCCGCCGATTGAGCTGCATGCCAGCACCCAGTGCGATATCCGCACCGTTGAGAAGGCGAAGTTTCTTTCGGACGTCGGGTTTACGCAGATTGTTCTGGCGCGCGAGCTGAACCTGAACCAGATCCGCGATATCCACCAGGCGACCGACGCGACCATTGAATTCTTTATCCACGGTGCGCTGTGTGTGGCGTATTCCGGGCAGTGTAATATCTCTCACGCCCAGACGGGGCGCAGCGCTAACCGGGGCGACTGCTCTCAGGCCTGCCGTCTGCCTTATACCCTGAAAGACGATCAGGGCCGCGTGGTGGCATTCGAAAAACACCTGCTGTCGATGAAAGATAACGATCAGACGGCCAACCTCGGCGCGCTGATCGATGCCGGTGTACGCTCCTTCAAAATTGAAGGGCGCTACAAGGACATGAGCTACGTGAAAAATATCACCGCCCATTATCGTCAGATGCTGGATGCCATCATCGACGATCGCGGTGACCTGGCGCGCGCATCCGCCGGTCGTACAGAGCATTTCTTTATTCCGTCGACGGACAAGACCTTCCACCGCGGCAGCACGGACTATTTCGTGAATGCCCGTAAAGGGGATATTGGCGCGTTCGATTCACCGAAGTTTATCGGTTTACCGGTGGGTGAAGTGCTGAAAGTGGCGAAAGATCATCTTGACGTTCAGGTTACAGAGCCGCTGGCGAATGGCGATGGTCTCAACGTGATGATCAAACGTGAAGTAGTGGGTTTCCGCGCCAATACGGTGGAGAAAATCGGCGAAAATCGCTATCGCGTCTGGCCGAACGAAATGCCTGCCGATCTCTACAAAGCCCGTCCTAATGCGGCGCTTAACCGTAACCTGGATCACAACTGGCAGCAGGCCTTGCTCAAGACCTCCAGCGAGCGCCGCATTGCGGTGGATATCGCGCTGGGGGGCTGGGAAGAGCAGCTGATCCTGACCATGACCTGCGAAGACGGTATCAGCGTGACGCATACGCTCGACGGCCTGTTCGAGGTGGCGAACAATGCGGAGAAAGCGCTTAGCAACCTCAAGGATGGCGTGGCGAAGCTGGGGCAGACCATTTATTACGCGCGCAATACTGAGGTGAATCTGCCGGACGCGCTGTTCGTGCCGAACAGCCTGCTGAACCAGTTCCGCCGTGAAACGGCAGAGATGCTGGATGAAGCACGCCTGGCAAACTATCCGCGCGGCAGCCGTAAGGCCGAAACGGTGCCTGCGCCGGTCTACCCGGACACGCATCTCTCGTTCCTCGCGAACGTTTACAACCACAAAGCGCGTGCGTTTTACCATCGTCACGGCGTGCAGCTGATTGACGCCGCGTATGAAGCGCATGAAGAGAAGGGCGATGTGCCGGTGATGATCACCAAACACTGCCTGCGGTTTGCCTTTAACCTTTGTCCGAAACAGGCGAAAGGCAATATTAAAAGCTGGAAAGCGACGCCGATGCAGCTGGTGAATGGCGATGAAGTGCTGACGCTGAAGTTTGACTGCCGTCCGTGTGAAATGCACGTTATCGGCAAGATGAAGAATCACATCTTCAAAATGCCGCCTCCGGGAAGCATTGTGGCCTCCGTCAGCCCTGACGATTTGATGAAGACCCTGCCGAAGCGTAAAGGCAGCTAACCCGCAGAGTGGGTATCCGGTTTGCGCGATTTCTGCCAGGCATGGTGCTCGCGCAACCCCTCCGCAGACTCCTCAGCCGCGCTGCGTAACTCGTCGCTGTCAGCTTCATGACGAAGCTGATGGTCGGCGTTTTTCACATACACAAATTCATGCCCTTTGTGCTCCGCCATAATCTGCCCTGAGAACAGGGCGCTAATCACCAGCAGTAGCGAAAATTCTTTTCTGAACATCCTTTATCCCCTGAAAATACGCTACGGTCATCGTAGGGATAATTTCATAGAGTAATTATTCGACTGTTTAAATTTGAGAAAATAGACTGTCAAAAATTGTGGTCGCAATAAAACTCACTTAAGACTATTCTTAAAAGCAATATCGCCGTTGTAAACTCCCATTTCTGGTATGCAAAGAGAAGCTAGATTTATTGGGAAATCATTTACAATAAGATTTTTCTGGCTAAGGATTGGATCGAATAAATGAAAAAAATAATCGTGCTATCACTTCTGGGCGTAGTGGTTGCGGTGGGTGCTGCGGCCAGCATCTATTCAAATGAAGAACCAGAATATATTCAGTCAGCAAAAAGCCGTGTCGGATCGTATTTAACCAGCGATTACGGACGTGTCGAATGTAATAGCACCCAGGTAAGTGAAGATCGCTGGGAGCTGGGCTGTACCAATAAGGCGAGGGGCAAAACCTTCCAGTTCGCCGTTTACCCATCCGAGCAGGCGCCGTATGGGGTCTCTCGTGCGTTTTATCTCGAAGCGATTAATGATGATGCCCGCCAGAGTGCAGAGCAGGGGCTGATGCGTTATCTGCAAATTAATACCAAAGCGGGTTAATCGATTCGTTTATGCTTCGTTGAGGCTCACAGTGGTAGATTGCAGGTGATCCACATCCCGGTATGGAATACCGGAGCGTAGATACCAAAATACAAATCTATCCATGCAAGCATTTACCGCCAGATTATGGCGGTTTTTTTTTGCCCGTTTATCGTACCGGCTGTAAAAATTGTTTGCGATATTGCGCGGGCGAAAGCGCAAATTGCTGCCGGAAATGGTGGCGCAGCGTGGCGCTTTGTCCAAATCCGGTTTGTTCCGCAATATTGTCGATGCTGAGTCGACTGTTTTCGAGATAATCTTTTGCCCGCTGCAATCGCGCAGTTAATAACCAGCGCGCGGGCGTTGTTCCGGTTGCGTCCTGGAAACGGCGCAGAAAAGTGCGCTGACTCATACCCACCCGCAGGGCCAGCGATTCGACGGTATGGGAAACGGCCAGATGCTGGTGAAGATAATCAAACAGCTGGCCCAGGCGCTGGCTCTCCCGCAACTGAGCCACCGGTCGGCTAAGCTGCTGGGTTTGCGAGCCGTCCCGATGGGGCGGGATCACCAGCCGACACGCCACGCAGTTTGCCGCTTCAATACCGTAATTCCGGCGCACCACGTGCAGGCACAGATCAATCCCCGCGGCGCTGCCTGCGGAAGTGAGAATATCGCCTTCGTCCTGGTACAGCACATCCTCAACCACGGTGATAGCGGGATAGCGTGCTTTCAGAGCTTGCGTGTAGCGCCAGTGGGTGGTTGCCTTCCGCCCGTCAAGCAGGCCTGAGGCTGCCAGAACGAAAACGCCAGAGCAGATTGAGAGTAGCTGACAACCCCGGGCATGCGCCGCACGGAGCGCCTGACAGAGCGCGTCGGGTACGGGTTCGTCCAGCCCTCGCCAGCCGGGTACGACAACCAGATCCGCCGTTTCCAGCAGACCCAGATCGCCATCGGCCAGAATACGGATCCCGCCCGTTGCCCGGAGCTCGCCGTCATCCACGCTCGCCACGGCGAACTGATACCAGTCCTCGCCCATCTCCGGGCGCGGCAAGCCAAAGATCTCTACCGCCACGCCAAACTCAAAGGTACATAAACCGTCATATGCCAGCACGACCGCGCGCGGCGAGGGATGTCTTAAGTTTGTCATCTTTTTGCTGTTTTCTGGCATAGGCGGACGCATTCATGGGCTGAAGTAAGGGATAGAGTAGTGTTAACACAAACACCACAAATGAGGAAGATTCATGAGCTATGTTACTGAATTTCCGGCTGCTGAGCCGCAGGAAGCCGTGGGGCATTTTCTGCGTCGTCTGAGCGTCGAGACGGACTGCGCCGATGTCCATCACGCGGTATCCAGCGGTGAGCAGGACTTTGTTCTGCTGCACGTTGTCGGAAAACCTGAACATTTTGCCCGGCGGCATCTGCCCGGCGCGCTGCATTTACCCTGGAGCCAGATCACCGCCGAGCGGATGAAAGCGTGGCCAGAGGGCACGCTGTTTGTCGTCTATTGTGCAGGCCCGCACTGCAACGGGGCGGACAGGGCGGCGCTGAAGCTGGCGCGTCTGGGTCTGCCGGTCAAGGTTATGCTCGGAGGCATGACCGGCTGGGAAGATGAGCGGTTCGCGTTTGCAGGATCTTCATCACCCGCCCTGTGAACATGAATTTATTTCAACACAGATGAAATTTTCTCGTTTGTCGGCGGAGAGCCGGTATGACATCTTTTCAGGACGTTTAGACATCCAGAAGTCTAAATATTCAAGAGATGAATTATCACTGTGGGCAATTAACGCCGACAGACAGAGGAGATTTCCATGCAGCGACACCATGCCCCGTACCGCGCCGATGTAGTCGGCAGTTTTTTACGCCCGGATTCTGTTAAACAGGCCCGTCTGCAATTTGCCAGCGGTGAGATCGATGCCGGTCAGCTTCGCGCGGTTGAGGACGAGGCCATTCGCCATGTTGTCGAGCAGCAGTGCGCCTGCGGTCTGCATGTGGTAACGGACGGTGAATTCCGCCGCGCCTGGTGGCACTTTGACTTCTTTGACGGGCTACAGGGCGTAGAGCGTTATGATTCGCAGCAGGGCATTCAGTTCAACGGGGTGCAGACCAAAGCCCATGGCGTGCGCGTAACGGGCAAACTGGGCTTCGGCGATCATCCTATGCTGGAAGATTTCCGCTACCTCAAAAGCATCAGCGGTAACGCACAGCCGAAGATGACCATTCCGAGCCCGAGCGTGCTGCACTTCCGCGGTGGCCGCAAGGATATTGATGCCACGGTATACCCGGATCTGAAAGATTACTTTGACGATCTGGCGACCACCTGGCGCGATGCCATTCGGGCCTTTTACGATGCAGGCTGCCGCTATCTGCAACTGGATGATACCGTCTGGGCCTACCTTTGTTCAGAAGACCAGCGCCGGCAGATCCGCGAGCGCGGTGATGATGCAGACGAACTTGCCCGAACCTATGCCCGGGTGCTGAATAAGGCGCTGGAGGGCAAACCGGACGATCTGACCATCGGGCTACACGTCTGCCGCGGCAACTTCCGCTCAACCTGGATTTCCGAAGGCGGCTATGAGCCGGTGGCGGAGGTGCTGTTCGGTACGGTGAACGTCGACGCGTTCTTCCTGGAGTACGACAACGACCGTAGCGGCGACTTTGCGCCACTGCGTTTTGTGCGCCCGGGTAAACAGCAGGTGGTTCTGGGGCTAATCACCACCAAGCACGGTGAACTGGAGAACCCGGAAGGGGTGAAAGCGCGTCTGGAAGAGGCCGCGCGCTACGTGGCGAAAGAGCAGATTTGCCTCAGCCCACAGTGCGGATTTGCCTCCACGGAAGAGGGTAACAGCCTGAGCGAAGCCCAGCAGTGGGATAAAGTTCGCCTGGTGACGCAAATCGCCAGCGACGTCTGGTAACATCGTTCACAGCGCTGCATTATTACAGTGCAGCGCTGTACCATTCTGAGTCGTTTCCCGTAGATCCTCTCTTCGAACCCGTTTAAATCCTGCCTCTGCAACCTGGCACCCTTTTTGCTCTCCTGAAACTGACGTTACTTTTTCTGCGTCCGGGCGGTAACGGACGTCTTCGCACAGCTTTCTTTTTCAGGAGTGAAAATATGCACCGTCGTACCTTTATAAAAGCGTTCGCCTTGTCCGCCTCCGTGGTCGCCATGGGGGTCAGTTTTGGCGTCCAGGCCGCAGAGACCATTAAAGTCGGGATCATGCACTCACTCTCCGGCACGATGGCCATTTCAGAAACGCCCCTGAAAGATGTCGCCCTGATGACCATCGACGAAATCAACGCCAAAGGCGGCGTGCTCGGGAAAAAGCTGGAGCCGGTGGTGGTTGACCCGGCATCCAACTGGCCGCTGTTTGCCGAAAAGGCCCGCCAGCTTCTGAGCCAGGATAAGGTCGCCGTGGTGTTTGGCTGCTGGACCTCCGTATCGCGTAAATCAGTTCTGCCGGTTTTTGAAGAGCTGAACGGTTTGCTGTTCTATCCGGTGCAGTATGAAGGTGAAGAGATGTCACCTAACGTCTTCTATACCGGCGCGGCGCCAAACCAGCAGGCGATCCCGGCGGTGGAGTACCTGATGAGCGAGGACGGCGGCAGCGCGAAACGCTTCTTCCTGCTGGGAACGGACTACGTTTACCCGCGCACCACGAACAAGATCCTCCGCGCCTTCCTGCACTCGAAAGGCGTGGAAGATAAAGATATTGAAGAGGTCTACACCCCGTTTGGTCATAGCGATTACCAGACCATCGTCGCCAGTATCAAGAAATTCTCCGCGGGCGGTAAAACGGCGGTGGTCTCAACCATCAACGGTGATTCCAACGTGCCTTTCTATAAAGAGCTGGCGAACCAGGGGCTGAAAGCCACGGACGTGCCGGTGGTGGCGTTCTCGGTGGGCGAGGAGGAACTGCGCGGCATTGATACCAAACCGCTGGTGGGTAACCTGGCGGCGTGGAACTACTTTGAATCCGTCGATAACCCGACCAACCAGACCTTTGTCGCGGCCTACAAAGCCTACGCGAAAGCCCATAAGCTGCCGAATGCCGATACCGTCGTCACCAACGATCCGATGGAAGCGACCTATGTCGGCCTGCATATGTGGGCGCAGGCGGTTGAAAAAACGGGGACAACCGACGTGGACAAAGTGCGCGCGGCAATGGCGGGCCAGTCGTTCAACGCGCCGTCCGGCTTTACGCTGACCATGGATGCCACCAACCACCACCTGCATAAGCCCGTCATGATTGGTGAAATCGAAGGCAACGGCCAGTTCAATGTCGTCTGGCAAACCGAACAGCCGGTACGCGCTCAGCCGTGGAGCCCGTTTATCGCCGGGAATGACAAAAAACCTGACCAGCCGATGAAAACCGCCAGCAACTAAGCCACCACCAGGGAGAGACGTCATGAACGCCATGCGCATAATTATTGCGATTGTGTGGCTTACCGGACTGCTGCCAGGGATGGTGCAGGCATCGGATGCCGATGATTTCGTTGCCGCTAGCCGCAGCCAGCAGACCGCTATGCTGACCCGCTGGGCAGCCACGCCGGAACCTGCACGTTTGCCGCTGCTTAAAGCGCTGCAACAGGAGAACCTCTACACCGACAGCCAGAAGAAGGCTTTTACCCGCATCGACGGCGAAATGGTTGCCCTGGGCGCGGCAAAGAGCGCCGAAGGAACGACCAAAGCCGTGCGGCTGACCAACCGGCTGCGCGTGTTAACCGTCACGGCGCTGGCGACGCATCAGCTTGTCAGTGACAGTGTCACCGAAAGGCGTCATGCCGCGCGGCAACTTCAGCGTGACGCCCAGCCGGATATGCTCGGGTTTCTGCAACAGCGGGCTAACCGCGAAACGGATGACGTCACCCGACAGTCGCTGAGGCTGGCGCTGGCAAATCTTCAGCTGGCGAGTCCGCAGGCGGAAACGCGCCTCAACGCGGTTGAACTGTTGGGACAGTCTGACGATCCGGACGTTCAGGCCACGCTGACTCCGTTCACCCGGGCGCAAACCGAGCCGGACGCACGGGTACGTGCCGCCGCCGCTGAGAGCCTGGACCGTATTCAGCACCGGCTGATGTGGGGCGAACTGCTGGGGCAGGCCTTCATGGGCTTGTCGTTGGGATCGGTACTCTTGCTGGCCGCGCTCGGGCTGGCTATCACCTATGGTCTGCTGGGGGTGATTAACATGGCCCACGGCGAAATGCTGATGCTCGGGGCGTATGCCACCTGGATGGTGCAGCAGGTTATGGCGCAGTGGATGCCTCAGTGGCTGGCGCTTTATCCGGTGGTGGCGCTGCCGGTGGCATTTTGCCTGACGGCAGGTATCGGGATGGTGCTGGAGCGCACGGTGATCCGCCATCTGTATGGCCGCCCGCTGGAAACCCTGCTCGCCACCTGGGGGATCAGCCTGATGCTTATCCAGCTGGTGCGCATGACCTTTGGCGCCCAGAACCTTGAGGTCGCAAACCCGGCCTGGCTGTCCGGCGGGGTGCAGGTTTTCGCCAACCTGACGCTGCCGTGGAACCGTATTGTGGTGCTCGGGTTTGTGCTGATGGTGCTGTTCTTCACCTGGCTCATTCTGAATAAAACGCGTCTGGGGCTGAACGTGCGGGCGGTGACGCAAAACCGCAGCATGGCGGCCTGCTGCGGCGTCCCCACCGGACGGGTAGATATGCTGGCGTTTGGCCTCGGGTCCGGCATTGCCGGGCTGGGCGGCGTGGCATTGTCCCAACTGGGGAACGTGGGACCGGAGCTGGGCCAGGGATACATCATTGATTCGTTCCTGGTGGTGGTGCTCGGCGGCGTCGGCCAGCTGGCCGGTAGCGTCGCGGCGGCCTTTGGTCTGGGGATCTTCAATAAAATTCTTGAACCGCAGATGGGCGCCGTGCTGGGCAAAATCCTGATTCTGGTGGCGATCATTCTGTTTATTCAGAAACGTCCGCAGGGGTTATTCGCACTTAAAGGGAGGGTGACAGACTGATGAGCCAGCCATTGACCTTAACACTGGCGCGCAGGGCACCGCGCTCCACGCAAATCTTCGGCAGTCTGCTGGTTGCGGCGCTGCTGGTGCTGCCTTTTCTCGCGCTGTTGCCCGCAACGCATCCGCTGGCCGTTTCTACGTGGATGTTGACGCTCATCGGCAAGATCCTCTGCTACGCAGTTGTCGCCGTGGCCCTCGATCTGGTCTGGGGCTATGCCGGTATGCTCTCACTGGGGCACGGCATATTCTTCGCTCTGGGCGGCTATGCGATGGGCATGTACCTGATGCGCCAGGCGGCCGGGGACGGGCTGCCCGCGTTTATGTCGTTTCTCTCGTGGAGCGAGCTGCCCTGGTTCTGGTGGGGAACGCAGCATTTTGCATGGGCTCTGGTGTTAATTGTGACGATCCCCGGCCTGCTGGCGCTGGTCTTCGGCTGGTTTGCTTTTCGCTCGAAGATCAAAGGGGTCTATTTCTCCATCATGACCCAGGCGCTGACCTACGCGGGCATGCTGCTGTTCTTTCGCAACGAAACCGGCTTTGGCGGCAATAACGGCTTTACCGGCTTTACCACGCTGCTCGGGTTTTCCGTCACGGCGACCACCACGCGGATCGCGCTGTTTCTCGCAACGGTCGTGCTGCTGCTTCTGGCCCTGGGCACAGGCTACGCGCTGGCGAAAAGTAAATTTGGCCGCATTTTAACGGCGGTGCGCGATGCGGAAAACCGTCTCACGTTCTGCGGCTACGATCCGCGCGGTTTCAAGCTGCTGGTCTGGACGCTTTCCGCCGTGCTGTGTGGCCTGGCGGGAGCGCTGTACGTTCCGCAGGTGGGCATTATCAACCCGGGTGAAATGTCGCCGACCAACTCGATTGAAGCGGCCATCTGGGTAGCGCTGGGTGGACGCGGCACTCTGGTGGGCCCGGTGATTGGCGCGGCGCTGGTCAACGGTGCGAAGAGCTTTTTCACCGTGGCGATGCCGGAGTACTGGCAGCTGTTTCTGGGGCTGATTTTCATCGCCGTGACGCTGTTTTTACCGCGCGGCGTGTTCGGTCTGTTTCGTAAGGGAGAGAATTAATGCAGCCCTCTGAAGGACTCTTTACCCGCCAGCTACCGGGCGACCGTTACCGCGAGCAGACCGATCCGGTGTTGCAGCTCGAGGCCATTAACGTCAGTTTCGACGGTTTTCAGGCGTTGACCGATCTCTCGCTGAACATCGGCGTCGGAGAATTGCGCTGCATCATTGGCCCTAATGGCGCCGGTAAAACCACGCTGATGGACGTGATTACCGGCAAAACCCGGCCAAAAAGCGGGAAAGCTATTTACGATCAGTCCATCGATCTGACTGCCCTGGAACCGGCGGCCATCGCCCGTCAGGGCATTGGCCGTAAGTTCCAGAAGCCGACCGTGTTTGAAGCGCTGACCGTAGGGGAAAACCTCGAAATCGCCATGAAAGCCGACAGGGCCGTCTGGGCGAGCCTGCGGGCCACGCTCAGCGGCGAGCAGCGCGACCGCATTGATGAGATGCTGGTTTTGCTGCGGCTTGGCAGCGAGCGCGATCGCCGTGCCGGGCTGCTTTCCCACGGACAGAAGCAGTTTCTGGAGATCGGCATGCTGCTGGTGCAGGACCCGCACCTGTTACTGCTGGACGAACCCGCTGCCGGTATGACTGACGCAGAGACGGAATACACTGCCGAGCTGTTCCGCACCCTGGCAGGCAAGCATTCGCTGATGGTGGTTGAGCACGATATGGGCTTCGTCGAGACCATCGCCGACCACGTCACGGTGCTGCATCAGGGGCGGGTACTGGCGGAAGGTTCGCTTCGCGAGGTACAGGCCAATGAACAGGTAATTGACGTCTATCTGGGACGTTAAGGAGAGGTGATGTTACAGGTTAGCGAACTGAATCAGTACTACGGCGGAAGTCATATTCTGCGCGGGGTGAGCTTTGAGGCGGTCGTCGGGGAAGTTACCTGCCTGCTGGGGCGCAACGGGGTGGGCAAAACCACGCTGCTGAGGTGCCTGATGGGGCTGATCCCGGTGAAAGGCGGGGAGGTGGTCTGGCAGGGAAAGAGCATCACTCACAGTAAACCGCACCAGCGGGTGCAGTCCGGCGTGGCCTATGTTCCGCAGGGGCGGGAGATTTTTCCGCGTCTGACCGTAGAAGAAAACCTGCTGATGGGGCTGTCACGCTTCTCCGCGGGAAACGCAAGGAGCGTACCGGAGGAGATTTGGCAGCTTTTCCCGGTGCTGAAGGAGATGAAGCACCGACGCGGAGGCGATCTTTCCGGTGGTCAGCAGCAGCAGCTGGCGATAGGTCGCGCGCTGGCGAGCCGTCCACGGTTACTGATTCTGGATGAACCCACGGAAGGTATTCAGCCGTCGGTGATTAAAGAGATTGGGCAGGTGATCCGCAGCCTGGCGAACCGGGGGGATATGGCCATCCTGCTGGTGGAGCAGTTTTATGATTTTGCGGCAGAGCTGGCCGACAGCTATCTGGTGATGTCGCGCGGCAGCATCGTCCAGCAGGGGCGCGGGGAGAACATGGAGCAGGAGGGCGTTCGCGGGCTGGTTGCGATCTGAAATGTTATAATATAACATCCTCATTCTTATAAAACGGAATGAGGATTTTGCTGTGGCTGCACAACTTGCAAAAATTGCGCTGACTCTGGGAACGCTGCTGGTAAGCGGCTCGCTTTTTGCCCATTCGCACGGTCATCAGATGACAGAGGCGGAACAGAAGGCGGCAAACGGCGTCTTTGAGGATAAAGACGTCAGGGACAGGAAGCTGTCTGACTGGGACGGGACCTGGCAGTCCGTTTATCCGTTCCTGCTTGATGGTTCGCTGGATCCGGTTTTCGAAAAGAAAGCGCAGAAGGGAGAAAAATCCGCTGCCGAGGTGAAGGCCTACTACCGTAAGGGGTACGCGACGGACGTGGACGCCATCGGCATTGAAAACAACGTGATGGAATTCCACCGAGGCAAAACGGTGAGCAGCTGCCGCTACGACTACAGCGGCTACAAAATTCTGACCTATGCGTCGGGGAAAAAAGGCGTGCGCTACCTGTTTGAATGCAAGGATAACGCGAGCCAGGCGCCTAAGTTTGTGCAGTTCAGCGACCATATCATCGGGCCGAAAGCCTCTTCACACTTCCATATCTTTATGGGCAACACCTCCCACGAGGCGCTGCTGAAAGAGATGGATAACTGGCCGACCTACTACCCGAATGAGATGTACAAAGAGCAGGTGGTGGAGGAGATGTTGCACCACTAGGGTGTTGGTTTTGCCGGGTGACGGCTTCGCCTTACCCGGCTTACGATTAGGGTTTTGTCGGTCGGGTAAGCGCAGCGCCACCCGACACGCTATCTTCACTTTTCACGCGCATCCCGCGCAATATCATCAGCCAGGCCGCAATGATGGCGGCCATCATAATGATAAATAATGACCAGTGCGGTAGATGGGTCAGGATGAGCCCGGTGATCATCGGGTTCGCCGCCGCGCCGAGCCAGCCTAGCGCCTGGGCGGAGAAATAGCTCGCCTTCATGCCCGGCGGGGCGATATTGTCGATCAGCATGTATTCACCCGGTGCATAAATAATTTCACCCAGGGTGAAAATCGCCGCCGCGATCCCCCAGTAAATCAGGTTCTCGCCGGAAAGCATAAACCCGCCCAGCCCGAGGATGAAAAAAAGCGTCGCGGCGGTCATTAACGGACGAATATTGCTGGCGGTGATCTTACGTCCAAGCGCGTATTGCAGGGTGACGACCACCGCCGCGTTGACGGGCAGCACAACGGCCACCACCTTTTCTGCGAAGTCACTGTCCGCATGTGCGGCGAGGACATACTGGGAAATGCAGGTGGCGAACGATCCACCCACATACGACGCCAGCAGGCCGGAGAGCGTGTACCAGAACAGCGCCCGGTCTTTCAGCAGCACCGAGGGCTGCCACGGCATTTTCTCCTCAGGGCTGTCTGAGGCTATGCTTTTCTGCACAAAGAAATGGATAAACCCGAGCGGCAGTGCGGCACAGAAGGCGGCCAGCCAGAACGGCAGTTGCAGGCTGTACATCACCAGCAGGGTGCCGATCGGCGGCCCGATCGTCCAGCCAATGTTCAGGAAACTGTAGTTGAGTGAGAAAACGCGCGCCTTTTCGCTGGAGGTCAGCACGTCGGCAAACCATGCTTTCAGCACCGTTGAGAAGACGGAATAGGCGCAGTTAATCAGGGCAAAGAACAGCACCACCAGCGTCACGTTATTCACCAGCGGAATCGCCACAAACCCGGCGATAAAGGCCACGATGGCGATCAGCATATAGCGTTTTTTGTCGAACTTATCCGCCAGGATGCCAAACCCCAGGCTAAACACCACGCCGATGGTCAACGCCACGGTAAGGGCATAGCCAATATTCTCCACGCTCATATCGTACACGCGTGTGAGATATATGGTCATAAAGGGCAGCGTTGCCCCGCGGCCAATTGTTAATAACAATGACGATGCCAGCAGCGCTGCGGTTGAGCGCCTGATTGATGGTTTCATTTTCCTGCCCGACAAATGCTTATGCTTTTTTTGTTGTGTTATTACAGGATTATCATGGGATCGGCAGCTTGTATAGCACCCAATTTATCCGCAGGTGCTTCTCTCCAGTACCAGAATTAATGATCTTCTCGCGGGGCTATTTTTTCTGTTACCTTGAAGTGTTTACAAAATTTTAATAATTCAGGGGCGGAAAATGACGCGGAAAGACGGGCTGTTAGCGTTGCTGGTTGTCGTGGTGTGGGGACTCAATTTTGTGGTCATCAAAATGGGGTTGCACAACATGCCTCCACTGATGCTGGCGGGGCTGCGCTTCCTGCTGGTGGCCTTCCCGGCGCTGCTGTTCGTTGCCCGCCCGAAAATTCCCCTTAAGCTGCTGCTGGGCTACGGCCTTACCATCAGCTTTGGTCAGTTTGCGTTTCTTTTTTGCGCCATCAAATTCGGTATGCCTGCGGGCCTGGCTTCGCTGGTGCTTCAGGTGCAGGCGTTCTTTACCATCATTCTCGGCGCATTTGTCTTCGGCGAACGCTTGCAGGGCAAGCAGCTGGCGGGCATTAGCCTTGCGGTCTTTGGCGTGCTGGTGCTGATTGAAGGCAGCCTCAACGGTCAGCATGTCGCGCTGCTGGGCTTTATGCTCACCCTGGCGGCGGGGCTGAGCTGGGCGTGCGGCAATATCTTTAACAAACTGATAATGCAGCACGAGACGCGTCCGCCGGTCTTATCGCTGGTGGTCTGGAGCGCATTGATCCCAATCGTGCCGTTTATGGCCGCGTCGTTTATTCTGGATGGTCCGCAGGCGATGTTGAAAAGCCTGGTGGAGATCGACCTGACGACGATTTTGTCGCTGATCTACCTGGCGTTAGTCGCCTCAATCATTGGCTATGGTATCTGGGGATCGCTGCTCGGACGCTATGAAACCTGGCGTGTGGCGCCATTATCGCTGCTGGTACCGGTGGTCGGGCTTGCCAGCGCCGCACTGTTGCTGGATGAAACGCTCAGCGTGCTGCAACTGTGTGGCGCAGGGCTGATTATGGCCGGGCTGTATATCAACGTCTTTGGCTTGCGGGTGCGTCGGGCAACGCGGGTGCGGGGTTAAGGCAGAAAAAAGCCCCGCATTAGCGGGGCAAAAACGAATTACAGGTCGTGGTTGTAATACGGCACGCCTAATTCGTCGGATTTGTCGCTGCCAGCGCCCATGTGATTGAAGTCCCAGGGCGACTGGTTTTGCGTGGACGGCATAATCATGGTGTCACGATTATTTTGCTGCCCCGCATTGGGGGTTTGCTCCGCGAAGCTCTGGCCGGAAACCAGCACCAGCAAGGTGAGGGCGGCGGAGGCGATAAATTTCATGATTTCCTCGGTTACGTCTTAACAGGCGATGATTAACTGCAATGTTTTAGCGGATACAGATAACGGGATTCACCCGGCATACTGGTAATACGGTACTTATGAGGCGGCACGTCAAAGTAGTTCTTGAACGTACGCGTCAGGGTCTGTTGCGATTCAAATCCGTAGCGTTCCGCCAGATAGAGGATCGGCTCATTGCTTTCTTTCAGTTTTTGGGCAATCTCCGTCAGCTTGCGGCTGCGAATATATTGTCCTAATGAATGGCCGGTCTCTTTTTTAAACATCCGTTGCAGGTGCCATTTTGAGTAACCTGAACGCTCAGACACTTTCTCAAGAGAGAGTGGAGATTCCAGGTTATCTTCGATCCAGTCCAAAATGCTATGAATGGTGATAGCGTCAGTATTGCGTCTGGACATCGTCATACCTCTTTTTCTGTTTACGGCAGGATTTTCTTGAGTAAGAGCTCAAGCGTTGCCACTTCATCTGCCGATAAGTTTTTTGTCAGTTCCTGGTGCAGTGTTTGTCCTACTAATTGATGACATTGCTCACACATGGCCGCGCCATCGCTGGTCAGTTTCACCAGTACGCCACGTTTGTCATTCGGGTTAGGGCTTCGTTCTATCCATCCTTTACAGACGAGACGATCCAGCATGCGGGTTAACGCACCCAGATCGACAGAGAGCACCTTTTTCAGCTCAACCGGCGTGATACACACTTCGCAGCGAATGGAACACAGCACTTTGAACTGTGTTGCGGTGATATCCAGCGGTGACAGATAGTCATTGAGCAGGCGATCTTTTTTCTGGTTAACCATATGAATAAGACGACCCAGTGGGATTATGTCGTTAAAGAGGTCACTGGTGCTTTTCACAATGGTTGCCCTGGCAAGTAGTTTAGTCACGGCAGATATTATTGCTCAGGCAAGTATAAGTCAACTGAATGAATCGGCCGATGCCACGAAATGCTAAAACGCTTCAGGAACTTATTCTGTACGCTTTTAAATCATACAGATAATCTGGGGTTATGAATTACGCGAGACAATTATGGTTACGCTGTCGGATGGCTCCGGACGAGGATTTGCCCCTATAATTGCGATGTTGAATAAGGATAAGGACTGCGGTGCATTATGTTGGATTTGATTAAAGCAGTGGGGCTTGGACTGGTGGTGTTGCTGCCGCTGGCGAACCCGTTAACGACGGTGGCGCTTTTTCTGGGGCTGGCGGGGAACATGAACAGCGCAGAGCGCAATCAGCAGTCGATGATGGCCTCTGTCTATGTCTTTGCCATAATGATGGTGGCTTATTACGCCGGGCAACTGGTGATGAATACCTTTGGTATTTCGATTCCCGGTCTGCGTATTGCTGGCGGGCTGATTGTGGCCTTTATTGGTTTCCGGATGCTGTTCCCGGCGCATAAAGCGCACGAATCCCCGGAAGCCAAAAGCAAATCGGAGGAGCTTGAAAGCGAACCGAGCGCCAACATCGCGTTTGTGCCGTTAGCCATGCCGAGTACGGCGGGGCCGGGGACGATTGCGATGATCATCAGTTCCGCCTCAACGGTGCGTGATGGGACGACATTCCCGCACTGGGTTATCACCGTTGCGCCGCCGATCATTTTTGCGCTTATCGCTATTATCGTCTGGGGGTCATTGCGCAGCTCCGGGGCGATTATGCGCTGGGTGGGTAAGGGGGGGATTGAAGCTATCTCCCGACTGATGGGTTTTCTGCTGGTCTGTATGGGCGTGCAGTTTATTATTAACGGCGTGCTGGAGATTGTTAAGACGTATCATTGAGAACGTTGCCGGGTGGCGGCTTCGCCTTACCCGGCCTACTCGCAATGGATATAATTCTTATGAATATAAAGCGATGCGTCTTGTGCAACCACTCCTCTGGCAACGAGAATCGGTATCTATGATTGTCAGACCAAAATGACAGATGAAAGATTCCGTTATCTTGGCGGTGATGAAGAACACGGATATTAATGCTTCTTAGGCCGGGTAAGGCGAAGCCGCCACCCGGCATAACAAACGTCAACCGTGGCTGGACTGTTCTTCCATCGCGACCGGCCATTTACGGAAGATAAGCACCGACCAGATCAGCGCGATCAGCGCCGGAATCGCCCCGAGATAACCAATGGCCGACATCGATACATGCAGGCTGATCTGATTTCCCACCAGCGCACCGGCGCCAATCCCCAGATTAAAAATCCCGGAGAAGAGCGACATCGCTACGTCCGTGGCGTCCGGGGCCAGCGCCAGCACTTTGACCTGCATTCCCAGACCAATAATCATGATTGCCACGCCCCAGAACAGACTGAGGATCGCCAGATGACTCTCGCTGCCTGCCGCAGGCATCAGTAACAGCAGGCATGCCAGCAGCAGACCAATCGCACTGCTTACCAGCGCAGACGCGTGCTTATTGCCCAGCTTCCCGAACAGGATGCTGCCGATAATCCCCGCGCCGCCCAGGATCAGCAGCAGAACGGTGGCAAAGTTAGCGCTAAAGCCCGCCACAACCTGAACAAACGGCTCAATATAGCTGTAGGCCGTGTAATGGGCGGTCACCACAATCACGGTCAGCAGATAGATGCTCATCAGCGCCGGTCGACGCATCAGCAGCGGCAGACTTTTCAGCGAGCCGGAGTGTTCGCTGGGCAGTTTTGGCAGCAGTTTGATCAGACACACCAGGGTGATCAGCGCCCCCATGCCGATGGCAAAGAAGGTGGTTCGCCAGCCGAAGTATTGTCCCACAATGCGCCCGATCGGCAGGCCTAACACCATCGCCAGCGCCGTTCCGGTGGCAATCAGGCTCAGCGCCTGGGCGCGTTTTCCCGCCGGAGCCAGACGAATGGCGAGGGACGCGGTGATCGACCAGAAAACGGCATGGGCAAACGCGATGCCGACGCGGCTGATGACCAGCACGGTAAAGTTCCATGCCATAAATGACAGCACATGGCTGGCAATGAACACCACAAACAGCCCAATAAGCAGCTTACGACGTTCCATCTGGCTGGTCAGCAGCATAAACGGCAGCGACATCAGCGCCACCACCCATGCATAGATGGTCAGCATAATGCCAACCTGTGCCGTTTCCATATGGAAGCTGGCGGCGATGTCGGACAACAGCCCAACCGGAACAAATTCCGTGGTGTTGAAAATAAACGCGGCGATGGCGAGCGTGACCACGCGTAGCCACGCGACTCTGCGGGAAACCGTGTGTGTTGTCATAGGGATATCTGGGATTCGTTGCCTGAAAGATGAGGAGACGATCTTAAAGCCTTAAACGGCGAAAACTCAACCGTTATGTGATGTGAATCACAAAATTTACCTTCATGCAGCGGTAGCGAACGGGGTTGTTTTCATTGAAGATAAAGAACAACACAACAAAAACAGGCGGTAACACGATGCAGGAGATTGATTTTTATCTGGTAGATGCGTTCAGCGCGTCCTCCTTTGGCGGCAACCCGGCGGCGGTGTGCCCGCTCGACGCGTGGCTGCCGGATGAGACGTTACTGCGGATGGCACAACAGCATAACCAGTCAGAAACCGCGTTTTTTGTGTGTACCAAAGGGGGGATCGAGTTGCGCTGGTTCACCACGCTCACCGAGGTTAATCTCTGTGGTCACGCGACGCTTGCCGCGGCGTATGTACTGTTTCACGAACTGGATTATCCGGACTCACGCCTTCATTTTGACACCGCCTCTGGTCGCCTGACCGTCAGTCGTGAAGGTGACTGGATGACGCTGGACTTCCCGGCCTGCCCGACGCAGGCACAGACGCCGCCACCGGAGATGCTCACCGCACTCGGTATCAGCCACTACGTCGAGGCGCGAAAAGGCCGCGCCTGGGTGCTGGTACTGGAAAGCCGCGAGCAGGTTGAAGCCCTTAATCCGGATTTCTCCGCCATGACGCCGGGCGAGCATAAAGTGGCCGTCACTGCCCGGGACGAGAGGGAATACGACTTTGTCAGCCGTTTCTTCTCGCCAGGCGTGGCCGTGCCGGAAGATCCTGTCACCGGCTCCGCGCACACCATGCTGATCCCGTACTGGAGTGAACGGCTTGGCAAAACACAGATGTTTGCCCGCCAGGTTTCTGCCCGTGGTGGCGACGTACGCTGCGAACTCAAGGGCGACCGCGTGCGGATGGGCGGGCAGGCGGCACTGTATCTGAAGGGCACAGTATTTCTGCGCTGAACAAATCTAAGAGGAACCAACGATGCAGGAAATTGATTTTTATCTGGTAGATGCCTTCAGCGACAGGGCGTTCGGCGGCAATGCGGCGGCGGTGTGTCCGCTGGAAGCGTGGCTGCCGGATGAGACGCTGCTGAAGATGGCGAAGCAGCATAATCAGTCAGAGACGGCGTTCTTTGTCCGAACGGATAACGGGTTTGAACTGCGCTGGTTTACCACGCAGGATGAAATTAACCTCTGCGGCCACGCAACCCTCGCGGCTTCTCACGTTATTTTCGAATACCTGGATTATCCGCATACTGAAATCACCTTCACCACGCGCTTTGTCGGCGAACTGACGGTACAACGCAGCGGCGACTGGCTGACGCTTAATTTCCCGGCGTGGTCAACCGAGGTGGTCGATACTCCACCCGCGGTGCTGTTCAGCGCGCTGGGCATTAACGCGGCAAAAGAGGTGCGTGTGGGGCGTGATTACCTGGTAGTGCTCGACAGCCAGCGGCAGGTGGAGGCGCTGACGCCGGATATCGCGGCCATGCTCCCGCTGGGGAAAATGGTCTGCGTTACGGCGCCGGGGGATGAGTATGATTTCGTCAGCCGCTTCTTCTGCCCGGGGGAAGGGGTGCCGGAGGATCCGGTGACGGGATCAGCTCACAGCATGCTGATCCCGTACTGGAGCGAAAAGCTCGGAAAAACGCAGATGTCGGCCCGCCAGGTCTCCTTGCGCGGCGGGGATCTGCGCTGCGAGCTGAAAGGCGACCGCGTGCTGATTGGCGGGCAGGCCACACTGTATATGAAGGGGAAAATCTTCCTTCGACTCCAGGATTACGGTCATCATTAAAAACTATGACGCCGGAATACAGGGCGGGCGGTATGTTGAACGAAAACGACAAGGAGCCTGCCATGTATTCTATTACCGCTGAATCCGCCCATCATCCAGATATTCTCGCCCTGATTACGGCGCTGGACCGTTATCAAAGCGTTCTCTATCCCGCGGAAAGTAATCATCTGCTGGATTTAACCGAACTACCGGACGACTCGCTGATCCTGATGATTATTCGTGACACTCAGCTTAACGCCGTCGGGTGTGGCGCTGTCGTTTTGAACGGGGACGGGACCGGGGAAATGAAACGGGTCTATATTGACCCAACCCATCGCGGGCAACGGCTGGGTGATAAATTACTGGCGGCGCTGGAAGATGAAGCCCTCAGCCGCTGCTGCCACACCGTCCGGCTGGAGACGGGGATCAAACAACACGCCGCCATTCGTCTGTATCAACAGTGTGGATACGAACGGCGCGCCGCGTTTGCCCCCTACAACGAGGATCCGCTGAGCCTGTTTATGGAGAAGACGCTGGTGGCTGACGTTCGTTTAGCAGCCCTATAAACGCCTCAAGCTGGCGAGTCATCGCCCCGCGTCGCCACACCAGCCAGGTGGTGAGCCAGCGCCAGTTTTCCGCCAGCGGCCACGCCGCCACCTGATGATGCCCCGGCATGCTCTCCAGCATGGAGCGGGGCATCAGCGCAATGCCTGCCCCGGCAATCACACAGGCGAGCATCCCGTGATAGGACTCCATCTCATGGATCCTTCCCGGCGTGACGCGGTCGGCATGGAACCAGCTCTCCAGATGACGCCGGTAAGAACAGTTGGCGCGAAAGGCATACACGTCGCTGCCGCTCACCTGCGTGGCTTTTGATACTTCCGCGTGACCCGCAGGGGTGACCAGCATCATCTCTTCCCGGTAAACCGGCATCCCTTCCAGTTCCGGGTGCGAGAGCGGCCCGTCGACAAAGGCGGCGCTGAGCGTCCCCTCAAGCACGCCGTCAATCATCGTACCGGAAGGTCCGGTGGACAACGCAAACTGAATGCGCGGATAGCGCTGGTTAAACCGCGCCAGACTTTCCGGAATGCGTACGGCGGCGGTACTTTCCAGCGCGCCGAGCGAGAATAATCCCTGCGGTTCATCCCCGGCGACGACCATTCGCGCTTCGTCAACCAGCGCCAGGATCTGCTTGCTGTAGCGCAAAAAATTGTGCCCGGCGGGGGAAAGCCGCAGGCGCTGATTCTCGCGAATAAACAGTTCAACGCCGAGATCCGCTTCTAGCTGTCGGATGCGGGTGGTGAGGTTTGACGGCACCCGGTGTACCTTCTGCGCCGCCTGGGTAATGCTGCCGGTCAGTGCGACGGCGTTAAACATCTCAAGCTGAGTTAAGTCCATACCATTCTCGATTCGTGAATAAGGTGGTGAGTATTATTCATTTTTAAGAAATAGCAGAGTAGGCCACAATCAATCAACTGTTATTACGTGGAGAACATCATGACCTATTCATCTGCTACCCATGCCCACTCTGTCAACCCGGCTACCGGCGAAACGCTGGCTGCTTACCCGTGGGCAACGTCCCATGACGTTGAGCGTGCCATTGCGCAGGCGGATACCGGTTTTCGTCAGTGGCGACGCGAAAGCGTGGCGCACCGGGCGCAAAAACTTCGCGATCTGGGTGCGGCGCTGCGTAGTCGTGCGGAAGAGATGGCGCAGACTATCTCCCGGGAGATGGGCAAGCCCATTATGCAGGCGCGTGCGGAGGTGGCTAAGTCCGCCAGCCTTTGCGACTGGTACGCTGAACACGGCCCGGCGATGCTGCACCCGGAATCTACCCAGGTCGAAAATGCGGTGATTGAGTACCGCCCGCTTGGCCCCGTTCTGGCGGTGATGCCGTGGAACTTCCCGCTCTGGCAGGTGCTGCGCGGTGCGGTGCCGATCCTGCTGGCAGGGAACAGCTATCTGCTTAAACATGCGCCTAATGTGCTCGGCTCGGCGGAGCTGATCGGGAAGGTGTTCGCGGATGCCGGTTTCCCGGAGGGGGTCTTTGGCTGGGTGAACGCGACGAATGACGGCGTCAGCCAGGCGATTAACGATCGTCGTATCGCGGCGGTGACCGTAACCGGCAGCGTTCGGGCTGGTGCGGCGATTGGCGCGCAGGCGGGCGCGGCGCTGAAGAAATGCGTGCTGGAGCTGGGCGGCTCCGATCCGTTTATCGTTCTGAACGATGCCGATCTGGATCTGGCCGTCAACGCGGCGGTGGCCGGACGTTATCAGAATACCGGGCAGGTTTGTGCGGCGGCAAAACGCTTTATTGTGGAAGCGGGCGTGGCGGACGCCTTTACCCAACGCTTTGTTGACGCGGTCAAGGCGCTGAAGATGGGCGCACCGGATGAGGAAGATAACTATATTGGCCCGATGGCGCGATTTGATCTTCGCGATGAACTGCATCAGCAGGTGCAGGCTACGCTGACGGAAGGGGCGACCCTGCTGCTGGGCGGAGAGAAGATGTCCGGGACCGGTAACTATTATGCCCCAACCGTACTCGGCGGCGTCACCCCACAGATGACGGCCTTTCGTCAGGAGCTGTTTGGTCCGGTGGCGGCAATTACCATCGCGAACGATGCGGCGCACGCATTGCAGCTGGCTAACGACAGCGATTTTGGCTTATCGGCGACGGTCTTTACCGAGAACGATGCGCTGGCTGAAACCTTTGCGCGCGAGCTGGAGTGCGGCGGGATCTTTATCAACGGCTACAGCGCCAGCGATGCGCGCGTCGCGTTTGGCGGGGTGAAGAAGAGCGGCTTCGGGCGAGAGCTTTCTCATTTCGGTCTGCATGAGTTCTGTAATGTGCAGACTGTGTGGAAGGATCGCGTCTAGTCTTGTTGCCGGGTAAGGCCAGGCCGCTACCCGGCAGTTCACGTTTCCTGTCATTTTTGCGTAATGGTTCTGTCATTTTCGTTTCGTAGACTCGCTCGCGTCTAACGTATTGTTACAGAAGAAAATTATGAACCTAACGCAAATTTTTAGTCGTCTTGCGCCGCGCTTTATCCCTCGTCAGTTTGGCCTGCTGACCGGCATCTTTTGTATTATTGGCCTTTTCTCCGCCCTGCAACTCTCTTCCTCCTTCCTGCTGACCGCCTCCCTGAATGAAGCCCAGCGTAACGAACAGCGCAATCAGCTGGCCTGGCAGCAGCAGAGCAGGCTGGATCAGGCCCGTATTTTTCTGCTGGCGGCCAGCGATCTGCTCAACCGCTCCGGCGTGTACTTTATGCAGGACAAGGAGACCGGCTCGGAAGGGAGCTGGCATAGCCTGATGGACGAGGCGCAAAAATCCCTGGCGGCGTCACAGCAGGCATGGCAGGCCTGGCTCGCGCTTAATCCGCCGAAAGACGAGGGGTTGGTTAACAGCTATCAGCTGTTTTTCGACGCCATCCGAGAGCAGGCGGAGGGGCTGGTGAAAACCAACAGCATCGACCTCTTTTTCGCCGTACCCGCCCAGGCGTTTCAGACCGATTTTAATGACAATTTCGCACGCTATCAGCAACGGAGTGAGAAGCAGACGATACAGGGGCGTCAGTCGCTCATGGAACAACTCTCAGGTCTGCAACGGCTGTTCCTGTTTGCGCCGCTGGTGCTACTGGCCATTGCCATAGCCGTCTGGTTCGGAATGGCGAAGTGGGTGATATCCCCGCTACGCCGTCTGATTATCCAGATTAACCAGCTTGCGGCAGGGGATTTGTCAGGCACGCCGCCTGACGTTGTGCGCTTTAACCGTGAGATCAGCCAGCTCAGCGGCAGTATTACCGCCATGCAGCGCGGGCTACAGCAGCTGGTGACCCAGGTCAGCGAGGCCACTACCTCCATGGTTGAAAATATTGGGTCGCTTGCGCAGGGGAATCAGAAGCTTTATCAGCAGTCTACGCGACAAGCCAAAGAGCTGGAGGAGGTGACCGCGCACATCGCCGATCTCGAAACCCACGTTGAGGGGAACACGGGTTATGCAAAACTCGCCCGCTCGCGCGCGGATGAAGCCCGACAGGCTGCCGCTGGCGGGGAGCAAATGATGTCAGCGGTGAATGGCTCGATGCAGACGATCGTCGACCGATCCTCAGAGATGCGCGGGATCGTCGCGATGATCGACAGCGTGGCGTTTCAGACCAACATTCTGGCCCTCAATGCTGCCATTGAAGCCGCCCATGCAGGAGAGCAGGGGCGCGGATTTGCGGTGGTTGCCCGGGAAGTGGGACTGTTGGCCAGAAAAAGCAGTCACTCTACGCAAACCATCCAGGCGCTGATTAACCACTCGCTACAGGGCATTGAAGAAGGTTCTCAGGTGGTAAACCGTCTGGAAGAGAATTTGCAACAGGTCACCGGGCTGGTGGCGAATCTGAGCAGCCTGCTGAATGATATTTCGCTGGCTACCCTGAATCAGGGGGACAGCATTCATCAGATGACCCGTCAGCTTCAGGCGCTGAATCAGGTATCGCGTCGGACAGATATGCTGGTTAGCGAAGCGTCAAATGCCTCTGAGCGCCTGCATCAGCAGTCCGATCTTTTGTTGCAGGCCGTCTCGCGTTTTCGTCTCCCTGCCTGACGTGACGTATCAGCCTCTGTTATACTCGCAGCCCGTTTTAGCCTGAGGGCAAGGAGCAAAGTGTGGCTGCGGTCATCCATAATGAGATGCTGGACGAGATTCTGGCGCAGGTTCGTCCGTTACTGGGGCAGGGTAAGGTTGCCGATTACATTCCCGCGCTGGCTTCGATCAGCGGTAATAAGCTCGGTATCGCCATTTGTACTGTCGACGGTCAGCGTTTTCAGGCGGGAGACGCGCTTGAGCGCTTTTCGATTCAGTCGATCTCAAAAGTGCTTAGCCTCGTTGCCGCCATGCGCCAGTATGACGAGCAGGAGATCTGGCAGCGGGTGGGCAAAGATCCGTCCGGTCAGCCGTTCAACTCTCTTCTCCAGCTGGAAATCGAACAGGGTAAGCCGCGTAACCCGTTTATTAACGCCGGGGCGCTGGTGGTGTGCGATATGCTGCAAAGCCGGCTGAGCGCGCCGCGCCAGCGGATGCTCCAGATTGTGCGGCAGCTTTCCGGCGTGCAGGACATCGCCTACGATCCGGTGGTAGCGCGCTCTGAGTTTGAACACTCTGCACGTAACGCCGCCATCGCCTGGCTGATGAAGTCCTTCGGCAACTTTCATAATGACGTCGCCACGGTGCTGCAAAACTATTTTCATTACTGCGCGCTGAAGATGAACTGCGTCGAACTGGCGCAGACTTTTCTGTTTCTGGCGCATCAAGGCCATGCCCCGCATCTGGGCGAGGACGTTGTCTCCCCGATGCAGGCCCGGCAGATCAACGCCTTAATGGCAACCAGCGGGATGTATCAGAATGCCGGGGAGTTTGCCTGGCGCGTGGGGCTGCCGGCTAAATCCGGCGTTGGCGGTGGGGTCGTGGCGATTGTCCCTCACGAGATGGCGATTGCCGTCTGGAGCCCGGAACTGGACGAGACCGGAAATTCACTGGCGGGCGTGGCGGCGCTGGAACAGCTGACCAAACGCCTTGGACGGTCCGTATACTGATGTCCACGTTAGATCCTCTGTTCGCGCGCCTGGCTCGCTCCACATTCCGTTCACGATTTCATTTAGGGACGAAAGAGCGGCAATACTGCTGGGATAAGGGCGCGGAGACTATCGATAAGCATGCCGCCGATTTTGTCGCCGCGCGGCTGGCGCCTGCACACCCGGTGAATGACGGTAAGCAGACGCCAATGCGCGGCCATCCGGTTTTTATCGCCCAGCATGCCACGGCAACCTGCTGTCGGGGCTGTCTGGCTAAGTGGCACGCTATCCCGCAGGGCGTGCCGCTGAGTGCGCAGCAACAACAGTATATCGTCAACGTAATCCATCATTGGCTGGTCATAGAGGTAAATCGTGCCTCCTGAACTGACAATGTCTCTGTTTAAGCTACGCTTTTACTAATGCTCAGCGTCAGGAGACGTTATGAAGGCACCTCAAATTCCCGTGAATGAAGCGGAGCGCATGAATGCTCTGCGCGAGTCCGGTCTGCTTGAGATCGACAATTACCCCGCGTTTGATCGTCTTACGCGGCTGGCAACACGCTTTTTCAGGGTGCCGCTGGCGATGATTACGCTGGTGGATGACCACGCCGCGATCGTGAAGTCTGCCGACGGCCAGGTACCTGCCACCCAGCCTCGCGATCTCTCGTTTTGTGGTCATACGATCCTGGGTGACGCGCCGCTGGTGGTGAGTGACACGCTGCTGGACGAACGCTTTGCGGATAATCCGCAGGTGGTGGGAGATCCGGGCGTGCGCTTTTATGCCGGTTTCCCGCTGCGTTTACGTGACGGGGCGTGCGTGGGATCGTTGTGTCTCATTGATTACGCACCGCGTGAGTTTACGGCGGCGGATGTCGCCGTACTGGCCGATCTCAGCGCGCTGGCAGAGGATGAATTTGCGGCCGTTAGCGCGGCCACAACCGATGAACTCACGGGGCTGTTTAACCGTCGCGGGTTTAACCAGTTTGCGCAGTTTGCACTGTCGGTTTCGCAGCGTCGGGCAGAACCGTTAACCCTTGGCTGGCTGGATCTGGACCATTTCAAAACCATTAACGATCGCTTCGGGCATCAGGAGGGTGATAAGGCCCTGAAAGCGATGGCCGCCCTGATGCGTTCCTCGTTCCGCGAGGCCGATCTGCTGGTACGTTTCGGGGGCGATGAGTTCGCGGTGCTGTTTGCGGATACCGATGAACCCGGCGCCTGGATCGCTATGCAGTACCTCGTCGAACAAACGGAAAAGTATAATGCGCGTCAGCTGCATCCCTGGTCGTTACAGTTCTCCTGGGGGCTGAGCGAGTTCGATCATCACCGCAATGATATGCAGGCATGGCTAAAACACGCGGATGCGCAAATGTACGCCATGAAGCGGCAACACCACGGCGAAAAATGACATAACGAAATCCTATGTCATCGCTTATTGCGTTACAAAAATGTTAATAGCAAAGTGGAGAGATTCAACCTAAGGACGCGAAATGAACTCTCCCATGCTGATTAAACCTCTCTCCCGGCAGGACATCCTCACCCACATCGATGCCCTCAACGATATCCTGGTCAACTGTGTCAACGGCGGCGCCTCCGTCAGCTTTATACAGCCTTTTTCTGCCGGGAAAGCCCATACCTTCTGGCTCGGCGTCGCAGAGAGCGTCGGGCGCGACGAGCGTACCGTTCTGGGCTGTTTTGATGCGGAGCAGGGGCTGGTTGGCACGGTCCAGCTGATTACCGATCAGCCTGAAAACCAGCCGCACCGCGCAGATGTCGCGAAACTGCTGGTTCATGAGAAGGCGCGCCGTAAAGGGGCGGCAATGGCGCTGATGGAAGCCCTGGAGGCGGTTGCACGTGAAAAAGCGCTTACGGTACTGGTGCTTGATACCTCAACCGGCAGCGGCGCGGAGACGTTTTACCAGAGAGCAGGCTGGCAAAAGGCGGGGGAGATCCCACGCTACGCCCTGATGCCGAACGGGGACATGACGGCGACCTCGGTGTTCTATAAATTTCTGTGATTATTTTTCACCATCGCATCCTGAGTTGATCCAGACAGGGGTTATGGTCCTGAAGTTTTGATAAGTTATCACACCAATCTTATCAGGCTGTATGACTAATCATAAAGGACCTCCATTGTGAACACACTCAACCGTCGTGATTTCCCCGGTGCGCGCTATCCTGAACGTATCATCCAGTTTGGCGAAGGTAACTTCCTGCGCGCGTTCGTTGACTGGCAAATCGACCTCTTAAACGAGCATACCAATCTCAATGCCGGTGTGGTGATTGTGCGGCCGATCCAGAGCGATTTTCCGCCGTCCCTGAGCACCCAGGATGGTCTGTATACCACGATTATTCGCGGTCTGAATGAGCAGGGGGAAGCGGTAAGCGATGCGCGTCTTATTCGTTCCGTGAATCGTGAAATCAGCGTCTACAGCCAGTACGATGAATTTCTGAAGCTCGCCCATAACCCGGACATGCGGTTTGTCTTCTCCAATACCACGGAGGCGGGGATCAGCTATCACGCGGGGGATAAGTTTGACGATGCGCCAGCTGTCAGCTATCCGGCCAAACTGACGCGTCTGCTGTTCGAGCGTTTTACCCACTTTAACGGGGCAGCGGATAAAGGCTGGATTATCATTCCTTGCGAACTCATCGACTACAACGGCGATGCCCTGCGTGAACTGGTGCTGCGCTATGCACAGGAGTGGGCGCTGCCGGCGGCATTCATTGCGTGGCTGAATGATGCTAACACTTTCTGTTCGACGCTGGTTGACCGCATTGTTACCGGCTATCCGCGTGATGAGGTGGCAGAGCTGGAAGCCGGTCTGGGCTATCACGACAGCTTCCTCGACACGGCGGAACATTTCTATCTGTTTGTTATTCAGGGGCCGAAATCACTTGCAGCTGAACTGCGCCTGGATAAATACCCACTCAACGTCCTGATTGTTGACGATATTAAACCGTATAAAGAGCGTAAGGTGGCGATCCTCAACGGCGCGCACACGGCGCTGGTTCCGGTCGCTTTTCAGGCCGGCCTGGATACGGTAGGGGAAGCCATGAACGACGCGGAAATTTGCGCGTTCGTAGAGAAGGCTATTTATGAGGAGATTATTCCGGTCCTTGATCTGCCGCGCGACGAGCTGCACTCCTTCGCCAGTGCCGTAACGGGGCGTTTCCGTAATCCGTACATTAAGCATCAGCTGCTGTCGATTGCCCTGAACGGGATGACCAAGTACCGCACCCGCATTCTGCCGCAACTGCTGGCAGGGCAGAAGGCGACCGGCAAACTGCCAGCACGCCTGACCTTTGCCCTGGCGGCGCTGATTGCGTTCTACCGCGCCGAACGCAACGGTGAGCCTTATCCGGTGCAGGACGATGCGCACTGGCTTGAACGTTACCAGCAGTTGTGGACGCAACATCACGACAAACAGGTCACTACCCGTGAGCTGGTATCGTCGGTGTTAAGCGTGAGCGAGCACTGGGAGCAGGATCTGACTCAGGTGAACGGACTGGTAGAACAGGTTGCGCAGGATCTGGATGCGATTTTAAGCAAAGGCATGCGCGATGCGGTGAAACCGCTCTGCTAATCATGATGCCCGGCGTTTGCCGGGTTTTTTACAGACCCTATTTAGTTACAACATACTATGTGCTCTTTTTTTAAAAAGCACATGCAGCACCGTGCGCGTAAAGCTTTGCAGGTCAGAAAATGCAATGAATTAGTAACAAGCTTGCAACCGTGAGGGGGATCACGTTTAATAGCCGCGCTCTTTACTTATCTGAAGCTGATTATGATTGTTCGACCTCAACAGCACTGGCTGCAACTGATTTTTGTCTGGCATGGTTCGGTACTCCCCAAAATTTATACCCGACTGCTGCTTAACTTCCTGCTTTCCATCGCCGTGATTGTCATGCTGCCGTGGTATACCTCGCTGGGCATTCGGTTTACCGTCGCGCCGTTCAGCATTCTGGGTGTGGCTATCGCCATCTTCCTGGGATTCCGTAATAACGCCTGTTATTCGCGCTACGTTGAGGCACGTCTGCTTTGGGGGCAGTTGATGATAGCGGCGCGCTCGCTGTTTCGCGAGGTAAAAAACACCTTGCCGGATGATAAACATCTTGGAGAGTTTGTCCGCCTGCAAATCGCGTTTGCTAACTGTCTGCGTATGACCCTTCGCAGAGAAACCAATGCCGATCAGCTGTCCCGCTATCTGGCTCCAGACGATTTACGCAAAGTGATGGACGCCAACTCGCCGGCGAACCGTATCCTGCTGATCATGGGGGAGTGGCTGGCCGTACGGCGGCGTAGCGGGCACCTTTCAGACATTCTGTTTCACAGCCTCAACAACCGCCTGAATGATATGTCCATCGTGCTGGCTGGCTGTGAGCGTATCGCCAATACGCCAGTCCCGTTTGCCTATACGCTGATCCTGCACCGGACGGTGTATCTGTTCTGCATCATGCTGCCGTTTGCGCTGGTAGTTGATCTGCATTACATGACGCCCTTTGTCTCTGCGCTGATTTCGTACACTTTTATCTCGCTGGATACGCTGGCAGAAGAGCTGGAAGATCCGTTTGGGACGGAAGATAACGATCTGCCGCTGGACGCCATCTGCAACATGATGGAGCGCGATCTGTTGCAGATGAACGATGAAGAGAACATCCCTGAAAGACTGATGCCGGATAAGCATTATCAGCTGACCTGACGGGCATTCCACTCATCGCGGGTGATTTCCCACAGCTCCGAATCCAGCAGGCCGCTGACATAGGCTTTCTTCTCCGTCCTGATGAGCCGCATGCCGCTGCTGTCTGAAATACGTCGGGAGCGGCTGTTGGCCGCCGCTTTCGGCGCGCGTAACACCGGTTTATTGAGCGTATTGAACCAGTAATCCGTGGCCGCAATACTCGCCTCGCGCATATATCCCTGGCCCTGAAATTCCGGTGCGAGCCAGAAGCCCCGGTTGTTGTCCTCCACGTCATACAGGCAAATCAACCCCATCAGTTCGTCAGGCGCTTCGCGACGGCGAATCGTCCAGAACCACGCAATCCCTTTGGCCATATCGGGTAGTGCAACGTTGTTAACATAATTTTCTGCACCGTTTTCCGGGTAGGGCCAGGGGACTGAAGCCACCATATAGCGGACAATTTCCCAGCGCGGATAGCGTTGCTGGATCTGGACGGCATCTTCTGCAATCAGGGGGCGTAATATCAGGCGCTCGGTGGTAAGCGTGGGTATGGTCATCCGCTGATCTCCATAATTAAGCGTTATGCTTTTGTTTGGGTTCTGGTATTTTCATCTTAATAACATTCTGTTCCGATGTACTGTACTAAAACGATGTTGAGTTAACGTAATCAACCTGCTTGAAAAGGAGAAGGGTATGGTTTTACCTGGGATAAACCTTGATAAAAACTTACCGGGCTACGATTTTGCGAAAATGTCGGGAGTTGGGGCTGCGGATTTCGATTTTAAAGCGCTTGGTGCCGCCATGGACTGTCATCGTGAATTTGCTCACGCGGGTATCATTTACTCTGCCGGCCCCCAACGCTTCCTGGTGCGACCCGGCAAAAGACATCCTCAAGGGCAAAGTGGAATAGTAACGCATGTTATCGTGACCAAAGCCTCCTCGTTTCCGTCTGCTTCCACAGCAGGAAAAGTATTGAGTGATGCAGTTTCATCTACTTCCATGGGAACTGAAATTGCCTCAACCGTTCTGTCATGTGGCGCGATGATCATAACTGGCGGAGTGATGCTCGCTGGAACAGCAGCAACTCCCCTTACCGCAGGCGGGGGAAGCGTACTGGTCGCTATTGGCTACGCCGGAACGGCTGCCACCGGTCTGCAATGTGTGAATGGCCTTTATCGAATTTATGATTTGGTTGAAAATGACGGTGCCAATGTCGCCTGGCTGGATACTCAGGACTGGTATGTCGCGACATCCACTTCCTTAGATGTCATTTCTCTGGCAAGCGCAGGCGGTGCACTTAAAGAGGCTGTTACTACCTGGCGCGCTATGAAATCCGTTTCGTCCTTGAAAGCAACCGAGTGGCTAAAAAGTTATCCTCGTCAGGACCGTGCTCGACTGACTGAATTAATTATTCGCGCTCAAAACCCTGGTATAAGCAATAAAGAAGTCAAAGCGCTTATTCGAGCAGGCTTTTATCCAAAACGATTCCCATCGGGTCCTGTTCAGGTTGAGCTCACCAGGCAATTAAGTCAAGTTGTAACGAGTGCCGCGGCGCTTGCAGGAAGCGCTGTAAGCGGAGTTATTGCCGCTCCGGGGAACATACCTCGCACCAGTAAATACATTATCGGTACTATCCAGTCACTGGCGGTTTTCTGATGAAAATTCTGCACTTGTTAACCGGACACGTTTCTTACGAGCTCCTGCAACACGGAAAACGGATTGAGGACGCTATTGCCCGTCATGACAATGATTTATTAAACCATTCCACACCCGAACTGGAGCGGTATTTTTCACGCCCGCTTAGTGAGCTGCCACGGCAAAATGCTTATCCGGTAGCGATATTATTACCGCTATTTCTGGTGATTTTTGTGTTTAATTTGCTGCCATTTCTCCAGACAATATCCAGTATGCCGCCAACGCTACATGCACTCAGTTTTTTTGTCCCATCGCTAGCGATACTTATCTTCCTGATGCTCGCGAGTGCCTTCCTTGCCCGGGGATACACTTCAGGACTAACAGGGTTTTTAGCGCTTTTCATCATCCTGCTGACATTAACGGTACTGCAATGGCTTCACTATCTGACCATTTCTGACGGCAGTAGCTGGCAGCTGATCATTGCAACGATCGCTTTGGTAATTAGCCGTATGGTGTTAAACAGTCGAGGCTTTGTGCTGTTCACGCTATATTGTCGTTCGAAGCGTCTTGCCACGCTGGCTCGCATCATGCGCCTGAAGAGCAGTAAGGATAATGTGAGGAACACATGACACTCATCGTACGCCCGTTACAGGCAGAAGATTACCCACAGTGGCGACCGCTGTGGGATGGCTATACCCATTTTTATGAGTGCTACCTTGACGAGTCCGTTACCGCGGTCACCTGGGACAGGGCGCTCGCAGATTCATCACCCCTGTTTTGCCGGGTCGTGGAGAAAGACGGCAGCGTCATCGCCTTCGCCATGTGTGTCCTGCATGAAGGGACCTGGTCAACCGCGCCCGTTTGCTATCTGGAAGATCTGTTTGTTGACGCTGCCGAACGTGGCGCAGGGGCGGGTAAAGCGCTTATCGACGCCCTGATCGATGAGGGTAAGCGGGAAGGG
The DNA here is from genome assembly GCF_049237125.1 of Enterobacter cloacae complex sp. GYL001. Lineage (NCBI taxonomy): Bacteria > Pseudomonadati > Pseudomonadota > Gammaproteobacteria > Enterobacterales > Enterobacteriaceae > Enterobacter > Enterobacter cloacae complex sp. GYL001. The sequence goes on along the minus strand of NZ_JBMKGW010000005.1, from coordinate 209,288 downwards.
TGGTCAAAACTCTACTGGGTAACCCGCATGCACAATCCGGCGCGTAAGCTGTATGACCACTATGGTGAAGCCGACGATTACGTCCGGTACCGAATCACCCCTTAACCGGGTTTGTATCACACTGTATCTGCGTCTGTGATACATACACAGGTATGCAATAAAGCCGCATCCGCACACATCCTTTATACAAACGCATGGTGTTATATCTCCGTCAACTGAACTCACCCGGAGATAACATCATGTTTAACAAACTCGCATACTCAGCAGTCGCCCTGACCGTTTCGCTTGGCACCGTGATGTCCTGTCAGGCGGAAGCGATGGGCAAGGATTACGCGTCGGCCTTCAACCAGGTAAAACAGATTAACGCTGGCGATCTTAACGTCGGTTATGTCGATATCGGGCCGAAAGAGGGGCAACCGGTGATCCTGCTGCATGGCTGGCCGTACGACATTCACAGCTACGCTGAAGTGGCCCCCGCGCTGGCCGCGAAAGGGTATCGTGTCATTGTGCCGTCCCTGCGCGGGTACGGCACCACGCGCTTTATTTCTGATAAAACACCGCGAAACGGCCAGCCTTCGGCGATGGCAAAAGACATCGTCAACCTGATGGACGCCCTGAATATCAAACAGGCGGTGTTTGCCGGTTATGACTGGGGGGCGCGTACGGCGGATATCGTTGCGGCGCTCTGGCCGGAACGCGTGAAATCGCTGGTCTCGGTGAGTGGCTACCTGATCAGCAGCCAGGCGATTGGCAAACAGCCTTTACCGCCGAAGGCAGAGGTTCAGTGGTGGTATCAGTTCTATTTCGCCACGCCGCGCGGTGCGGAAGGCTATGCTAAAAATACGCACGATTTTGCCCGGTTGATCTGGTCCCAGGCTTCGCCTGACTGGAAATTCAGCGATGCCACCTTCAATGCGAGCGCCAAATCCCTCGATAACCCGGACCACGTTGCCGTCACGCTCAGTAATTACCGCTGGCGTCTGGGGCTGGAGAAGGGGGAGCAGAAATATGACGCCTACGAACAAAAACTGGCTAAGCTGCCGAACATTACGGTGCCGACCATCACCATCGAGGGCGGTAACAACGGAGCACCACATCCTGCACCCGCCGCCTATGCGGGAAAATTCACCGGAAAATATGAGCACCGTACTTTCGGCGCAACGGTTGGCCACAACCCGCCGCAGGAAGATCCGCAGGACTTTGTTAACGCGGTTGTCGACGCGGATAAGCTCTGATATGTGCTATTTTCAATCCGTTACCTCTTAAACAGGAGCCTGCGGTGGAGCATATTGATCACATCCTTGTCGTCGATGACGACAGGGATATTCGTGAACTGATTGTCGATTGCTATCACGCCTCTGGCGCAGCGAACGGGAAAGAGATGCGCGTAGTGCTCGACAAACAGCATATCGACCTGGTGGTGCTGGACGTGATGATGCCCGGCGATGATGGCCTGACGCTGTGTCGGCAGCTGCGCAGCAGCAGGCATAAGGATCTGCCGATCCTGATGCTCACCGCGCGCAACGAGGACACGGACCGCATCCTGGGGCTGGAGATGGGCGCCGACGATTACGTGGTGAAACCGTTTGTGGCCCGCGAACTGCTGGCGCGAATCAAAGCCATCCTGCGTCGTTTTCGTACTATGCCGCCTAATCTTCAGGTGACCGAGGCAGGGCGCCTGGTGGTGTTCGGTGAATGGCAGCTGGATACCGTGGCGCGTCATCTGATTAATAACGAGGGTATGGTTGTGGCGCTCAGCGGGGCGGAATATCGCCTTTTGCGCGTATTCCTCGATCATCCTCAACGGGTGCTGACCCGCGACCAGCTGCTGAACCTGACGCAGGGACGTGATGCCGAGCTGTTTGAGCGTTCGATTGATCTCCTGGTGAGCCGCGTGCGACAGCGTCTGAATGAAGATGCCCGCACGCCCGCCTACATTAAAACCGTTCGCAGCGAAGGCTACGTTTTTACCATGCCGGTGACCATCGTCGAGGCCAATGAATGACGCTATGGCCCCGCACCTTACTGGCCCGGCTACTGATCATTGTGCTGCTCGGGCTCTTGCTGGCTAACGCGCTCAGCCTGACGCTGGTCATGGTTGAGCGAATGCGCAGCGCGCGTACGGTTATGCTGGGCAATCTTGAGAACGACGTGGCGACCAGCGTGGCCATTCTCGACCGGCTTCCGGCCAAAGAGCGGCCAGAGTGGCTGGAACGGCTCAATCGCGGTAATTATCGTTATATCCTTGGCCCCGGCGAGGCAGGCGCCGCGCCAACGGATAAACGCTCGCGGGATGCGATTCGCACCCTGAAAGAGACGCTTTCAGCCCAATATCCGCTTCAGTTTACGGCGGTGCCAGGGCCGATTTCCCATATTCAGGCCCATCTGACGCTCCGCGACGGCGCACCGCTCACCATCGATCTGATCCCGCGCATGCCGCCTGTCGCCAGCTGGTTGCCCGTGGTGCTGGTTCTTCAGCTGTTACTTGTCGCGCTCTGCTCCTGGATTGCCGTGCGCCAGGTTGTCCGGCCCTTCCTGCAATTCACGCGCGCGGTTGATTCCCTCGATCCTGCGGCCCATTCTCCGATGACTGAAAAAGGTCCGGTTGAGGTGCGCCAGGCAGCGCACGCTTTTAATGAGATGCAGTCGCGGATACAGACGTATCTGCGTGAACGCGCGCAGATTCTGGCGTCCATTTCTCACGATCTTCAGACGCCCATCACGCGCATGAAGCTGCGGATCGAAATGGCGGATCAGCCCGAACTCCGCGATAAGCTGCTGAGCGACCTGGATAATATGTCGCGCCTGGTACGGGAGGGGATTGCCTATGCCCGGTCATCAGAATCTCTGGAAGAGACCACGCTGAAGCTGGAGCTGAATGCGTGGGTTAACAGCATCGCCAGTGATTATCAGGACATTGGTAAAAACGTGCAGTTTCATGCACGCAATGCGCGTCTGCCGATCGTCACTCGTCCCCAGGCATTGCGCAGGGTAATGACCAATCTGCTCGATAATGCGCTGAAGTTTGGCGAGAGCGCGGTAATAGAGATTGATGAAAATGAAAGGCAGGTAGCGATCCGCATTATGGATAACGGCCCTGGCATCCCGGAGGCAGAACTGGAGGCGGTGTTACAGCCGTTCTACCGGGTTGAAACGTCGCGCAACCGGGAAACGGGCGGCACCGGGTTAGGCCTCGCCATTGCCGCGCAGCTCACCGCCCAGCTTGACGGGAAATTGCATCTTGCAAACCGGGCAGAGGGAGGGCTGGCCGTAAGCGTGATCCTTCCGCGCGGTTAATTGTACGCCTGTGTATCTGCACCCCGCGCCGATACGCAGGCAGACAAAATTCAGCTTTTCGCACACGGCCTGAACACATTCGTACGGTGAAATGACCTCACTGCATCTTCGCAGCAACCGTATCGTGAGGTCGTTATGTTTATGATAATCGCTTTTTTAGGCGGCATGATTAGCCTGCTCAGTCCGTGCACGCTTCCCGTCATTCCTCTGCTGTTCGCCGGCTTTCAGGGGCAGCGCAAACACATTCTGGCGCTTCTGGCGGGAATGATTGTGATGTTCACGTTGGTGGCGATGGTAGTAACGGTTGCCAGCGAGTGGATCGCTGACGCCACCGTTATCGGTCGCTGGATTGCGCTGCTGGTACTGAGCATTGCCGCCCTGGCCCTGATCTTCCCGCAGTTCGCTCAGCGCATTGCCCGCCCGGCGGTCAGCGCGGGAAACGTTCTCAACACCCACAGCATGCAGCGACGCGGCCTGGTTTCGGCTTTTCTGGCAGGGCTGGCCGTTGGGCTGCTGTGGTCCCCCTGTGCCGGACCGATTCTCGGGGCGATCTTCAGCATTAATATTGCGGGCCACTCGGCCATCGCAACCGGAGCGCTGTTAGCCGCTTACGGCAGTGGGTGCGCGTTGATGCTGGGGCTGCTTGTCGCGGGGGGCCGTAAGCTGATAACCCCTCTGAGAGCCAAATCCGCATTGATGGCGCGTTTGCGTCAGGGAGCGGGAGTGATGATGTTAGCCGCCGTTGCGTTCAACGCCAGCGGGATGACCTCCGCCCTGAAAGGCGCCAACGGTGTTGCCGACCAGCTGGAAAACGCCCTGTTGAGCTTTGCGCAACCATCCTCCACACAGGTGAAACTGCAACCTGTCGCTGACGCAACGCCGGGCAGCCAGCTACCGTCATTAAGCGGCGGTACGGGTTGGGTAAACGGTGACGCTGTCACTTCTGAGGACTTGCGCGGGAAAGTTGTGCTTATCGATTTCTGGACCTGGGACTGTATCAACTGCCAGCACACGCTTCCGCACGTGCGTGACTGGGCGAAGAAATATCAGGCTGAAGGTCTGGTGGTGATTGGCGTCCACACCCCAGAATACCCCTGGGAAAAGCCGTTATCATCGGTGAAAAACGCGGTCAACAAATGGCAGCTGCCGTACCGCGTAGTGACGGATAATAACTACAAAATATGGAGCGCGTTCGGAAATCAGTACTGGCCAGCGCATTATTATTTCGATGCGAAAGGGCAACTGCGTTACACCGCGTTTGGCGAGGGGAACTACGACAAGCAGGAGGCCGTGATTCAGCAGTTGCTCAAGGAAGCGCGTTCCTGATCCGGCTTACGGAACCCGCTGAGCGACCATAAACAGGCGCGGAAAAGCCAGCAGTATCTGCCCGTTCTCCTGGAGCGGATACTGCTCTTCCAGCAGCTCAAGGTAGCGTTTCAGATAGTTTTTCTGCTCGCTTTCGTTGAGTTCCTGTAACCACGGGCGTAACCCTGTAGCGCTGACCCAGTCAATAATCGCCTGATGAGAGCTCATCTGATGGAAGTAAGTGGTGCGCCAGATATCCACGTCGCATCCCGCTTCCGTCAGAATATCGTAGTAGGCATGGATACCCGGTAATGGCTCGCGGCCACGATCGGGGTAGCCCTGTTCCCAGGCAACTTCACGCATCAGGGCGTGCGTCGGCTCAAGCCAGTTGTCAGGCATTTGCACCGCCAGCACGCCGTTTAACTGGAGCAGTGAAACCAGGTGTGGCAGAAGGTGGTAATGGTCCGGGATCCATTGCAGTGAGGCGTTGGCGTAGATCAGGCTGAGCGGCTGGTCAGGTTTGTAGTGCCGGATATCCGCCTCAACAAAGTGGCAGTCTGGCAGGGCCTGTCGGGCTTCCTTCAGCATGGCCGGGGAATTATCCACGCCGGCGATCTGCGCTGAAGGCCAGCGCTGTTTCAGCAGCGCGGTGCTGTTGCCTGGCCCGCAGCCCAAATCCACGGCAGAGGTTATGTCAGCAAGCGGCACCCGGGCGAGTAGCTCAGCGGCGGGACGTGTGCGTTCTGCGCTGTACTGTAGATAAAGAGAGGGATCCCAGTCGGCCATTTTCGCATCTCCATGTTGAGGTGTTCAGCAAGGATAGCACAGACAAATACCTGCGCCGGGGCAGGTATCTGGCTAATGGTGAGATTATAAAATGCCTTTCAGGGCCAGGTGATAGAGCAGCATGATGGTTTTTCCGTCAACAATCTGCCCATTTTCAATGCCCCGAAGCGCGTCGTCCAGCGTCATTTCCAGTACGTCGATATCTTCTCCCTCTGCTTTAACGCCTCCGCCCGCGCTGGTCCGATCCTGCGGGTGATATTCCGCCAGATAGAAGTAGAGTTTCTCGGTAACCGAGCCCGGGCTCATATAGGCCTCATAAATTTTCTCTATGCGCGTCACCTTATACCCGGTTTCTTCTTCCGCTTCGGCCTTAATCCGGCTTTCCGGGTCAAGGTTATCGAGTAACCCGGCGGCCGCCTCAATGAGATCCTCTTCGTGACCATTTATAAACACCGGAAAACGGAACTGACGCGTCAGAATGACGGTTTTGCTGTCGCGATTATAGAGCAGTATCGTCGCGCCATTCCCCCGGTCATACACTTCACGCTCTTGTCGCTGCCAGTCGCCATCGCTGCGCTGGAGGTCAAAAGTGTATTTTTTCAGGTTATACCAGTTGTCGGACAACGTTTCGCTGTTGATGATGCGTATATCTGCACGTTTTGATTGCACGTTTGGCTCTCCTCTCGTAGAGTAAGCATCATAAACAGCACTATCGTGCAAATACAAGGCATATCGTGCAACAACAGGAATAATTCATGCTCACAAGCCAGCGTAAACAGTTGATTCTGGAAAAACTGGAGGCGGAAGGTCAGGTCCAGTCTACTGCGCTCAGCCTCTTTTTCTCGGTGTCTGAGGACACTATCCGCCGGGATTTACGTGAACTGGCGGCAGAAGGGCGTTTGCAGCGTGTTCACGGCGGCGCACTGCCAGCATCGTCAGCGATTGCGCCTTTTGCCGAGCGTCAGTCCGTCAAAATGGATGCAAAAAAACGCGTGGCACGGCGAGGCGCGCAGCTCATTTCACCGGGGCAGGTGGTGATCATCGATGGCGGGACGACCACCTCCGAACTTATTACGTTCTTACCACCCGATTTACGGATAACCGTGGTGACGCACAGCCCGGGTATCGCCTTGGGGCTGGTCGACCATCCATGCATAGAGGTGATCCTGATTGGTGGTCGTTTGTATAAACACTCCATCGTCACGGTCGGCGCGGCCGCTATTGAAGGCATCAATAATATTCATGCGGATCTGTTCTTCATGGGGGTCACCGGCGTTCATCCTGAGGCCGGGCTGACCACCGGAGATTACGAAGAAGCGTGCATCAAACGTGCATTTTCTGGCAGAGCGGCGGAAACGGTGGTATTGGCCTCACCGGAAAAGATCAACACGGCCTCGGCGTTTGTGATTGGCGACCTGTCGCTGGTGAATACGCTGGTTGTTGAAAACACAACGGATGAACGCTGGGTGAGCGCTCTGAAAGAAAAGGGCGTTGCGGTGATCGCAAGCCAGTAAATATCCGCTTTTTTGCCAGCCTGACCGCGTGGCTGTCAAACAGACAAAGGTTATCCTTCTCGCGGATTTCTAAACTAAGGCTTTCATCTGTTTAAGGACAAGCCATGAAAGCGATCTCCATTCTGGCGTGCGGCGCGGACCCAACCGCGCAACGCCTGTCAACGTCTGCCATTCAGCAGGCCATAAGCAGTGCTCAACAGAACGATGTCATTGTTATTCCGCAAGGCCGTTTTCTGACCGGCGCACTGTTTCTGAAAAGCGGTGTTTCGCTTCGCCTGGACGCGGGCGCACAGCTCGTTGGAAGCCAGGATCTGGCTGATTATCCCCTGATAAATACCCGGGTGGCCGGCATTGATATGCGCTGGCCGGCAGGCATTATTAATATCATCGATTGTGAAAACGTCAGCATTACCGGTACAGGCACGATAGACGGGCAGGGTCTTATCTGGTGGCAACGCTTCTGGGGCGATGACGAGCGCAGCGGCATGGTCGGCGATTACAGCGCCAGAGGATTGCGCTGGGTGGTTGATTACGACTGTCAGCGCCCGCGCAATATCCTGGTCTTTGAAAGCCAGAGCATTCTGCTGCGTGATTTTACCAGTCGGGAGTCCGGATTCTGGAACATGCACCTCTGTTATTCGCGCCGTATCACGGTTGAGGGCGTGCAAATCAGCAATTCTGCCGGACCGAGCACCGACGGGATTGATATCGATTCCTGTGAACAGGTGCGGGTTGAACGCTGCATTGTTTCCTGTAATGACGACAATATCTGCATCAAATCAGGACGAGGACGCGAAGCGGCGCAAAAAGCACGTACCGCACGGGATATCGTGATTCGCGGTTGTACGCTGAATAAGGGGTCCGGGATCACGCTGGGGAGCGAAACCTCAGGCGGCATTGAACGCGTCCTGATAGAAGATAATGCGTTTAACGGTACGGGCGTCGGGTTTCGCATTAAGTCGGCCCGCAACCGGGGCGGGTTTATCCGTGATATCACCGTCCAAAATTTACATCTTACGGACGTACGTTTTCCGGTGCTGATCCAGCTGAACTGGTTTCCGCAGTACAGCTATGGCGACCGGGGAAATTTATCTGATAAATCAGAACACTGGCGCAAGCTGGCTGAAGGTGTTGAGGGCGAAGCCGGTCTTACTGCGGTCAGCGGACTGACGATTAAAAATATGTCGGCGCATCGCTCAGACAACAAATATTTCTCGCGGGCATTTTTCATTGAGGGGTATCCGGAGCGTCCTGTGACCGGATTAACACTGGACGGAATTTTGATTGACGCGTCAGAGTTCGGGAAAATTTCCGGTGTGGATGGGTTGCGCTTTAAGGATGTGCAGGTGACTGCCGTGGAGAACACGCAAGACCGTAACGACAGTTATGAGCGTTGATGTATTGCACGGTGAAGGCGTTAACGTTACTGTTAGAGAGCTACAAGCAAAGAAATCAGGGGCTTACCGTGAAGAAAGAGATAAAAACACTGGAGTCGAGACAGATTTATCGTAACCGCTGGATGTCGCTAAAGGAAGACCGGATTCTGAGAGCCGATGGGAGCGAGGGGCTTTATTCCGTCATTGAAAAAGATGATTTCGTGGTCATCATTCCGGTTGAGAATGATGAAATCTATCTGGTTGAACAATACCGATACCCTCTGGGCCAGAGAACCACAGAACTCCCTCAGGGAAGTTGGGAATGTTCTCGCGACGCTGCACCTGAAGACGTTGCCAGAGGCGAGCTTAAAGAAGAAACCGGGTTAAGCGCCGGGAAAATGGAGTACGTCGGTTATCAAAAGCTCGCACAGGGTTATTCAGCCCAGGGTTATCATATTTACCTTGCCACGGAGCTGACATTTACCGGCCAGCAACTGGAGGAGGAAGAATACGGCCTGACGGTGAAAAAAATTAAAATTAGTGCCTTTGCTCAATTAATACGTGACGGCAAAATCACTGACGCCACCTCAGTTACGGCATTCCTGCTGGCGAGAACTAAAAATATGATCTCTTAATCGTTTCCGGGGGGCTCCGATTCTTAAAGCGAGCCGGACTCTAGCGATAACGTTTTAGATTAATATTGAGTATCCATACCTTTAGTGCGCATAATGTATATTATGTTAAATAAGATATTATGAAGCCTACCCCTCGTCAGATAAGCCCATCGCATCCTACCCCCTCCCTTTGCCTCTACTGAGGAAGCCTGAGAAACAGTGTCCGTTCCTGAGTCTGCGATGCTTTGAAACCATGGTGGATATAAAACGCTTTGGCTTCCTCAGTGAGTGCATGAACCATCATCGCCCGCACCCCGATATTCTCAGCTACCCGATAACAGCGTAAAACCGCATCGTGGAGTAAATCGGCTCCCAACCCGTTTCCGCGTAACGAGACATCCACAGCCAGACGGGCAAGTACAATCACGGGTATGGGATCCGGCATGTTACGCCGCAGATTACCTGTCGCTTGCGTATGGTTAACGCTGCCTGTAGCCAGAGAGTAAAATCCCGCGACCTGCTTCGTGCCCGTTTTACAAACGACAAATGTTCGGGCTGCGCCGAGCGCCTGGTTTTTCAGACCTCTTTGTTTTAGCCATTCGTCAAGCACGGCCTCTCCGCTGACGAACTCCGCCAGTTGATGGACGCTGGATAAGGGCTCTGGTGCTGTTACACGTCCCACTGCGGTTTCCTTGCCAGCAGTTTTTCTATGGCAGGATCGTCCGCGACCGGGGCATCGAGCATGTCAATGAACTCTGCGTACTGTTCATCGTTAAAATTGAATACACGTCGATCGAGGATCACATTCTCGGCTGCCTGACAGGCCATCTCCAGAATGAAGTCCGTGCGTGATTTATGGAGGATCTCTGCGGCGGCATCGATAAGCGCCCGCTGGGATTCTTTGGCTCTGAGATTGAGTTGAACATCTGATTTCATAGGTATACCTCTTGTATAGCAATTGCTTTACAAGCATAGCATAAGCGCTGTGTATAGCAATCGCTATACAGAACCCTTAATCATATCTGACCTCGCCACACCGCATATCGCAAGAATTCGCTCTCTCAGCCAGCGGTGACCAGGGTCGCGTTCCATTCTTGGGTGCCACATCTGCGATACCGTAATACGACGGCTTCTGAACGGCAGCTCGAAAACGTGTATCTGGTCCGTTACCTGCTGATTGAGTAAATAGAGCGCGGGTATCATGGCGATAAGATCTGATTCCAGCGCCACGGACAGTGCCGTCGGAAATCCCGGTACGACGCTGACGATTTTACGTTTTGTCCCCAGTTCGGCCAGCGCATCGTCAACGGAACCGTGCAACGCGCCCTCGGGTGACGCTACCACATGGCCCCAGGCGACATAATCCTTCACGCCTATTTCTGCCTGCTTAGCCAGCGGGTGTCCCTTACGCACGACGCCCACAAATCGATCCTCAAACAACCGTTGCAGCCGTATTTCAGGCCCCATATTGCTCTGGACGCCAATCTCCAGATCAACCAGCCCTTCCCGAAGATAGCGCGACGTTTTTTCCGGCTTAGGCGCAAAGCGTATACAGACGTCCGGCGCGGCGTCGGCCACAGCCGCTATAAGCGCAGGCCCAAACGCCACCACAAAACCATCGTTTGCCCTGATGGTAAAAAGGCGCGCCAGACTTTGCGCACTGAACGTTTCAGTTGAGGGCTGCAATACCGCCCTCGCCTCGTGCACTGCACGTCTGGCGCGATCCCGGGTCGCTTCGGCCCACGGGGTTAGTACCATGTTACGCCCGGCGCGCACCAGGATCGGGTCGCCTGTAACGTCGCGTAACCTGCTTAATGTCCGGCTCATGGCCGAGGTGCTGAGGTTCAGACGACGTGCTGCACCTGCGACACTCGCTTCGCTCAGCAATATGTCGAGTGCAATCAGTAAATTAAAATCAGGATCGGTCATAGCGCTCATTCCTGTTCATTCAGATAAGGCGTTTCGTGCAACGATAAAGTGCAAATGGTGCGCCTTCCGCCCTGTAAAAGCCATCTTTATAGTTTTGTCATCCATCACTCTTCTCAGAGGACAACATGATGACGCTCTTTTCCAGTCAACCCGGCGACGGAGGACTGCCTGGCCCGGCGCGCGCACGGGTGATGGCCGCAATTATGACCACCACCTTAATGGGCGTGTTTGATGGCACCATGATCAACATTGCCCTGCCCTCCATGGCTCAGGAGATGCAGGTACCTGCCAGTATTGCCGTCTGGTTCGCCAACGGGTATCTGCTGGCGGCTGCGATGACGCTGGCGATATTCGCGGCGCTTGCGGCCCGCCTGGGTTATCGCCCCGTATTTCTGGCAGGTCTGACGACCTTTACCCTGACATCACTGGGTTGCGCGCTGGCGAATACACCCGAAGTGCTTATCGGTATGCGGGTGCTTCAGGGGATCGGCGGCGCGGCGACGCTGAGTATTGCCCCCGCAATCCTGCGGTCCGTATTTCCCGGGCGATTGCTTGGCCGCATTCTGGGGTTGCACGCCCTGCTCATCGCCTCCAGCTCCGCTATCGGCCCGGTATTGGGCGGGACGATCCTTCACACCCTGAGCTGGCAATGGCTGTTTGCGATAAACGTTGTTCCCGGCACCCTCGCCTTACTGCTGGCGGTCAAAGCGCTGCCGCGGGATGCGGTTCGAAAGCAAGCGCCTTTCGACACCCCGGGCGCCATATTGTCGGCGCTGCTGTTGGGGTCGACGATCATGGCGGCGAACAGCCTCCATGACGCGACTTATCACCTTGGCAGTCTTTGCTGGACAATGCTCGCTGCGCTGAGCGGCATGGCGTTTATCTGGCAGATCCGCCGCGCGGATAACCCCTTACTGCCGCCGATGATGTTTAAAAATGAACGTTTTACCCTCGCGGCCTTCACGTCGATGATTGCTTTTGTCAGCCAGGGGATCACCTTTATTGCGCTGCCCTTCCTGTTTCAGAGCGAATACGGCTACAGCCCGGTGTTGTCTGCCCTGCTGTTTACGCCGTGGCCGCTAGGGATCGTACTGATTGCGCCGCATGCAGGCCGGTGGGCAGACACGATTTCAGCCCCGGCGATATCCACCCTGGGGCTGATGATTTTTGTCGTCGGTTTGATCCTGCTGGCAACATTACCCGACCGCCCTTCAGTGTGGGATATCTGCCTGCGGAGTCTGGTGTGCGGAGTGGGGTTTGGCTGCTTTCAGAGTCCCAATAACCGGGAAATGCTCTCCAACGTTATTCGTGAGCATGCGAGCTATGCATCCGGTGTTTTATCCATTATGCGCACGTTCGGGCAGTGTCTGGGCGCCGCCGCCGTGGCCGTTCTGCTGGCCGCAGATGAAAGGTCAATTCATGTTGCGCTGTGGGTCGCCGCCGCAGCTTCTGCGGTAGCGGTCGTCGTCAGCGCGAGCCGGTTGCGTAAAATCACTCATCCTGCGGAAACAGGATGAGCACGAAAAATATAACTAAGCGCTACTCCAGCGCCAGCAGCGCAAAACTCGCCAGCCAATGGCCGCCGCTGTAGTGACTGCCGACAACATGCTCCAGGCTTGCCGAGAGATGGCGCGCAACGGCATCCTGTAACGCCTGTTGCGCCGGGTGGTTTTCCGGCAAAGCGCGGGCAATGTGCTTCATACACCACGCGCGGCTGAGGTTAAGCCCGTCCAGATGTGCGATTTTCGGGTCGGTGCGGTCGCTTACCTCAGCCGGGTTCATCAGCGCTGAAACGGCACCCACTTCAGGCAGAAACGCATCGAACCAGGCCGGGAAATTCTCTACCACCTTACTCATCAGTAACGCCTCGGTCAGCGCCCCGGAGATATACTCGTCGCCGCCCGGCTCATAATGCGCCGGATATTGCGTGTCCGTATGATAAAAGCGCGTCGCCGCGTCCAGGATCGCCTGTTCAAGCCCGTCATCCGTCACCGCCCGGGCATAATCCAGCCCCAGCGCGAGCGCAAACGCCGTGTTGTAATGTGTTCCGACGCGGATGGGATAGGTGAGCTTGCTGAGGTAATCCACCAGCCGCTGGCGAATATCCCGCGTTAACGGTTGCAGCGTCTGGTACCAGCGCTCCGCCTGTGGCAGTGACGACTGTTTCAGCTCCTGCGCCAGCGCCAGCAGCCAGCCGTAGCCATAAGGCCGCTCAAACGACGCGCGGAACGGCGCGGTAAAATAGGCCAGCTCCTTCGCCACCTTCTCGTCGATCAGGTGTTCTTCGAACAGAGTGATGATCTCTTCCCGGCACGGCAGTTCGGGCCAGAGACGCAGGCAGCGCAGCAGCAGCCAGTAGCCGTGCACCGCAGAGTGCCAGTCAAAACAGCCGTAAAAGATCGGGTGCAGCTCGCGAGGCGGCAAAACGTCGCCGTCATCGTTGAGCAGATGCATAATGTGGTTCGGGTATTCCTGACGTAAATAGGTCAACGGCATTCTGGCGAAGGCGTCAGCCTGATGTTGCGTTAATTCCATTGCAGCTCCTTAGCGAAACACGAGGAAATACATTAAGAACACGTTCACCACCAGCAGGGTTAACGCGGTCGGGATCTGGATCTTGATAACCTGATATTTGTCTTTTAGCTCCAGCAGCGCGGCGGGCACAATGTTGAAGTTGGCGGCCATCGGCGTCATCAGCGTGCCGCAATAGCCTGCGTACATACCGATAGCCAGCAGCGGCGCCGGGTTACCGTGATGGACGTTAATCAGGAATGGCAGAGCGATACCGGCGCTTAACACCGGGAAGGCTGCGAAGGCATTACCCATGATCATGGTAAACAGCGCCATCCCCACGCAGTAAATGACCACCAGCATGAAGCGGCTGTCCGGGTTCACAAACAGGCTGACCACCTTTTGTACCGATTCGCCGGTATTCGCCACCACAAACACCCCGCCGAGCATGGCGAGCATCTGCGGCAGGATCACCGCCCAGCCAATGGTATCGACCAGCCGACGAGACTGACGCACCGCATGCAGCGGCGTACCTTTTGTCAGCCACCAGCCGGTAAGGATAGCCGCCACGCAGGCCACGCACAGCGCCGCCAGCGTAAGCTGTTTCTGGTCGAGCAGATAAACGCCGCCAATCGACACGCCTTTCAGAAACAGCGTCCCGATGACCGTTACCACGGGGATCATCAGTGCCGGTAAAAACAGCCAGTTTTTCAGCCGGTTCGACGAGGCAACACGCTCATCCTCGGTGGACATTTTATAGTGCCCCTTCCCGACCAGCCCGAAACCGGCCAGCAGCGCAATCACGATAACGGCGCCGCCAATAATGCGATACGCCAGCGACTTACCCAGCTCCTGCACCATCAGATCGCCAAACAGGAAGATCCCGCCGAACAGAAACCAGAACAGCGCCGTGGTATAGCGTTTCGGGTTAGCGCGGTCGCGAAGGGTCATCACAACCAGCAGCATCACGACGAAGCCGATCAGGTAATACACGCGGTTAATGGTGATGAGGGTCATCATGGTGCGATCTCCTGCGTACCCTGCTCTGCTTTCCAGGCCATCACGTCGCGACGAATGCTGGCGTCGAGGCGCAGCAGACGCGTCATATGGATGATCAGTGCCGCAATAGCGGTCGGAATGGCCCACAGGCCGATATGCAGCGGTTCGATCCCCTCGATCCCGTTCTCTTTCAGGAACGCATCAATCAGCAGTACCGCGCCAAAGGCGATAAAGATATCTTCCCCAAAGAAAACCGCGATATTGTCACACGCGGCGGCATGGGCTTTGATTTTGTCGCGGATAGTCTGCGGCAGTTCGCCGTATTCATTCAGGGCCGCCCCTTCCGCCATCGGCGCCAGCAGCGGACGCACCGTTTGCGCGTGGCCGCCAAGGGACATCAGGCCCAGCGCAGCCGTCCCTTCGCGGGCGACAAAGTAGAGCATCAGGATACGCGCCGAGGTGGCGCTGGCGATCTTCGCTACCCAGGCCTGGGCGCGCTCTTTCAGCCCGTAATACTCCAGCAGGCCAATCACCGGCAGGATCAGAATGAAGGTGGCAAGCGATCGGCTATTCACAAACTTTTCGCCAAAGGTTTCCAGCAGCATACCGAAATCCATGCCAACCAGCAGGCCCGTCGCCAGCCCCGCCACCACGACAACCAGCAGCGGGTTGAAACGCAGTGCAAAACCAATAACCACCACCGGAATCCCGATAAGTGGCAACAGTGTAGAACTGTCCATAAACGTTACCCTATCCAAAGTGAGCGTTGCGCGCCGACGGCTATTTTTTATACTTCGCAGCAGAGCGAAGCCGGTGCATTACGGCGCGCGATGTTGTGTTTTGCGTCAGGCTCCACAGAACCTGCACTAAAAAGCTATATCTGAACGTCAAAAACATGTAAACAATTTATCAATAAAATGTTCTTATTTTATCGACGGGTTTACATTTCGGGGGAAGGATCGTTATGACAGTAAAGAAAAAGACGACAGCGTTAAACCACGACGATATTGCGGAAGGGCGAATCGTCTCCTCCCGTCATCTCGTCTCAGAGCGGTGTGCTGAATTATCAGAGCTGGAATATGCGCTGATCATGACCAGCAATGCGTTTAACAAATGGATGGTGCGCTGCATGACCGCAGCGGGTGAACCGGATATGGGGGCCTTTGACGTTTCGCTTCTGCACCACGTGAATCACCGCAACCGCAAGAAAAAGCTGGCCGACATCTGCTTTGTGCTTAACGTGGAAGATACCCACGTGGTGACGTATGCGCTGAAAAAGCTGGTCAAGGCGGGATATGTCACCAGCGAGAAAGCCGGAAAAGAGCTTTTTTTCTCCACCACGGAGGAGGGAAAAGCGCTGTGCATGAAGTACCGGGAGGTGCGGGAGGCCTGCCTGATCAACATTCACGCTGAAAGCGGCATTCCGGGCGCGTCGATTGGCGAGACCGCGCAGTTACTCCGCGCGATCTCCTCCCTGTATGATACCGCCGCACGCGCGGCGGCCTCGCTTTAAGGACGGCGGAAAAGCGTCATACTCCGCCCGGCCAGTTCATAATCGACGGATTCCGTGATGATTTCCCCTGTGGGGGCCTCATCCGCCGTCGAAAGCTCCAGCACCCAACCCCCTTCGCCAAACTGGGGGATCTGGAATGGCACCGTACCTTCAAACGGGTTAAACAGCATCAGCACGTCGTGCCAGACGCCCTCTTCCTGCTCAAGATCAGGACGGCTGATGGCAAGACCAAGGGTGGAACCCTCGTCCCACTGTTCCGACTGCTGCGGTCCGCCACCGGCGTTAAACCAGCGGATCTCCAGCCCGTCGCGCCAGTTCTCACGTCGCAGCAGCGGCTGCGTCGCGCGCAGGGCAATCAGCCGACGGGTAAAGTCGCGCAGCTTCTCGTCGTTTTCAGTGAGTCCTTCCCAGTTTACCCAGGAGATCTCGCTGTCCTGACAGTAGCCGTTATTATTGCCCTTTTGCGTCCGGCCAAACTCATCCCCTGCCAGCAGCATCGGCGTACCGTGCGAGAAGAAGAGCGTGGTGAGGAAGTTGCGCTTTTGCCGCTCGCGGGTGGCGATGATATCCGGGTTCTCCGTCGGCCCTTCTTCGCCGTAGTTATACGACCGGTTATCGTTATGCCCGTCGTTATTATCTTCCCCGTTATCGGCGTTATGTTTCTCGTTGTACGACACCAGGTCGTTCAGCGTGAAGCCGTCATGCGCGGTAATAAAATTGACGCTGGCCCACGGACGACGCCCGCGCAGATCGTACAAATCACCGGACCCTAACAGACGGGCGGCAAAATCGTTAGAGACGTTATCCCCCTTCCAGTATTCACGTACCGTATCGCGGTATTTGTCGTTCCACTCACCCCAGCCAGGCGGGAAGCCTCCCACCTGATACCCGCCGGGGCCGATATCCCACGGCTCACCGATGAGCTTCAGCTTCGACAGCACCGGATCCTGGGTCACGGCATCGAAGAAGCCGCCGCGCGGGTCGAACCCCTCCGGCTCACGTCCGAGAATGGTCCCGAGGTCAAAGCGGAAACCGTCAATCTGCATCGATTCTGCCCAGTAACGCAGGGAGTCCATGACCATCTGCAATACGCGCGGGTGGGAAGTATTAACGGTGTTCCCGGTGCCGGTGTCGTTGATGTAATACCGGTGCTGATCCGGCATGGTGCGGTAATAACAGAAGTTATCAATTCCCTTAAACGACAGGGTTGGCCCCAGCTCGTTGCCCTCCGCCGTGTGGTTATAGACCACGTCGAGGATCACCTCGATGCCCGCGTCATGATAGGCACGCACCATGTCGCGGAAACCCTGGATCCCCGCCGGGCCGTAATAGCGTGACGCTGGCGCAAAGAAACCGAGCGAGTTATAGCCCCAGAAGTTTTTCAGACCGCGATCGAGCAGGTGCTGATCGTCAGGGAACCAGTGAACCGGCAGCAGCTCGACCGAGGTAATCCCGAGGCTTTTGATGTACTGCACCGACGCTTTATGCCCCATCCCCTCAAACGTACCGCGCAGTTCAGGCGGAATAGCCGGGTTAAGCTGGGTAAAGCCTTTTACGTGGCTCTCATAAACCACGGTATGCGGCCACGGGATATCGGGTCGGCGGGAGTCTTGCCAGTCGACGGCATTGGGGTCGATGACCTTACATTTGGGCGTAAACGGCGCGCTGTCTCGCGTATCAAAGCTGAGATCCAGCTCATCGTGTCCCAGCTCATAGCCGAAGTGGGCATCGTTCCACTCAATGTCACCCACCAGTTCACGGGCATAGGGGTCAATAAGCAGCTTATTGGGATTGAAGCGGTGACCGTTCTCCGGATCGTAAGGGCCATACACACGGTAACCATACAGCGCCCCCGGTTTCAGATCCGGCACATAGCCGTGCCAGACCTCATGGGTATATTCCGGCAGTTCCAGGCGGGCTATTTCTGTTTTTCCCGAAGGATCAAACAGACACAGCTCTACCCGCTCCGCGTGGGCGGAAAACAGAGCGAAGTTCACCCCTTTCCCGTCATAATTTGCGCCCAACTGCTGGCCATGACCGGCCCGAATTTCAAACGTTGTATCCTTTGGCATTTTTGTTCTCCTCGATTAGTCGCAGGTAAGCAGAACCAACAAACATCCCTTTTCAGACGTTAAATCCAGCGTCTCTGGCAGAAGGCGGCGCTCACCGGTAAACAGATCCCGGTAGTGCTTCCCGGCCAGCTCCTGGGGTATGGCCACCGTAGTATTGGCCCACAGCATCGCATTGTCGGTGACGTCAAACACCAGACGCGGCACGGCGACGATCAGCGCCTCGTCATCTTTTATGCGGGCATAAACGATCAGATTCTCTTCCCGCTCGCCGGTCACCTTCAGCGGCAGCCAGTCGCCGTAGCGGAAAAGCGCGGGGTAATGCGGCCGCAGCCGTAACAGCGTGGCGGTGACGTACTGCTTCACGCTGCCGTCTCGCCAGCGTTGCGCATCGTTAAAAATGGTTTCATCCGCTACGCTGAGGTTTTCCGCCAGCGCGGTGAAATCCGGTTCGCGGCGGTTATCCGGGTCGACCAGGCTGAAGTTAAGCCCTTCGCTGCCCTGGTAGATGTCCGGTACGCCTGGCGCAGTCAGCTTGATCACCGTCTGGCTCAGGCTGTTCATTAACCCAGCCCGAATAAACGGCTGGAGTGCGGCACTGAAATCACGCAGGAACAGGGTGTTATCCGGGGAGAGCAGATGGCGCACGTAGTCCAGCACCACGCTCTCGTACCCTTCGTTGCTGTCGATCCAGTCGGTACGCTGCTTGGCCTCGCGCAGGGCTTTCTCAATAAAGCCGAGGAAACGCTCTTCCAGTGACTTAAGACCATCATGATCGTCAGGCGACAGCGTGGCTGGCCAGACGCCCGCCAGCGCCTGGAAGATCATCCAGGTGTCGGCGGCGTTCGGCGCGGTGCCGTCGTTGAGGAATCGAACCTGCGTCTGGTTCATCTGCCGCCAGCGCGCCAGGTTTTCCCCCCACAGATCTGGCGCTTCCGTCAGCGTGTATAGTCGCGCTCGCGCATCCTCGCCGCGTTTGGTGTCGTGGGTGGAGGTTCCCAGCAGCGCATCGGGCTGGCGGGCAAGACGAATGCGCATCTCCTGATGAAAACGGGAAAGTGAAAATGCGCGCGGCGTCGGGTCGGCGCCGACTTCGTTCAGGGCCAGCTCCAGGTTATGGCGAAAGAACAGCGTATCCTCTACCGATTTCGCCATCAGCGGCCCGGTCAGTTGCTGAAAACGGGTGCGGAAAAGCGAGGCCAGCGCGTGGTCATCCTCCGGCAGATCGCCGGTAAGAATACGCACGATCAGGCTGAGCGCGGGTTCAGAGGTGTCGACGCTGGCGACCACGCGGCTGAGCAGCGCCACATCCGGTGGCGTCAGCCCCTCTCCGGTGCCGTAGGTGCGATACACCGGAAACGCGATAAGCAGCTCGCGCAGGGCATGGCGGATATCCTCATGCTCCACTTCGGCGCCGTTATGCCCGGCCAGCTCGCTGGCTATTTTGAGCAGCGTGATAAATTCACCTTCAAAATTACGATCGGTCATCAGCCCTTTGGCTTTGCGAAGTTCCGCCTGCCTGTCCACGGTCGTACCCAGCGTCTCATCGTAGAGCGTCTCCAGCCGCGAGAGGTTGGTATCATCCACCAGCACTTCCGCCAGCGAGGCAATAAACTCATAGCCCGTGGTCCCCGAGACCGGCCACTCCGGAGGAAGCTGTTCCCCTTTGGCGAGGATCTTCTCTACCGTGATGTAGCAATCCGGCCCGGTCGCCGCACGCAGGCGCTGCAAATAGCCCAGCGGATCGGCAAGCCCGTCCACATGGTCAATGCGCAGGCCGTCGACTACCCCGGCGTGGACAAGCTCAAGGATCAGGCGGTGCGTGTCTGCGAAGACCGCCTCATCCTCTACCCGCACGCCGACCAGCCCGGTGATTTCAAAGAAGCGCCGCCACGAAAGCTGTTTCGGCGCTTCCCGCCAGGACATCAGCCGCCAGCTTTGCGCCTCGTGGATCTCAGCGATGCTCTTGCCTTCGGCATACGTGCCGGGATTAAGCGGATAGGCGGTATCATAGTAAACCA
This sequence comes from Enterobacter cloacae complex sp. GYL001, assembly GCF_049237125.1. Taxonomy (NCBI): domain Bacteria; kingdom Pseudomonadati; phylum Pseudomonadota; class Gammaproteobacteria; order Enterobacterales; family Enterobacteriaceae; genus Enterobacter; species Enterobacter cloacae complex sp. GYL001. The sequence continues at coordinate 189,354 of NZ_JBMKGW010000005.1, read as the reverse complement.
GCGCTGCGCTGTTGGTGACGCTGTCACGTTTTAAGGTGATAGCCCCCCGCTCCAGTTCAGCTTCAAAGGTGTCGCCAAGAAACGGCAACGTCAGCGGTCGGGACCAGTCGATATCAAAATACGCCGCATAGCGGCTCTGCCTGCCGTGTTCGATAACATCGCGCCACCAGCGGTTTTCCAGCGAGGTAGACATATGGTTAGGAACAATATCCAGAATCAGCCCCATCCCCGCCTGTTTCAGCGCTGCCGCCATGCGGTCAAACCCTTCCCGCCCGCCAATCGCCGGGTCGATTTCGTTGGGGTCGGTCACGTCATAGCCGTGGGTAGAATCCGTGGTTGCGGTGAAAACAGGCGACGCGTAAAGATGGCTGATTCCAAGGTCTTTCATATACGGAATCAGGTCCACCACGCGATCGAAGGTCATGCCGTTGCGAAACTGAATTCGGTAAGTAGAGGAAGGGATCATAGCGCTGCTTCTCCATCAGCTAAGCGAACAACGATGCTGTTTGGCGGCAGGTTATCGACTGCCTCCGGCCAGCTAAAGATCGTTTTTCCGGGCAGGTTCGGTAAGGCGAGCGGCTTTTTGCCGATATTCAGCGCCAGCGACAGCGTACCGGACGGGAAACGCCAGCTCACGGCAACCATGCCGAGCGCCGTTTGCAGGACGTTACCCTCCACGGCGCCCCGCTGTTTCAGTAGCGGGACGATAAAGCGCTGACGCAGCGCAATCAGTTCGCGCGTAGCGTGCAGCCACGCCCTGCCTTCCTGCGTGTCTGCCTTGTTCCAGTCAAGCTTCGACCGCATAAAGGTATTTACGTCATTGGGGTCCGGTACGGTTTCATCGTGCCCGGCATGGCCGGTAAACTCTTTCGCGCGCCCTTCCCGCACGGCTTTCGCCAGGTCGCCGTGAAAGTCGGTGAAAAAGAGGAACGGATGCGTTTCGCCATACTCCTCGCCCATAAACAGCAGCGGAATATGAGGCGACATAAGCAGCGCCGCAAACAGCACACGCGTTTTATCCGCGCCTGCCAGAGAGATAAGCCTCTCCCCCTGGGCACGGTTGCCGACCTGGTCGTGATTCTGAATAAAATCGACAAAAAACTGCGGAGGTTGCTCGCGACACTCTACCCCGCGCGATTTTCCGGTCTGAAGCGAGATTTCCCCCTGGTAGACAAAGCCCTCTGCCAGCGCCCGCGCCAGTTTTTTCTCCGGCTCAAAGGCAAAATCCTGATAATAGGCGTGTGATTCCCCGGTCGCGAAGACATGCGCGGCGTTGTGAAAATCATCATTCCATTCGGCGGTGAAAAGCGGCGTCTGACCATGCTCATCGCGCGGATGCAGGAAAATCACGTTGCGACTGTCTTCGGTGGTCAGATGGATATGCCGATCCGGAAATGCGTCGCGGATCCGTTGCGCTATCTCGGGAAGAATATGGGTCTCAGCGTCGTCATGGATCTGGTCGATGGCGTCGAAGCGCAGACCGTCAAGATGATACTCCGAGAGCCAGAATAACGGCGCCTCGGCGATGTATTGCCGGACGGCCTCAACCTCATAGGCAATACCGTTGCCCCACGGGGTCATACGATCCTGATGGAAAAACGCTGGCGAGAGCAACGGCAGGTAATTACCTTTCGGGCCAAAGTGGTTGAGTACGATATCCAGCACCACGGAAAGCCCGAGCGCGTGGGCGGCATCAATGAAGGCATGAAAATCATCCGGTGTGCCATAAGCCGAGTGCGGGGCATACAGCAGTACGCCGTCATACCCCCATCCGCGCGCGCCCCCGAACTGGGACACGGGCATCACTTCCAGTTGCGTAATACCCAGCCCGGCCAGATAAGGCAGTTTGTCGATGGCCGCCCTGAAGGTTCCTTCCCCGGTGAAGGTGCCGATATGCAGCTCGTAGATCACCGTCTCTTCCCACGGTCGTCCTTGCCATTCCCGCTGAGTGGGCTGGCTGCGACGCGGGTCGATCACCACCGACGGGCCGTTGACGCCAGCCTGCTGCGCGCGTGAAGCCGGATCCGGCACCGCCATTCCATCCTGTAAAACAAACTGATAGGTCGTACCGTGCCTGGCGCCGGGCACGTCAATCTGAAACCAGCCGTCGCCCACCGCCGCCATGGGAATGTCGGTATCGGTTAAACGTAATGTGAGATCTTTCTGCCCTTCTGCCCAGACGCGAAAACGTACAACGTCATCGGAAATAAACTCAGCACCCCAGTGCCTGCGACATGTTCTGAATTCCATTCATTGTCCTCGAATGACCACCTTTTACGCGGAACGAAATACAAGCTTAGACCAGGATCTACAGAGTGTTATGCCAGCAGTGGATGCCGCTTCGTCTATTATCTATTTATAACTCCCACTTAAGGAATACTATGCATATTCGAAAAGGATTAAGTACAGACCTCGCCCGCCTTGAATGTTGTGATTTTTCTTTCAAGGTTGATGAGATTGCCAGAGAGCCATTTCTCAATGGTGATTTGCATATCGAGGCGCTGACCGAACCTTATCTTAAAACCTATGAGCTTGATCTCCAGACGCTGGAAAATCATTGCGTTAATCCGGATTCAATATTTCTTATCGCCGAAACGGATGACGGTGAAATCGCCGGTTTTATTACCGCGTCCTGCAACTGGAATAAATTTATTTCGGTGGATTACATTGCCGTGGAGCGTTCAAAACGCCGTACGGGCGCGGCGCACAAGCTGATGTCCGCCACCCACGTCTGGGCGCGGAGCCTCAATGCGCCCGGGTTACGGCTGGAGACGCAAAACGTTAATGTTTCTGCCTGTCTGTTCTATCGTCACTATGGGTTTATTCTGGGCGGTTACGATCGCTATCTTTACAACGCCCTGCCGGAAAAAGATGAGGTCGCCCTTTTCTGGTATTACATGCTGGCTTGAGAAAATATTTTATATCCGCTACCGGAAGATAGATTTGTCTGAATTTGTCAATTTTGCCCGCTTACGTTTAATTAACGACTAATCTTGGAATTCACTATTAAGGAGGCCGGTATGTCTACAGGAAATAATCACACGCTGCATTACCCTCGTCCACCGTTTGCTGAACAACCGCAAAGGGCTCCCGGGCTGGCATCGGAAATGAAGCCAATACCGGATCATGGTGAAACAAGTTATATCGGGTCAGGAAAACTGGCAGGAAAAAAAGCGCTGATTACCGGCGGTGATTCCGGAATTGGTCGCGCGGTAGCGATCGCCTATGCCCGTGAAGGTGCAGATGTGGCTATTGGCTATCTCCCGGAAGAGGAGTCCGATGCGGCATCGGTCATTGCGCTGATTCGGGCCGAAGGCCGTAAAGCGGTCGCCATTCCCGGCGATATTCGCGTGGAGTCGTTTTGCGATACGCTGGTGGAAAAAGCCGTCGCGGAACTGGGTGGCCTGGATATCCTGGTGAACAACGCCGGACGCCAGCAGTACTGCGAATCGATCGACGATCTCACCACGGCAGATTTCGACGCGACGTTTAAAACCAACGTCTATGCCCCCTTCTGGATCACTAAAGCTGCGCTGCGCCATTTGCAGGAAGGCGCCGTGATCATCAACACCACTTCCGTTCAGGCGTTTAAACCGAGCGCGATCCTGGTGGACTATGCGCAGACCAAAGCCTGTAACGTGGCCTTTACCAAGTCTCTGGCTCAGCAGCTGGGGCCGCGTGGCATTCGGGTGAATGCCGTCGCGCCAGGTCCATACTGGACGCCTCTTCAGTCCAGTGGCGGTCAGCCGCAGTCCAAAGTTCAGAAATTCGGGGAAGATACGCCCCTGGGCCGACCGGGCCAGCCGGTTGAAATCGCACCGCTGTATGTGCTTTTTGCCTCAGATACCTGCTCATACGCCTCCGGACAAGTATGGTGCTCTGACGGCGGTACCGGCGTGCTGTAAAGCATTCTCTCAGACCTATCCATTTCATGGATAGGTCACATCCACTTCCCTGCTGTTCTCAAAAATCTCAGTTGAACTATGATGAACTTACTATTGAGGAGCCCATCATGTTTACTGTGAAAAAACTTGCGTTATCAACCCTGTTGACCGGTTCGGTTTTATTCTTTCCCGCGATCCACGCGGTGGCCAGCGTTCCGCAGCATGTGATGAAACAGCAGGCCGGCGGCTACAGCGTTCAGGTTGGCGATACGATTGTCACCGCCTTTACGGACGGCAGCGTGCCGCAGGATCTGCACGCCTTACTGCGCCGGACGACGGCGGAAAATACCGATGCGTTACTGGCCAAAAACTTCCAGGCCAATCCGGTGGAAGCATCGATTAACGCGTTCTATATCGCTATGCCCGGCCACAAAATTCTGGTGGATACCGGCTCCGGTCAGCTCTTTGGCCCCGGCAAAGGCGGGCGGCTGATTGAAAGCCTGGCGACGCAGGGCATCAGGCCGCAGGACATCACCGATATCCTGATCACCCACGCGCACTCCGATCATGCTGGCGGCCTGGTCAAAGACGGTCAGCGCGTATTTACCCGCGCACAGGTGTATGTCGGCAAACCGGATATCGATTTCTTCTTTAACGACGAGAACCAGAAAAAATCTGGCTATGACCAGAACTACTTCGACGTCGCGCACAAGACCTTAAAGCCCTATCTGGATGCCGGGAAAGTGAAGACTTTCTCCGGGACGGAACAGCTTCTGCCGGGCATCAGCGGTACGGTTCACCCGGGCCACACCCCAGGGTCCGCGTTCTACACGCTGGAGAGCAAAGGTGAAAAAATTACCTTTGTCGGCGACATCATTCACGTTGCCGCGGTTCAGTTCCCACAGCCCAACGTGACGATTGCTTACGATGAGGATCAGGACGGAGCCGCCCGGGTACGCAACGCAGCGTTCGCTGAGTTTGTGAAAAACAAAGATCTGATTGCGGCGCCACATCTGCCTTTCCCCGGGATCGGGTATGTGAAGAAAGGTGAGCGGGAAGGCTACGCGTGGGTTCCGGTGACCTATACCAACCGGGACGCCCAATAAGAGAGTCTCTGCGTCCCTGGCTAAATATTTCAGCCTGGGACCGCTATCTCACGCCCAGGGCCCCGCGGCCGGGTATTAACCAGCCGGCGAAATCTGTTCGGCCCTGCGCTCAACCTGTCAGACAGCCAGCCATTTTTTTGCGTTCGCTTTCATATTCGCTTCTAGTTCACTGTCACGCGTGGCAAATACGCGGCCGAGGGGGAAACCGCTTTGTTCCAGCAGATAAGCTAGCGCGGCATATTCCCGCGGATAGTTGGCAGCAATTTTTGAATCAATCTCAACCGGGCCCAGCGGAAAGGTGAAAATACCCATGTCGTAGATGCTCTGACGATGGAACAGCTTCCATACGCCCTCTCTCTTTTCTGCCAGATCGTAGAAACGATTGTGGCATTCGCATCCAATATTAAGTTTTATATTTTCAGCGATGATCATCGCATTGGTTTCAAGAATCGCTTTGTCGCCGCGGTCGTTAAAAGTGACGACGGGCGAGCCAATCATATGTTTTGTGCGCAAATCTGAAGCGCCCATACGCATGGAACCCTCGACAAAATCGCTCGCGAGCCCTTCGAACCACGTAATTTCGATTGTGCCGTCCGGATGAAAAAGATTACGCAGCTGCTCCCATTCGCCCAGGTCGCGGTGCATCCAGCCATTCATGAGGTCGTTAAGATCCTGACGGTCTTGCAGTTGGTGAGTTTGCATTGTTTGGTTCCTGTTTGAGTTGATGCGTTCAGTTTGGCCGTGAAGCGGTTTATACTCAAATATATATATTTTACTAAACAATCATTTTTAATGATGAGTCAGGGTGGCAATGGAACTCCGGCACTTACGCTATTTTTTGGCTGTTGCAGAAGAAGAGCATTTTGGACGCGCGGCTGAGCGACTCCATATTGTTCAGCCTGCGCTCAGCATGCAGATTAAAGCCCTTGAAACCGAGTTAGGCGGTCCGCTGTTTATCCGCACCAGCCGTCGTGTGGAACTTACTGAGGCCGGATCGCTTCTTCTCAGCGAAGCCAGACTGATGCTGGAACAGATGGAACACACGCGTCTGGCAGTCCAGCGTGCGATACGGGGAGAGACAGGGCGTGTACGGGTCGGTTTTGCCGGTAACGCCATTTTTAGTGGCAAAATGATTACCGATGTACGTCGCTTCCGTAAAACCCATCCGGATGCAGAAGTCACCATTCAGGAAATCGCTCCCCAGAAACAGGTAGCTGCGATCCTCGCAGGGCATATTGATATCGGTTATACACCGGATAACAGTACGACAGCCGATCCGCAGATCAGGGTGCAGAAAACCGGAAACTGGGAGATGATAATCGCAATGTGTGACGATCATCCCTTAGCCATCCATCCGCACCTCTCCGTTGAAATGCTCGCCGGTCATCCCCTGGTCCTGTACGACGCGCATGACGCCAATGAAAATCTGACTGTGCTGCTGGCGCAGCAGCTCGGGGATGGTTTTTGCGTGGCACATCGTTCAAACAGTACGCTAAGCGTTCTGGCATTTGCCGCAGCCGGGCTCGGTCTGGCGCTGGTTCCCGCCCCCCTGCAACAGGTGCAAATACCCGGACTGATTTACCGCAACCTGAATGCTCAGGCGTTGACCGCAAATCTGGTCATGATCAGCCGCATGCAGGAGCCAGGTAATGCAGTGACTGCTTTTCTGGCAATGGCTAACCTTCCCTGTTGAACAACGGCAGCAAGCTATGACGCACAATAAGATGCCCTCCTCCGATATGGATATGGACCTGATCCTGACGCTGGATGCGTTACTCAGGGACCAGAATATCACCCATGCGGCCGCGCGGCTGGGCATCAGCCAGCCGGCGATGTCTGCCCGCCTTGCGCGCCTGCGCGTGTTGTTCGGTGAGCCGCTGTTTGTCCCTTCCCCACACGGACGTGGGGTGTTACCGACGCCGCGCGCCGAGGCGTTAAGACCGCAGGTCGCGACGGTTTTGCAGGGGATATCGGCGATGCTTGAACCCACCACGTTCAACGCGCAGAACAGCAACCGCACCTTTGTGATTGCCCTGCACGAGAACCCGGCGCTGATGCTGGGGGCAGAGTTGCAGAATCAGATTAGCAGCGCAGCACCAGGCATCCGTCTGCGTTTTGCGCTTCCCGAAACCCCGCTGCTGCCAGCGCAGATGGAAAATGGCGATGTGGATATTTATGTCGGCATTAACGCGGTAGCGCACGATGCATGGGTCAGACGTAAGCTGTTTGACGATGAATATGCCACCGCCCAGCGTAAAGGCCATCCACGCGGTACGGGGCCGATGGATCTGGAAAGCTATTGTAGCCTTTCCCACCTGGTGGTTTCATCCGAGGGCGACCCGTTCGCGGGCTTTGTCGATCGGCATCTGGCGGGGCTTGGTCACCAGCGTAACGTGGTGATGTCGACGCAAAGCTATGCGATGGCGCCTGCGATTGTTGCCGGTACCGATTTGCTCTGCACCCTACCCAGACGCATGTTGCTACGTTTCACGCAAACGCTTGATATTTTTCCGCCGCCGCTGGATCTGCCGCCGATCGTCATCGGTATGTACTGGCACCCGAAAAACAGCCAGGATCCCGCTAACCGCTGGCTACGTGAACAGCTTCTTCAGGCCGCCGGACGTCAGGTGTGATCGAGGATACTCATCAATTTTTTCAGCACCTCAGAGCGAATAATCCGGTGGCAAACCAGCGTCAGCTCGCTCTCCCGGAGTCGGTCAAGAATATCCACAAAGACGACGTTTTGTACACATATCGCCTTCGCTGAAGCTGGCAGCATGGCGATGCCAAACCCTGCCGAAACGAGGCTTATCACCGTGGGAACATCGGTGGCATTTTGCACAACGTCAGGCTGTATGCCCGCGCTGTGGCAGGCATCATAGAAATATTGCTCCAGCCCCATCCCCTCCGGGTCGCGCAGGGCGATCCACTTCTCCTCTTTCACCGACGCAAGCGTCAGCGCGGCGGAGCCCGCCAGGCTGTGTTGACGAGGTAAGGCCAGCACGGCCTTTTCCGTTGTAAAAGGACGACTTTGCAGATCGTCAGGCAATAGCGGTAACGGGGCACGAATAATGGCCACATCCAGCTGGTTGCTTTGCACGCCGGTATAAAGGGTTTGCACGTTACCCGTCATCATGGAAAGGCTGATGGCGGGCCATTTCTCATGTAAAAGCCGCAGCGCGGCGGGTAGCTTACTGTCGAATATCGCACTTGAAACACATCCGAGATTCAGCACGCCCTGTTCCCCTCTGGCCGTCTGTCTGGCATCCAGAATCGCCTGATCGGTCATTAAAATCGCGACTCTGGCTTTACTGAGAAATGCCTCACCGGCTGGCGTCAGCGTCAGGCGACGATTCGCCCGGCTAAAGAGCAAGACCCCAAGACGATCTTCAAGCGTTTTTATCTGCTGGCTCAGCGCTGGCTGCGCCATGTTAAGGCGCTCCGCCGCCCGATGCATGTGAAGCTCTTCCGCCACCACGATGAAATTGCGCATCAGTCGAAACTGCATACCATGCCTTTATTATTGATAATAAAATTCATATTAAAATAGCATAAATGATGCAATTGATAGCCCTCTTCGTCCGGTTAAGAATGGAAGCCTTCATCCGAGGAGGGAAATATGAAAAACCACATCAACGATCTCAGAAGTGCTATCGAACTGCTCAAACGCCATGAAGGTCAATACCTTGAAACCAGCCATCCGGTCGATCCTGACGCGGAGCTGGCGGGTGTGTACCGGCACATTGGTGCTGGCGGCACGGTAAAACGTCCGACGCGCATTGGTCCGGCGATGATGTTTAACGCTATTAAGGGATATCCCGACTCCCGTATTCTGGTCGGAATGCACGCCAGCCGCGAGCGGGCGGCGCTCCTGTTGGGCTGCGAGCCCTCTGAACTGGCGAAACACGTCGGCCAGGCCGTGAAAAACCCGATTGCTCCCGTTGTGGTTCCGGCGGCCCAGGCGCCGTGTCAGGAACAGGTGTTTTATGCCGACGATACGGACTTCGATCTGCGTAAATTGCTTCCGGCACCGACCAACACGCCGATAGATGCCGGTCCGTTCTTCTGTCTGGGGCTGGTGCTGGCAAGCGATCCGGAAGATGCCTCCCTGACCGATGTCACTATTCACCGTCTTTGCGTTCAGGAGCGCGATGAGCTCTCCATGTTCCTTGCCGCGGGTCGCCATATAGAGGTGTTCCGTAAGAAAGCCGAGGAGGCGGGCAAGCCGTTGCCGGTCACGATCAATATGGGTCTCGATCCCGCTATCTATATTGGCGCCTGTTTCGAAGCCCCTACCACGCCCTTCGGCTACAACGAGCTGGGTGTCGCCGGTGCGTTACGTCAGGCACCCGTCGAGCTGGTGCAGGGTGTGGCCGTAAATGAAAAAGCGATTGCGCGTGCGGAAATTATTATTGAAGGCGAACTGCTGCCGGGCGTGCGCGTAGAAGAAGATCAGCATACCCACACCGGGCACGCGATGCCGGAATTTCCCGGCTACTGCGGGGAGGCTAACCCCTCCTTACCGGTAATCAAAGTGAAGGCCGTCACGATGCGTCATCAGGCGATCCTGCAAACTCTGGTGGGACCTGGCGAAGAGCACACCACGCTGGCCGGTTTACCAACGGAGGCCAGCATCCGGAATGCGGTGGAAGAAGCCATCCCCGGTTTTCTGCAAAACGTCTATGCGCATACCGCTGGCGGCGGGAAATTCCTTGGCGTATTGCAGGTGAAAAAACGCCAGCCCTCTGACGAAGGGCGTCAGGGTCAGGCGGCACTCATTGCGTTAGCCACTTATTCCGAGCTTAAAAACATTATTCTCGTCGACGAAGATGTGGATATTTTCGACAGCGACGACATCCTGTGGGCGATGACCACCCGTATGCAGGGCGATGTCAGCATCACCCATCTGCCGGGGATCCGCGGACACCAGCTCGATCCGTCTCAGACGCCGGACTATAGCCCTTCCATTCGTGGCAACGGGATCACCTGCAAAACGATTTTCGACTGTACGGTGCCCTGGGCGCTTAAGTCCCGCTTTGAGCGTGCGCCCTTTATGGAGGTAGACCCGACGCCATGGGCGCCTGAACTGTTTAAAAAATAGCGTTAACCGGAAAATCTTCTTCACCCTTCACGGGCTGAGGGTTTCCCACAAAATAATGCCTGCACAGACGGCCCCCTCTCCCTTGAGGGAGAGGGCTGGGGTGAGGGGGAACATACGGCGCTGGTGGTCATTCCGTTCACTTAGGGCATCGCTGAAAGCCCTCAGTTTTTCTGAGGCAACGTTATAGCTTTTTCTTTCAAATTACTGGGTAACCCTCTCCTTCACGGGTGAAGAACCTCACGCTGAAATTGCCGCGTCCCCTGCTTTCTTGTAACCTTTGAGCGTTTATCACATCCCCATAAAAAATGAGACTACCGGACGCCTATGACAGCACATGTTTCCAACGATCCTTTGCATGGCGTAACGCTCGAAATGCAGGTTAACGCGCTGGTTGCGCGATATGGCTGGAATGAACTGGGCAACCGAATCAAAATCAACTGTTTTCGCAAGGACCCGAGTGTTAAATCGAGTCTGAAGTTCCTGCGCCGCACCCCATGGGCGCGGGCGGAAGTTGAAGCCCTCTACCTCGACTCTCTTCACGATGACGGTAACGGGGAACAGGACGAACCGGCGTTTAATCCCTGGACGGATAGCCGGACACCCAGGAGCTAACACGCAAATGATGCGACACGTAAAACGGACTGGCGCGCTGCTTGGCTGCGCGCTTTTACTGGTAAGTTGCACTTCCAAACCACCCAAATCACTCGTTACCCCGCTGCCGCAGGCGAAACCTCTACAGCAGACTAACGAACCCATGCGCGGGATCTGGCTGGCGACCGTCTCCCGTCTCGACTGGCCTCCTGTGTCATCGGTGAATGGCCGTAGCGCGGACCAGCGTATCGCCCAGCAACAGCGGGCGCTGACGGACAAGCTCGATAAGCTGAAAAAACTTGGGATCAACACCGTCTTCTTTCAGGTAAAACCGGACAGTACGGCGCTGTGGGCCTCTAAAATACTGCCCTGGTCAGATACCCTGACGGGGACTATCGGGGAAGATCCCGGTTACGATCCGCTTCAGTTTATGCTGGATGAAGCGCACAAGCGCGGGATGAAGGTTCATGCCTGGTTTAACCCGTACCGCGTTTCCACCAACACGAAGCCGTCGACCATCGCCGCGCTTAACCGCACCTCGTCGCTTCATCCTTCCAGCGTGTACGTCCAGCATCCGGAGTGGATCCGCACCTCGGGGGATCGTTTTGTTCTCGACCCGGGCATTCCCGACGTGCGGGAATGGATAACCCAGGTGGTGATGGAAGTGGTAAATCACTACCCTGTCGACGGCGTTCAGTTCGATGACTATTTTTACACCGAGACGCCGGGGTCCACCCTGAATGATGCCTGGACCTTCAGGCGCTATGGCGAAGGATTTGCGTCAAAAGCGGACTGGCGTCGACACAATACGCAGCAGTTGATTGTGCAGGTTTCAAGGGCGATCAAGCAGGCTAAACCTGAGGTCGAATTTGGCGTTAGCCCGGCGGGGGTCTGGCGCAATCGCTCCTTCGACCCGGCAGGCTCGGACACGCGCGGTGCCGCAGCCTATGATGAATCCTACGCTGACACGCGCAAATGGGTACAGCAGGGTTTACTGGATTACATTGCGCCGCAGATCTACTGGCCCTTCGCCCGCGACGCGGCACGTTACGATGTGCTGACAAAATGGTGGGCTGACGTGGTGAAACCGACCCACACCCGTCTGTATATCGGGATCGCGTTCTACAAAGTGGGCGCGCCTTCCAGAAACGAACCGGACTGGACGGTGAACGGCGGCGTACCGGAGCTGAAAAAACAGCTCGACCTCAACGATTCACTGCCAGACGTTAAGGGCACCATCCTGTTCCGTGAAGACTATCTTAACCAGCCGCAGACGCAGGAGGCAGTAAATTACCTCCGGGGACGCTGGGGTAGTTGACTGAAAAAAGGCAGAAACGTCCTGTTTCTGCCTTTCTTTTACGGCTTCGGCCCGAACATCGCCTCAAGCTGTTTTGCGTCTGGCATACCCACGACCTGTTGCAGTTCGTTTTGCTCATTCAGGTAATAAATAGCCGGTGTGGCATTCGCGCCGAGACTGTCCATTAGCGTCTGGTGATTTTGCAGGATCTCAACGGTTTCCCGGGAAGCCGCAGCTTCAGGTTTCGGCAGCTTTTTCCCGCCGGACAGCTCGTACGTTTTCCAGGCCGACACCGGATCTTTCGCATTCAGGATCGCGGAGGCGTTACGCCCGCTGTTCGGGTTAAGAAATGCAACCAGCAGCGTATTGAGCTGAACCTTGCCAGCCTTCACCCACGGCTGCGCTTCAGCCCAGAACTGCTTGCAGTACGGGCAGAACGGGTCGGCAAAGACGAAGACTTTGCGCGGGGCACTCTCCGCGCCCTCTTTCAGGGGATGCGCCGCATTGAGCTTTTTCCACATCTCGCGGCCCATCGGGGCGTAGATCTCTTTCTGGAAAAAGGCCTCGCTGAGGTTGGTTCCCTTCTCATCATACAGATAGCCAGACACGACGTGCTTTCCGTCAGGGGTCAGAAAGAGCGTCACGCCCATGTCCTGATATTTCCCCAGCCACGCTGGCGCGCCGCCGGGGGCGTCAATTTTCTTGATGATTTTGATGTCCTGCTGTTCACTGAAGTGCTTCACCACATCCGGAAGCGACTCCTCTGCCCTGACCAGCCCTGAAACCATCAGAGCAGAGAGTAACAGCACCTTTTTCTTTGCTAACCGTTGAAGCATAACGACCCCTTTAAAATATTGTTTTTCAGAGTGGTCGAAGTTTATTGTCCTGTCAACGCTTCATAAATATCCTTGAGGCGACTACGCAAAAATCGCACGGCTTTGTGTTTGCGGGATAATAACGCCTGCACACTGTCGCCTGTTTCCTCTGCCAGCATCTTCATGCTGTAGCCCTCAAATTCCGTTTTTTCAAACACCTCGCGCTGAGGTGGCGGCAGTTCCGACAGGGCTTGCCCCAACTCTTCCCATAGCAGCATGTTGAGATACTCCTCCTCCGGCGTTTGCGGTACGCCGAATAACGTTTCTGCAATCTCCTGCTCAGGAAAGTCTTCGTCATCTGCTGTCAGGTACCCCGGCAGTGAAACCTCGTGCTTTTTTCGCGCCCGGTCGATCATCTCATTTCGTGCGGCGCGAAACAGCCAGGCGGCGACGTTCTCGACCGGTTGTTCCACTTTCATCAACTGCCAGGTCACTTCCTGAAGAATATCATCGACATCATCACGAACCGCAGTCCGTCCGCGAATGAAGGCTTTTAGCCGCGCGCGGCAGGCATTGAGTGCCGAGATCAGTAATGATTCCCCCACCTCACCGGCTTTCATATTGCTCACTCGGCTTCCGGCGCTTTCGCAGCGTTATCATCTCGCTTTTCATCCCGGCCATCGTGCCACCGGCAATGACCGTGGCGCCCAAATCCCGCCCGACGCTGCTGAATGAAGGCCTCACGTTGTTCGGGGCTCATATTCATCCATTGTTCGTGCATACGGCGGTGCGCACCGAACATACCAGGACGGAAACCCAGCCCACCGAAAAGAATGCGGCTCAGCAGCAGGATCCCCAGCGCCTGCCAGAAGCCAATGGCTTTAATCCCCAGGATGGCCGGGAGCAACGCGTTCCACAGGGACATGACCAGCAGGCCAAGCACCACGAACAGGACTGCGCCAATCACGATGCCCTTACCCATACGATGGCGGCCCAAACCACGCCCGTGACCTTTTCCGTGCATATCAAAATTTCTCATGTGTACCTCGTTTATGTTGAATGATTATGGTCTCTGATGAGGTAGACGGATGAGGAACAGAAATATTGCCGGGGAAAGATAAAATTTATGTGATAGCGGCTTTGTACGGATAACAGTAATGGCTGAAGGAGATTGTGCAGCGGATACATGCAGACATCAAAAAGGCTCCCCCAGGAGCCTCTCTGAACATCACGCCGTAGCAGGCAAACTAAAGCTCGAGATACTCTGGGAAAGCTGCTGCGCCTGCTCCTCCAGCGAGGCCGCGGCGGCGGCGGATTGCTGCACCAGCGCTGCGTTCTGCTGGGTCACACCGTCCATCTCCGTTACGGCCTGCCCAACCTGACCAATCCCGCGGCTCTGCTCTTCTGAGGCAACCGAAATCTGTTCCATCAGCGTATGCACTTTATTCACAGAGCTGATAATAGAATCAATCACCTCTCCCGAACGATTCACCAGTTGTGCACCGTTTTTCACGCTGGAAACAGACTGGGCGATAAGGCTTTCAATATCTTTCGCCGCCACCGCGCTTTTTTGTGCCAGGGTGCGCACTTCACTTGCTACCACGGCAAATCCTCGCCCCTGCGCGCCAGCACGCGCCGCTTCAACGGCCGCGTTTAGCGCCAGAATATTAGTCTGGAAAGCAATGCTGTTGATGACGCTGGTGATGTCTTCAATACGCTTCGAATTGGACGCGATAGTATTCATCGTTTCGATGACTTCACGGGTTACCGCTTCACCGGTATGGGCATTTTTCACGGCATCCTGCACCAGCTTACCGGCCTGGAAAACGTTGTCGGTGTTATTCGCCACCGTCGCGCTCAGCTCTTCCATGCTGGCGGCCGTCTGGGTCAGGGCCGAAGCCTGTTGCTCGGTACGGGAGGCCAGGTCGATATTGCCGGAGGCAATTTCCTGCGCCGCATGCGTCACGGTGTGGCTGGCGTCGCGCACCTGAGAAATGGTGGAGAGCAGCGCCTGGCGCATCTGCTCCATCGAGGACATCAGGTGATCGATTTCATTCCCGGAATCACGCTTGATCGGTACCGGTACGTCCAGCTTCCCGGCCGCAATCTGGCGACAGTGCTCGCGCGCCAGGTTCACCGGCGCAAAGACCACGCGTTTCATCAGCAGGCTGACGGCGAAGATCACCACCACGAACAGCACCGCAATGCAGGCGATAATAACCAGACCCGACACGAAATTATGGCTCGCATCCTCGTTCAGCGTTTTGGCGTACTTCTGGTGAACGGAGAGAACCTGATCGAGCACAATTTCATATTGGCGATCGAGTTGAGACACCACGGGAATAAGAGCGTTGAACCGCGACACATCGTGAGCGGCGGCAGCGGCGATGAGAGGCGCCAGTCCCTGGTTACGGTAGTTTTGCCACGCCTCCTGGTAGGCAGTGACCAGCGGGGCTTCGTCCGGCAAACGCGGCGAGGCCATAAACGCCGAAAATGCACTATCGGCTTTGGTCAGCGCCTCTTTAACCGAGGCCAGTTTCGCAGACAGATCGGTGGCGTCCCCCGCTTCCACCATTTTCACATACTCCATAACCCTGACGCGCAGGGTTCGGCTGTGGTTAATGGGATCAATAATGGACAGAACCACCTGAATTTCTTTGTTCACATTATCCAGCGAAGTATTACTTTTAATGATGAGCCCAACGCTGGTGATAGTGCTGGCCACAAAGAAGAAAAGCAGGGAAAACAGGATAATCAGGGATGATTTTTTCAACGACATAACACACCTCAGGGATATAATTTCCCTTTGGTTATCGGCTGAATCCAATCTTTAATTAATTAAAGTTATTGATGTCACCCTAAGACGTTACCCTGTCACTCCACGGACTTGTATCGCCGTTGCAGGGTGGCATCCAGCTTACGCTGGATCGGCTCCGGCGTTTCCCCTTCAATCAGTTTGCCAATCAGATCAAAGCAGTGCCAGGCGAGCTGGCGGTTATCCTGACGAACGGTATCGACAGGAATGGTCAGAGAATCATAGAGATAGTGATCGTCAAAGCTGGCCAGACGCATATCGCTTTGCAGCAGATTATGTTGCCCCATATAGCGCAACACCCCTTCCAGCAGACCGCAGGCGGCGGTAAAAAGGGCTTTTGGCGGGCGGCCCAGGCGTGCGCAAAGCTCGGCAAACATTTCGTAGCCGGAGCTCGGATGGTAATTACCATGAATGATCCACTCCGGACGTAACTCGACGCCAGCGTCACGCAGCCCCTGCTTAAACCCTTCAAGACGGTCACGCGTCGGGGAAAGCCGCGGCTGACCGCCGAGGAAGTAGAACTCATCCGGATGCTGGCGCGCGATGTCGGCCACCAGCGTGGCGGTTGGGGTAATTGAATCGGTGAGAACCAGCGGCAAAGAACTGTCGTTCATATGACGGTCAAAAAGCACAACGGGCAGCTGTTCGCTCAGCTTTTGATAGTCCGCGTCGTTGAGCATGCTGGAGGCGACAATCAGCCCGTCCACCTGGCGGGCCACCATGTTATTGACCACCACCGTCTCCTGGCCCGGATTTTCATCGCTACAGGAGATCAGCAGCTGAACACCCGCCTCGCGGCAGAGGGTCTCCAGCTCATGAGAAAAAACGGCAAACCCGTAGTTGGTGATTTCCGGCACCACCAGACCAATGGTGTGGCTGCGGTTGTCCCGCAGCGAACGGGCGTGAATGCTGGGCTGATAATGATGTTCTTTGGCAATCGCCAGCACACGCTCGCGTGTCTCCTCCGCCACCCGAAGCTCTTTGCTGCGGCCGTTCAGAACCAGGCTGGCGGTGGCTTTTGATACCCCCGCGAGCTCCGCGATATCTTTAATGGTGACGCGTTTTGTTTTTCTCACAACGACTTAGATCCGGCTGCCAAAACCTCTATTCTATCATGCAGCTGCGCAGCGACCAGTAGCGTAATGTGATATCGGACGCACCTTCGAAGCGTACCTGGGCCGGATGGTCAGGAAAATAGCGGCTGCTCATGACGCCTTCACCGTGATTGATGAAAATTTCGACGCTGGAACAGTCGCACAGCACGCGTAAATGATGAACATTGCCCTGCCAGTAGCGGGTCAGCGTGTCTGTGGTTTTCAGACTGGCGCGTTCCAGACGGATCCCCTCATCATCCACAATCAGCCGCAACGCGCCGGCAAAATCCACGTTCACGCTCGATGCGCTCAGTTCGAACTCAAGACGCGCTCCCGCCAGCACCGGGGCATCGCTGGCGCGTCCCTGCCAGAGATGTTCATCCTCGCGCAGCGTTTCCAGCTCACGGACGGGGGTTTGCCAGAGCTTACCGTCGCGGTAGCGCAGTTCGCGAGGACAGGTCATCTGGTGGATCCAGCCGTGCGCCCGCGTAGGCTGGAGCATCTCTTCGCCGTCCGGCACGCCCATCCAGCCGATGAGGATGCGGCGGCCATCTTTTGCCACCGTGGTTTGCGGCGCGTAAAATTCGAAACCGGCGTCAAGCTCATGCAGCTCGCCGTGCGCAAATGCAGGCGTTTGATAATCAAATGCCCCACGCATCCAGACGGCCGGATAGGTGTTGAGATAGCGATGCGGTTCGCGCGCCAGCCCCTGCGGGCAGCAGATCAAGACGTGTGTGCCATCAAGCTCAAACAGATCCGGGCACTCCCACATATAGCCCGCGTCCGTGAGTCCGTTGACGCCGTGACCGGCGATTTCGCCGCAGGACGCCCAGGTGTGTAAATCGGCTGACGTAAACAGCAGCACCTTGCCGCGCTGCTGTCGATCCTGCGCGCCGAGCACCATGTACCACAGCCCGTCATGCCACCATACTTTCGGATCGCGGACGTGCCCGGTGTACCCGTCCGGCAGGGGCAACACCGGTCCCAGTTTGGCAAACGTGCCATCGTCATTTTGCACCGCCAGACACTGCCAGGCGGTGCGGCCGCCATCGTCAAACTTAACGTTGCCGGTATAGCACAGGGTCAGCACGCCGTTGTTATCCACGGCGCTGCCGGAGTAACAGCCATTGCGGTCATACTCTTCGTCAGGCATCAGCGCCATTGGCTCGTGCTGCCAGTGCACCAGATCTGCTGAGCTCCAGTGCCCCCAACACTTGTAGCGATGATCGCAGCCCAGCGGGTTCCACTGATAAAACAGATGGTAGCGCCCGGCAAACCAGATAAACCCGTTCGGATCGTTCATCAGCCCTGTCACCGGTGCGGGATGCCACTGCGGATAGTGGCTGTCCGCCAGCGCACGCGGCTGGCCTTGCATAACGGCCTGCAACACGGCAGGCCAGCGGGAAGATAAGGTCATTATTCAGAGTCCGTTTTATATTTCAGCAGCAGAGAGACGGTGAACGCCACGCCAAAGGCAATCACCATGCCGATTATATAGTTGAGCAGCGAGCTGGCCTGGACAATCGCCATGCCGGGAAGCGCCGTCAGGCCAACGGCGGTCATGTAGACATGCACCGACACCACCCAGGCACCGCCCGCCGCACCACCGATCAGCGCCGCGATAAACGGCTTCACAAAACGCAGGTTGATGCCAAAAATTGCCGCTTCGGTGATGCCCAGCATCGCGGAAAACGCCGACGGTAAGGTAATGGCTTTGATTTTGGCATCGCGGGTTTTGAACCACACCGCCAGACACGCCCCGCCCTGCGCCACGTTCGCCATCGCCCAGATCGGCAGCAGGAAGTTAACGCCAATCGACGGATTACCCAGCAGCCCGGCCTCAATGGCGTGGAAGCTGTGGTGAATGCCGGTAATGACAATCACCGAATAGAGCCCACCAAACAGCAGCCCGGCCAGCCAGCCCGCGTGGGCAATCAGGGTGCTAAGAATGAAGGAGATCCCGTCGCCCAGCGCGCGTCCCGCCGGGCCAATAATCAATAGCGCAATGAAGCCGGAGATAATGACGGTCAGGAACGGCGTCAGGATCAGATCTAACGCATCCGGGATCGCCCGGCGCAGCTGTTTTTCCACAATGCTCATAAACCACACCGCCAGCAGCACCGGGAAGACGGTTCCCTGATAGCCAATCATGGCGATTTCAAGACCGAAGAAGTTCATGGTGTGGAAGCCGGATGCTACGCCCCAGGCGTTGGTCAGCGCCGGATGAGTCAGGATGCCGCCGAGCGTTGCCCCCAGATACGGGTTGCCGCCAAACTCCCGCGCGGCGGTGAAGCCAATCAGGATCGGCAGAATAATAAACGCCGCCGAGCTGCACATATCCAGCATGATATAGAGCGCGTTATCCGGATTAACCCAGCCGTAGGTTTTAACCATCCCCAGCAGGCCCATCAGCAGACCCGAGGCCACGATCGCCGGGATAATCGGCACGAAGATGTTGGAGAGCAGACGCGCGATACGCTGGAACGGGTTCAGCTTGCGGGCCGCAATATCCGCCGCTTCCGATTTACTGGACTCGCTAATCCCTGCCGCCTGAATAAACGCGGCGTAAACCTTATTCACCACCCCGGTGCCGAAGATCACCTGCATCTGCCCGGCGTTTCGAAAACAGCCTTTCACGCCTTCAACCTTGCCGATAGCCTGCTGGTCGGCAAGCGCATCATCGACCAGCACCAGACGAAGGCGCGTGGCGCAATGTGCCGCGCTGGCAATGTTCTCTTTGCCACCGAGCAGCGGAATAAGCTCGCGCGCAATATGATTAAAATCCATAGATACCTCTTCCTGACCTCTTTTTATGGTGTTCGAAACGCCCCCGCGATGCGGGAGCGTGAAGGGTTAAAACCAGGTTTCCATCTGCACCCCAAAGTTCCATTCCCCGCCCGCGTTGAAGCCGCTGCTGCCAAAGGCGTCATCGCTGGCGTAGTTATCCAGCTTGCTGCTCCAGTCCATCCAGGTGGCGAACAGGCGCAGCTCCGGACGGCTGAAGAAATCGCCAATTTTGCCCGCCTTTAACGTCGGGGCGAAGGTCAGCTTGTAGAAGCTACCGTTAACCGCATTGCGATCCTTGTAGCCTTCCGGGCTTAAATCCATGTACTGATAGCTGCCTTCGAACGCGAGGGCGAAATTCTGGGTCACCTCTTTGATCAGACGCGTATTGAGCGTGACCCACTCATAGCTGTCGCCCTTCACGTAGCGGTCCTTACTGCTTTGCGCCAGCACGGCGGGCGCAATGTGCCAGCCACCGCCCAGCGGCGTGACACCGTAACTTGCAAAACGCCAGGTATCGGCTTCTGACAGCAGCGCGCCGTCTGAACCAATGCTTTTCACCTCGGCGCCCAGACCGTGGCCGTAAAGCAGCGCCGTTTTGGCGGAACCTTCCCGCAGGCCGTAGAAGCTCTCGTTATGCAGACCAACCAGCGCATGTACCCCGTTATTGGCCGCGTCGGTTTTAATCGGATCGCCGTTGCTGTCCTTACGGTCGTCATTATCTTTTGCCCGTAAGCCGCTGACCATCATCTGCACCGGCCCGGCGAAGTGATTCATGCTGAGGATGTAGTTCTGAACGTTGTTGTCGATCTCCTCTTCGCTGCCGAAGTTACGGCCATAAAGGGAGAAGTTACTGCGCAGCGTATCGTTCCACTTCACGTCGTAGACGCCGCCGCCGGTCCCGGCGAGAAACACCACGTCGGAATCCAGCCAGTGAATGTCGAAGTTGTCGCGGTCAAAACGCTTACCCGCCCAGAAGGTACTGCCCTTCAGCGCACCGGTAAAGTCAGGCAAATTGCCCAGCTCGGCAAAGGCCTGACGAATGTTCAGGTCGCTGCTGTCTGCCGACCAGTCGTTATAGGTTTTCTGGCCGTCGGCCAGCATCGCCTTAAAGCGCGTCGTCGCACCATTCTCCAGCGTCTGTTTGTGCTCAACATTCAGCTCAACGTAGGTATCCGCTTCGTTCCCCAGACGCCCGATGGCCCCGCCCGTTTCCCCGGCGGGCGTCAGATAAGGGCCGCTTTTGCTGCTGGAGGCCGCGTCGTTCATCAGCAGGCCGGAACGGGCGTAACCGTGAAATTCAAAACCGCCTGTCCGGTCGGCTTTTTCTTCCAGCACCGTGGTACGTTGCGCCACCGCCTGTGTGGAGGTTTGCGCTTCCTGCTGCGCAGCCACCAGCTGCTGTGTTTTCTGTTCCGCTGCCGTTGCGCGCTTTTCAGCAACCTGCGCGCGGGTTTCCGCCTCCTGCAAACGCTGCTCCAGCGCCGCCAGGCGCGCTTCGATACGTGTCATATCCGTCTGGGCAAAAACAGAGGTACTCCCGGCCAGCATGCCTATCATCACGGCAAGTCTGCGTTTTTTATACATTTTGTCGCATCCCTAATAACTATCGGTGAAAGTGCTAAATTGCTAAACCGGTTTAGGCTGATGATACTAAACCGTTGAATTTTGGATCGGCAACGTTTTTTGCTAAACCGTTTTAGTAAGTGTGATCGAGGCGACAATTCAGGCCGCCGACCGGAGGCCTGGAGAGGTGAATTACAGTTCGTGATGATAAGGCAGCGCGGTCATTGCCCCTTTTGCGGTTGTCGCCAGCGCCCCACAGCGCTGCGCCAGCGTGATGACCTCTGAAAGACGGGCCTGGCCATCACGAGCCAGACCGAACAGCAGCCCGGCGACGAAAGCATCCCCCGCGCCGGTGGTATCAATGCATTCCACGGGTGATGCAGGATAGTGCGTCAACGCGCCTTTCTGCCAGGCGGTGACGCCCTCTTTTCCCTGTGTCACCAGCACCAGCCTGGCCGGACAGGTGCGCATCAGCGCCGCCAGCCCCTCATGGACCTGCGCATTTCCGGTTAAGAACGCCAGTTCTTCCACCGAGATTTTCACCACATCTGCACAGGCTAATGCCCGCTCAAGGCACTGACGCAGCTCGACTTCATCGTGCCAGAGATCGGCGCGGATATTGGGGTCAAAGCTGACGAATCCCCCCGCCAGTCTGATAGCGGACATCGCCTGAAACGTCGCGGAACGGCTGGGTTCGGCGCTGAGCGCGATAGAGCAGACGTGCAGCCACTCCCCGGCGCGGAATGGCGGGAGATCGGCAGAGTCGAGGAATAAATCAGCGCTCGGTCGAACCATAAAGGTAAAGGAACGTTCACCGTCGTTATCGAGATCCACCACCACCGTGGAGGTGCGATGCTGCGGGTCCAGGCGCAGCCATTCTGTATTAACCTGCTCATCCGCAAGCGTTTTTTGCATAAAACGCCCGAAGGGGTCGTCGCCCACCCGGCCTATAAAGGCGCTTCTGCCGCCCAGACGCGCAACCCCTACCGCGACATTGGCCGGTGCGCCGCCAGGACATTGCAGCAGTTTGCCCTCTCCGTCGGGCAACAGATCCACCACGGCATCGCCAAGTACCCAGATCGTCTCCATATCACCTTCTTAGCTAAATCATGTTAAACCGGTTTAGCTATTTAAGCACAGGCAGGTTGTCGGGGAAATATGGCGAGGGAAAATTTGCTTAACCCACCCGATGGGGCCAGTGGATATCACCTACGCCATTGAGCTGCGGGCGGGCGAACAAAAAGCCCTGGAAGCGGCGAATACCGGCGGATTCAAGCCAGCACCACTCTTCTATCTTCTCAATGCCTTCTGCGACCAGCGTAATCTCCAGATCGGTGCAGCAGCTGATTATCGACTTCACAATCGCCTGCTTGGGCCCGCTCAGGTGGATATCGCTGACGATCTCTCTGTCGATTTTGAGCTTATCCGGCTGAAACCGGGTGAGCAGTGAAAGACCAGCATAGCCGGAACCAAAATCATCTATCGCCAGCCCAACCCCTTCCGCGCGCAGCTGTTTAATGGCGCTGTTAAACTGGTTGAAGCCAGAGATCATCTCGCTCTCAGTGACTTCAATGATCACCTGCTCTGGCTGTAGATTGTGCTTTTTGATCTGCGTTACCAGGAACTCTACCGCGCCCGGCACGTTAACCAGCGACATTGGCAGCAGGTTCACCGCCAGTTTGTGGCTGCCGATGCCGAGCTTTTGCGCCAGCGCAAAGGTCCAGGCTTTGGTTTGCAGGTCGACTTCGTAAATCTGTTCACGATCGAGACTACTGAAGAAATGCTCCGGGCTGCCGCCGTCGTTTCCGCGTATAAGCGCTTCGAGAGAACTGATTTTGCCTTCGGACGGCTCGACAATGGGTTGCAGCGCAAACTGGCAGGGCTGTCCCGCCAGCAGACCTAACCCTTTACCAAACGGCGCGCGCTCTCGCGAAAGCGTCCATTTATCAGGCTCATAGTCCGAAGCGGGTGGGATAGCGGTTTTGCCGGTGATAAAGGTCTGAATAAATTTGAAGACCCGATCCTCAGAAGTCAGATAGCTTTCCAGCTTGCTGTAATGCAGAACCGACGCCAGAACCGCTTTCGGGGTCTGAACATCCAGGTCAAACAGCAGCATTCCCACGTCTTCGAAACGTCTGCGCGGGCCGTAATCGCGCATCAGCTCCACCACGCCGGTATGCCGGTCATCCGCACGGATGGTGTTAAAAAGCGCGATGACGCTCTGTTCCGTGCCTTCGAGAATTTGCAGAACGTCACGTCCACGGGAGAGAAGAATGCCTGAGATGCCCTGCTCCGTATTACGGATCCTGGCCTGTTCAACCAGCGCGCTTAACGCTGCGGAGGTGCAGGTTAAGCTCAGCTGGCTTCGATAAATAAGAGTTGTCAGCACAGAAACGGGGTCCGGTATGGGGTATACGCCTGAACGGTACTGTTTAACACAGTTCCCCGGTGTGACCTAATCTATTCCACGTTGGGCTTAATTCTCCCCGATACGGCTGTCGATCCGCGTCTGCATATAATCGTAGAACGGATTCGACGTCACGCGCATCAGCGCATCTTTGCCAACGCTCAGAACCGATGTTTCTCCCCACAGGGCTATCGTCCCCAGGCTGATACCGTAGTGGTTTTTCACCTCAGGATGGCGGCCATACAGATCGTCATCAGGCGGGAACGGAATAGCAACATGCGACAGGGAATAAACCTCCTGCGGATACGCGACAGACAGCGGCATCACCGTTTCCCGGGTGCTACCCGCTGGCGTCGTCTTCGCCACCATATCAAACCTGTCGGGGCTGGCATTGGTCACAATTGTGACACTGTAACGCCTTTTTGCCCCGGGCAGCAGGTCAGCCACCGCCGTCCAGGATGATGGCCTGAACAGTGGACGGAAACTCCCGGCCTGGTTGATATCAAAAACTACCAGTTCGCTGCCGTTTGCCGGAAGCTGGTCAAACAGCCCGCTGACCACGGCGCGGGTACTGACCGTTGAATCCATGACCGACTGAAACGCCAGCACCGGCGGAAGCTGCGCCAGTTTGTGATCATGAACATCGCGGTTTATCTGCTCATGCAGCGCCTGGGTAAGCAGCCAGGACTGACGTGCTGCATTCACCGGGAACGAATTGTATTTATAAGGATTATATTCCGGCGAAATATTGAGCCACGCGGCTTTGGCAAACGCCGGTAACATGGCCGGTAGCCCGGCGAATCCGGCAAAGCGCGCAAACGCCGTGACGCCAATCATCGGTGAGAGCAAAACGATCTGCTGAGGTTTACGCAGTTCAGGCGCATCAAGAGCGTCGAGGGCGTATTTCATCGCCAGCGCCCCGCCGTTGGAGTAGCCCACCAGATGCAGGGGGAGATCGTTCCCCGTCAGGCGTGTCGCTTCACGAACCGCAAGGCGCGATGCGGCCAGCCAAGCCTCCCAGTCAACGTCTGTCAGCGCGCCCGGCGCCGTGCCGTGTCCGGGCAAACGAGGCACTACGGCCACAAAGCCGTGCTGTTGATAATTCACAGCCAGATGCCTGACGCTGTAGGGCGAATCCGTCAGACCGTGTAGCAATACCACCGCCCCGCGCGGCTTTCCGGCAGGCATCAGCACGAACGACCGGTTTGCATCCGGGGAAAAGTGTCCTGGCCACACCAGGCTCTGGCGGTAATAACGGTTCAGCGGCGTGCGCTCTGCGGGTGTGACATTCGCCGTCACCTCAGCGTCGAGAGCGGTGAAGATGGCGTTTTCCCGCGCGACATACGCTGCGAAGGTCGCGTTATCCATCTCCTGCACGGACATTTCGTCAGCCCGCCAGGTGTGCCAGTGATGCAAGGCCGGCCCCTGCTGCGAAAGATAAACCCGCACCGCCAGCAGCACGAGCACAATGATCCCGATGACCATCGCTATTTTTTTTGCGAGAGCCATCAGGCGCACGCTGACCCGCCAGGGCAAATTCGCCATGTTAGGCTCCCTCCCTTATCCACAGAGCGTTCATCTTACCAAAAAATGTGAAGAGGCTGACGTATTCACCAAATAGATACCGCTCAGGCCGGACACTGCACCAAAAGTGAACTACGCTGCACAAATGTTGAGCATCTGTTAAACAAATATTGCATTAACTTTGCTGCACAGCGCGTTTTCGCCGCAATGTAAACATGGCACGCGTCCTGCATTGTTAATCCGGTAACAGAAACCCGGACTTTGACAGCCAGTTAACAGCGAGGCGGTATGACGACCAAACCTGAGGTGTTGAGCCGTATCGAAGCGACCTTTAGCCAGCTCACCCCGAGCGAAAAACGGGTGGCAAGCTGGATGCTGGCGCACGTCGGGCAGATCCCCTTTGAAACGGCAGAGAGCGTGGCGCTGGCCACGGCAACCAGCGGGATCACCGTCGGACGCTTTCTGCGCAAGCTGGGCTATCGCAACCTGGACGACGCCAAAAAAAGCCTGCGCAATCCCCACCAGCCCTGGGGTATTAACGAGCGTCTCGACTCCTGGAAGCAGCAACAGCCGCTGTCGGATCGCCTTCAGCACTCCCTGTCGCTGGAGGTGGACGCCATTGCCCATGTCTACCAGCTGGCGCAAAGCGAAACGTTCAGGCAGGTGGTCCAGCAACTTACCCATGCCGACGCCGTCTTCGTGCTGGGGATCCAGTCCACGCGCGGGATCGCCAATGCGTTCTTCAGCCATCTTGAGTATCTGCGCCCGCGGGTGAGCTATTCCGAAGGGCTCTCCGGTAGCTGGGTGGAGTCGCTTAACTCCGGCTTTTCTAACCCGTATATCGTGCTGACGGATACCCGCGCCTACTCCGCCATTGCCCGCCAGTACTGCCGCGTGGCGAGCGAAAAAGGCCTGGCGATGGCGCTGATCACCGATATCTGGTGCCCGTGGGCGCGGGATTATCCGATTGATTTACTCCAGGTGAAGACCGATACCGGCCATTTCTGGGATTCGCTGGCGCCGGTGAGCTGTCTCTTCAACCTGCTGCTGTCGGGCGTTGTGGAGGCGCTGGGCGATGCGCTGCCGGAACGTCTGGCAATCAACCGACAACTACAACAAGAGTTTGGTCAATTTGAACGCTAAAGGAGCGGAGCTATGCCTGAAGAGAGTCAACTGATTGATGTGGCGAAAACCTTTCCCACGCTGCATATCGATCTGAAATACGCGACCGCCGATAACATCACTGGCCGCCCGATCTACCAGCACGCCGCGTGCCTGTTGCATACGGATGCCGCCACAGCGCTGGCGAAAGCGATCAGCATCGCCGCGCTGGCCGGTCTGAAGCTGGTGGTTTACGACGCCTACCGCCCCCAGCAGGCGCAGTCGCAACTCTGGGATGCCTGCCCCAATCCGGAATACGTGGTGGATGTCGCGATTGGCTCTAACCACAGCCGGGGCACCGCCATTGACGTCACGCTGATGGATGAACACGACAACGTGCTGGATATGGGCGCCGGGTTTGACGAAATGCACGACCGTTCTCATGCCTGGCACCCTTCCGTTCCGCCCGAGGCGCAGCGAAATCGTCTGCTCCTGAACGCCGTGATGTACGGCGGCGGTTTTGTGGGCATCAGCAGCGAGTGGTGGCATTTCGAACTGCCGAACGCCGCCAGCTACCCGCTGTTAGATGACCAGTTCGCCTGTTATCCGACCACATACTCACTCTAATTCTGGAGCCCGGCCATGAAAACTACGCTGCTTACAACCCTGATTGCCGCTACGCTCGCCCTGAGCGCCCCTCTCGCGCTGGCGGCGGTGCCAAAAGATATGCTGGTGATTGGGAAAGCTGCCGATCCGCAAACGCTGGATCCGGCGGTCACTATCGATAACAACGACTGGACGGTGACCTACCCCTCGTACCAGCGTCTGGTGAAATACAAGCCTGGCACCACGGAGGTGGAAGGCGATCTGTCGACGGGCTGGAAGGCGTCTGACGACCAGAAAGAGTGGACGTTCACCCTGGCAGATAATGCAAAATTTTCGGACGGCACGCCGGTGACCGCCGAAGCGGTCAAGCTGTCGTTTGAACGTCTGCTGAAAATTAATCAGGGACCTTCCGAAGCGTTCCCGAAAGATTTGAAAGTGGACGCGGTGGATGAGCATACGGTGAAATTCACCCTCAGCCAGCCGTTCGCCCCGTTCCTCTACACGCTGGCCAATGACGGCGCGTCGATCGTCAACCCGGCGGTCCTGAAAGCCAATGCCGCCGACGACGCGCGCGGTTTCCTGGCGCAAAACACCGCGGGTTCCGGACCGTTTATGCTGAAAAGCTGGCGGAAAGGTCAGCAGCTGGTGATGGTGCCCAACCCACACTGGCCGGGTGAAAAGCCGCACTTCAAGCGCGTCTCGGTGAAGATTATCGGTGAAAGCGCCTCGCGTCGCCTGCAACTTTCCCGTGGCGATCTGGATATCGCCGACGCCCTGCCGGTGGATCAGCTTGCTGCCCTGAAGCAGGAAGGCAAAGTGGCCGTGGCGGAATACCCGTCCCTGCGGGTGACCTACCTCTATCTGAACAACAGTAAGCCTCCGATGAATCAGGTGGATTTGCGCCGTGCGGTCTCCTGGGCCACCGATTATCAGGGGATGGTGAAAGGCATTCTCAGCGGGAACGGCAAGCAGATGCGCGGCCCGATCCCGGAGGGCATGTGGGGCTTCGATGCGAACGCCATGCAGTACAGCTTTGACGAGGCTAAGGCCAAAGCGGCGCTGGAGAAAGTCAACGATAAACCGGCCAGCCTGACGTTCCTCTACTCCGATAACGACCCGAACTGGGAGCCTATCGCCCTCTCCACGCAGGCGAGCCTGGGCAAGCTGGGGATTAACGTCAAGCTCGAGAAACTGGCGAACGCCACCATGCGCGACCGCGTCGGCAAAGGTGATTATGACATTGCGATTGGTAACTGGAGCCCGGACTTCGCTGACCCGTACATGTTCATGAACTACTGGTTCGAATCGGACAAAAAAGGGCTGCCGGGTAACCGCTCATTCTATGAGAACAAAGAGGTCGATGCATTGTTGCAGGCGGCACTGAAAACCACCGATCAGGCGGAACGCACCAAAGATTACCAGCAGGCGCAGAAAGTGGTGATTGACGAGGCGGCTTACGTTTATCTGTTCCAGAAGAACTACCAGCTGGCGATGAACAAAGAGGTCAAAGGCTTCACCTTTAATCCGATGCTTGAGCAGGTCTTTAACATCGCCACCATGAGTAAGTAACGGCCCACGCCGGGGGGAAGTGTATGACGTTCTGGAGCATCGTGCGCCAGCGCTGCTGGGGGTTAATCCTGGTGGTGGCCGGTGTCTGTATTATTACTTTTATTATTTCACACCTGATCCCCGGCGATCCGGCCCGCCTGCTGGCCGGTGACCGCGCCAGCGATGAAATCGTGCAGGGCATCCGCCAGCAGCTGGGGCTGGATCAACCGCTCTATATTCAGTTTGGCCGCTATGTAGAGGCGCTGGCGCACGGCGATCTGGGCACCTCCATTCGCACCGGTCGCCCCGTTGCGGAAGATTTGAAAGCCTTTTTCCCCGCCACGCTGGAGCTGGCCTTCTGCTCTTTGCTGCTGGCGCTGGTGATTGGCGTACCGCTGGGCATTTTATCGGCGGTGTACCGTAACCGCTGGCTGGATCACCTGGTGCGACTGATGGCGATGACGGGCATCTCGACGCCTGCCTTCTGGCTGGGACTGGGGGTAATCGTTCTGTTCTACGGGCAACTGCAAATTCTGCCCGGCGGCGGCAGGCTGGACGACTGGCTCGATCCGCCTGCCCACGTTACCGGCTTTTATCTGCTGGACGCCCTGCTGGAAGGCAACGGCGAGGTGTTTTTCAACGCCCTACAGCACCTGATTCTACCCTCCCTGACCCTGGCCTTTGTGCATCTGGGTATTGTGGCGCGTCAGGTGCGTTCCGCGATGCTGGAGCAACTGAGCGAGGATTATATTCGTACCGCCCGCGCGAGCGGGTTGCCGGCCTGGTACATCGTGCTGCGCTACGCCTTACCCAACGCCATGATCCCCTCCATTACCGTGCTCGGGCTGGCGCTGGGCGATCTGCTGTATGGGGCAGTCCTTACCGAAACCGTGTTTGCCTGGCCGGGAATGGGAGCCTGGGTGGTGACCTCCATTCAGGCGCTGGACTTCCCTGCCGTCATCGGCTTCGCGGTCGTGGTATCGCTGGCCTATGTCTTCGTCAATCTGGTGGTGGATCTGCTGTATCTGTGGATCGACCCGCGAATCGGGCGCGGAGGTGCCGAATGATGTTAACTCAGGAAACGCCCGTCCCCGTCAGCACCGCCAAACAGCGCATCAACTGGGCAAAGCTGTTCTGGATGTTACGCAAAAGCCCGCTCACGCTGATCGGCGGGGTGATTATGATCGTGATGCTGCTGATGATGGTGGTCTCGCCGTGGATAGTCCCGCACGATCCGAACGCGCTGGATCTGACCGCGCGATTGCAGGCGCCTTCAGCCCAGCACTGGTTTGGCACCGATGAGGTGGGCCGGGATCTGTTCAG
Source organism: Enterobacter cloacae complex sp. GYL001 (assembly GCF_049237125.1). NCBI lineage: Bacteria > Pseudomonadati > Pseudomonadota > Gammaproteobacteria > Enterobacterales > Enterobacteriaceae > Enterobacter > Enterobacter cloacae complex sp. GYL001. The sequence goes on along the minus strand of NZ_JBMKGW010000005.1, from coordinate 159,792 downwards.
CCGCGTGCTGGTGGGCAGCCAGCAGTCCATCACGGCGGGGCTGGCGGTGGTGGTGATTGCAGGCGGCATCGGTTCTCTGCTCGGCTGTTTGTCCGGCGTACTCGGCGGACGCGGCGACGCCATCATTATGCGTATCATGGACATTATGCTCTCCATCCCCTCGCTGGTGCTGACGATGGCGCTGGCCGCCGCGCTCGGCCCAAGCCTGTTTAACGCGATGCTGGCGATTGCGATTGTACGCATTCCGTTTTACGTGCGGCTGGCACGCGGGCAAACGCTGGTGGTGCGCCAGTTCACCTACGTGCAGGCCGCCCGCACCTTTGGCGCATCGCGCTGGCACCTGATCAGCTGGCATATCCTGCGTAACGCCCTGCCGCCGCTGATCGTACAGGCGTCGCTGGATATCGGCAGCGCCATTCTGATGGCCGCCACGCTGGGCTTTATTGGATTAGGCGCGCAGCAACCCACCGCCGAATGGGGCGCGATGGTGGCCGTGGGGCGTAACTACGTGCTTGACCAGTGGTGGTACTGCGCGTTTCCGGGGGCGGCAATTCTGATCACGGCAGTTGGGTTTAATCTGTTTGGCGATGGTCTTCGCGACCTGCTGGATCCCAAATCAGGAGGGAAGCAGTCATGAGTGATTCCGTATTATCGATTGAAGATTTGCACCTGAGCTTCCCCATTTTTCGCGGTGACGTCCACGCGCTCAACCACGTTTCGCTGGAGATTGGCCGGGGTGAAATTGTCGGCGTGGTGGGCGAATCCGGCTCGGGAAAATCGGTCACCGCGATGCTGGCGATGCGCCTGCTGCCGGAAGGCAGTTACCATATTCACCATGGACGGGTCACGCTCCTCGGGGAAGATGTCCTGAACGCGTCGGAAAAACAGCTTCGTCAGTGGCGCGGCGCCAGGGTGGCGATGATTTTTCAGGAGCCGATGACGGCGCTCAACCCCACGCGCCGGATTGGCAGGCAAATGGTGGAGGTGATCCGCCAGCATCAGTCGCTTTCCCGCCGCGACGCGCAGCAGAAGGCGATCGCCCTGCTGGGCGAGATGCAAATCCCGGATGCGGCACAGGTGATGGATCGCTATCCGTTTGAGCTTTCCGGCGGTATGCGCCAGCGGGTGATGATCGCCCTTGCCTTCTCCTGCGAGCCGGAGCTGATCATTGCCGATGAGCCGACCACCGCGCTGGACGTGACCGTTCAGCGTCAGGTGCTGCGTCTGCTGAAACACAAAGCGCGCGCCAGCGGGACGTCGGTGCTGTTTATCAGTCACGATATGGCGGTGGTGTCGCAGCTTTGTGACCGGATGTACGTTATGTACGCGGGCAGCGTGATCGAAAGCGGCAGCACGCAGACCTTGATCCACCATCCTGTGCATCCCTATTCGATTGGCCTGCTGCGGTGTGCCCCGGAAAATGGTGAACCGCGCGAGATCCTCCCGGCCATTCCCGGCACGGTGCCTAACCTCAGCCACCTCCCGCGCGGATGTGCTTTTCGCGAGCGCTGTTTTGCTGCCGGAGCGAAATGCAGCGAAACGCCGCGCTTAATTTCCACGGGCGCAGAAGGCCAGCAGGCTGCCTGCTGGTACCCACAACAGGAGAGACGCCATGTCTGAGGTACTGCTGGAACTGGATAGCGTGCATGTGAATTTTCCTGCGCGCAAAAACTGGCTGGGGCGTGTGACGGAGCAGGTACACGCCCTCAACGGCATGGATCTCCGGATCCATCGCGGCGAAACGCTGGGCGTTGTAGGGGAATCCGGCTGTGGAAAGAGCACGCTGGCGCAGCTGCTGATGGGCATGCTCAAACCGAGTACCGGTGCCTGTCAGCGCGCGAATGCGGCAGGCGGTATGCAGATGGTATTTCAGGACCCGCTCTCGTCCCTCGACCCGCGTTTACCCGTCTGGCGCATCATTACCGAGCCGGTGTGGATACAGCAACGCCGCAGCGAACGGGAGCGTCGTCAGCTGGCTGAGACGCTGGCGCAGCAGGTGGGCATTCGGGCGGAATATCTTGACCGCCTGCCGCATGCATTTTCGGGCGGACAGCGCCAGCGCATCGCTATTGCCCGGGCGCTCTCTTCGGATCCGGACATCATCGTGCTGGATGAACCTACCAGCGCGCTGGATATTTCCGTCCAGGCGCAGATCCTCAATTTGCTGGTTGCCCTGCAACAGCAGCGAAATCTGACCTACGTGCTGATCTCGCACAACGTCTCGGTGGTCCGGCACATGAGCGACCGGGTGGCGGTAATGTATCTGGGGCAGATCGTGGAGCTGGGTCCGGCGGACCAGGTGCTGGGCAAGCCACGGCATCCGTATACGCAGCTGCTGCTTGACTCCGTTCCCCGTACCGGAGAACCGCTGGACGAAGATCTGGCATTACGCAAAACCGATCTCCCCGGTAATCGCCGCCTGCCCGATGGCTGCTACTTCCGCGACCGCTGCCCGCTGGCAGTTGAAGGATGCGAACGGCCGCAGCCGCTTCAGCCCGCAGCCGGAGACCGAAGCGTACGCTGCTGGCGTAACCGCTAGATTTGCGCCATCCCGCCATCGACAAACAGCTCCGTGGCGTTTATAAAGCTGGCGGCATCGGACGCCAGAAACGCCACGGCTTTTCCGACTTCGCCCGGCGCGCCCAGGCGACCCAGCGGCACCTGGGCCGCCAGCGCATCGTATAATCCCTGACGCTGTTCTTCGGGAACCAGATCGCCAAGACCGGGCGTTTTCACGGGGCCAGGGCTGACGACGTTGACGCGTATCCCGCGGCCCTGTAAGTCCAGCGCCCAGGAGCGGGCAAAGTTACGCACGGCGGCTTTACTGGCGCTGTAGACGCTAAAATTCGCCGTCCCCTTAATTGAAACCGTCGATCCGGTGAGGATAATGGATGAACCAGAGGAGAGCAGCGGCAGCGCTTTCTGGACGGTAAACAGCACGCCGCGCACGTTGGTGGCAAAAATCCGGTCAAACTGCTCCTCGGTGATGGCGCCCAGCGGCAGCATGTCGCCGCCCCCGGCGTTGGCGAACAGAATATCGAGCCGTCCTTCTTCTTTAGCAATCTGCGCGTAAACCGCATCCAGATCGGCCATTCTGGAGACGTCCGCGCGGATAGCTACCGCCGCGGCGCCAATGTCTGCCCGCGCAGCATCCAGTTCGGCCTGACGACGTCCGGTAATATAGACCTTCGCTCCCTGCGCCGCCAGCTCCTGTGCCGTTGCGAGACCAATACCGGTGCTGCCGCCGGTCACCAGAGCGATTTTTCCTGCAAGCGTTGTATTCATACTCATAACCTTCTGTTGTGATGTAAAAGAGGAGCGTTTGCCCGCGTCAGGCAGACTTTAGATCTTGCGGGATTCGTGATAAACGGGCAAAAATGAAAATGAATTTTCACAGCAGGAAATAATCAGAGGAGATCTGTGTGGATCAGCTAATGGCAATGCGCGCCTTTACGCGGGTGGTTGAATCCGGAAGCTTTACCCGAGCGGCAGACTCCCTGAACATGCCGATAGCTACGCTGAGTAAGCTGGTAAAATCACTTGAAGCGCACCTGGAAACACGGCTGCTGCATCGTACTACGCGCCGGGTGGTCACGACGGCAGAAGGCATGGAATACTACGAGAAAGCGCTGCGGGTATTAATCGATATAGAGGACATTGATACCGCCTTTCGCGCATCGTGCTGCACGCCTAAAGGCCATTTGCGTATCGACGTGGGGGGGTCAACCGCCCGGGACGTGTTGATCCCCCTGCTGCCGGATTTTTTTCAGCGCTACCCGGACCTGCGCATCAACCTGGGGGTAGCCGACCGTCCGGTAGACTTAATCAGTGGAAACGTAGACTGCGTGATCCGCGGCGGCCCGCTGGATGACTCTTCACTTATCGCCCGGCATATCGGTGACGCCCGGATGATAGCCTGCGCGACGCCGGGCTATCTTAAGACTCACGGCATCCCTGCCTATCCGCAGGAGCTGCGCAACGGCCATAAGCTGATTAGCTACCTTTCCCCCGTTACCGGACGCACATTCCCGTTTCGGTTCCTCGATCGGGATGAACCGCTGGAGATCAGCGTTCCGCACCATCTTGGAGTCAATGAAAGCAACGCACACCTGGCCGCGGCGCTGGCGGGTTTAGGGATTATTCAGACGTTTGGCTATGCTGCGAGAGCGCATCTGGAAACGGGCGCGCTGGTAGAGATCCTGAGCGACTGGCGTCCTAAGGCGTATCCTTTTCACGTGGTCTATCCACAGAGTCGGCATTTAACACATCGCCTGAGAGTGTTTATTGCGTGGCTTGCCGAGGTCTTCCCTGCGTCGGTGAAAGGTTAGCCGGGCATTTGCCCGGCCTGATATCAGTTCAGTTTGTAATCCAGCGTGATTTCGGCTTTCAACAGCTGCGACACCGGACAACCCGCCTTCGCCTTCTGAATAATGCCGTCGAACTGCTGAGGATCGATACCCGGTACCGTCACCTTGCTTTGCAGCGCCACTTTGCTGATGGCAAAACCACTGTCGGTTTTATCCAGCGAGACATCCGCCGTGGTATCGATGGAATCGGCGGTATAACCCGCTTCGCCCAACATTAGCGACAGGGCCATAGAGAAACAGGCCGCGTGCGCTGCGCCAATCAGCTCTTCCGGGTTGGTCCCTTTTTCGCCCTCGAAGCGGGTGTTAAAGCCGTAAGGTTGCTGGTTAAGGACGCCACTTTCTGTTGAGACCGTCCCTTTGCCGCGTTTGATGTCGCCAGACCAGTGTGCTGAACCGTGCTTATGAATCGTCATTCTTGCTCTCCTTTTGGCTTACAAAGGGATAAGTATAGGACGCATAATCCATTTTGCAGGGAAGACAGATTAGTCCGAGCGCGTGGCAAGGTGGTTTGCCAGCGCGTCGAGGAACACACGCTGCGCCGCAGGCTGATAGTCTCGCGACTGATAAATACCAAAAATACCGATTGGTTTTGGCGTAAAGGCGCTGAGCACCGGCACCAGGCTGCCCTGCCTTAGCGCCGCGTCGGCCTCGCGCTCGGGCAGCATGGCAATACCACAGTGGTTTATCGCCGCCTCCATCAGCAGTGACGAGATGCTGGCGCTGAGATTGCCGCTGACCGCCGTCGTGATCGGCTCCCCTTCGGGCGTCAAAAAACGCCACGACTGACCGGCAAAAAAGCTGTAATGCAGGCAGTTGTGCCGTGCTAAGTCCTCCAGCTGCTCTGGAACACCCCGGCTGGCAAGGTAGTGCGGCGAAGCGCAAAGTACGGACCGACACTCTCCCAGTCGGCGGGCGATCATGCCCGGTTCGGGGTTATCGGTGATGCGGATCGCCACGTCAATTCGCTCGCCCACCAGGCTTACCGGATGGTTGTTAACATCCAGCTCAATGCGCAGCTGAGGGTAACGCTGCAACAGATCGGGCAGCACCGGAGCGATAATCTGCATCGCGGTAAAATGCGCGCAGGCGACGCGAAGCGTGCCTGAGGGTAAATCCTTCACTGACTGATCTTCAATTTCCTGAGAAATTTGCGAGAGCGTACGCGTCTTTTGCAGGACCTTCTCTCCCGCCGCCGTCAGCGTCAGCTTGCGGGTGGAGCGGTTCACCAGCCGCGCCCCGGCCCACTTCTCCATCTGCTCCAGATAACGGCTCACCATCGGACGGGAGATCCCCAGCGCCCGCGCCGCCGCGCTTAAACTCCCCAGCTCACAGATGCGGTTGTACACCTGGGCGGCAATAACGCGATCCATTTTGACCTCCATTTGCTCGATTTATGAAACTAAGCATCTCCTGTTTCAGGAATTCTGGCAAATGAAGAGATCCGTACAATAGAGACTTTCCTGAAGAACAGAGAGATGACCATGACCATCGCCCGCCTTGCTTTGCTGACAACCCTTTTCACTCCGGCCGTCTTTGCCGCGCCGTTGACCGTTGATACGTACAACCCGCAGGAAAAAGGCATTTTTGCCGTTTCTTCCACCCTGGTGTCTGGCCCGAAAGAGGCGGTACTGTTTGACGCCCAGTTCAGCGTGAAAGATGGCGAAGCGCTGGTAGAAAAAATTCGCCACAGCGGTAAAACGCTGAACAAAATCGTGATCACCTCCGGCGATCCGGATTTCTATTTCGGCCTGCAACCGCTGGTGAAAGCCTTCCCTAATGCCAAAGTTGTCGCCACGCAACAGGTGGTGGACCATATCAAGGCCACAAAAGACGCGAAGCTCGCCTTCTGGGGGCCACAGATGAAAGACGGCGCGCCGACGCAGCTCTACGTGCCGCAAGTGCTTGCCTCAACCACCTTTATGATTGACGGTGAGAGAGTGAATATTGAAGAGCCTGAGAGCTATGCGGCGTATGTCTGGATCCCATCCGCAAAAACCATCCTCGGCGGCACGGGCGTCTCATGGGGCATTCACGTCTGGACGGCAGATACCCAAACGCCGGAAAGCCGCAAACAGTGGCAGCAGACGCTGGATAGCATGGCAGCCCTTAAGCCCGAACACGTTATTCCGGGCCACTACCTGGGGACACCGCCAGCAGGTACCGGCGCTATCGACTTTACCCGTCGCTATCTACAGCAGTTTGAACAGGCCCTCACGGCAGATAAAGCGTCAACCGGCGTCATCAACACAATGAAAAAACAGTGGCCGAATCTGGCGGAAGTCAGTTCGCTGGAACTGAGTGCCAAAGTGAATACCGGCGAAATGAAGTGGTAATAGCCTGATTATCTCCTGCTATATTTAAATTTTTTATAGCAGGAGTTAACTATGCCATCTTCAGTAAGGGGCATCGACCATATCGGTATTACGGTGCCCGACATTGAAAAAGCCACCCTATTTTTTGAACGCGCTTTCGACGCCCAGGTTTTATATCATTCTGTCGATGCGCAAACCGATAATATTGATCAGCCCGCCCAGCAGCACACCTTAAAATTATTTCCCGGCACAAAAATTCACGCCATTCGCATGCTCGTCATGCCCCACGGACCCGGCATAGAACTTTTCGAAATGCATGGCCCTGAACAGGGAATGCCCGCCCGCGCCAGCGACTTTGGCCTCCAGCATTTTGCTGTTTATGTTGATGATTTTGATAAGGCGATAGCCGCTTTCACCGCTGCTGGCGGGGAGATGTTTACCGCGCCAAAGCCGCTCACGTTTCCGGATGAGCAAGGTGAAGGTAATGCTTTCTGCTATGGGCAAACCCCCTGGGGCAGCATTGTAGAATTGATTTCCTGGCCAACGCCCATGCCTTATGAAAAAACGACAAATTTACGCCGCTGGAAACCCTGAATTTTATTTCTGTGCTACGGGAGATGATATTTTTATTTCCAGGACGAATCTGAACCACAACGGCGAAAATATTTGCCAATCTGAATGCGAATTACGATTTTGCACGCCGTAACATTAAACAGACAACGACACGGAGGCAGCATGTTTACTTATTACCCGGCACATACCACAGCAGCACAACCCGAACTCGTTAACGCGATTGCGCAGGGTCTCCAGGCGGAGCACGGTGTTGTTACCGAAGATGACATTTTGATGGAACTGACCAGGTGGGTGGAAGCCACAGACAATGACATCCTCAGTGACATCTACCAGCAAACCATCAACTATGTGGTCAGCGGGCAAAATGCACCTTTGTAAAAACCTGCTAAGCTGGATCTGCAACCTAAGGGGTTACATTTCGTTTGCGTGAGCAAACTTGTCCTTAAAACTATCAACGGGATTGAGGAGTTAATATGAAATCGAACCGTCAGGCACGCCACATTCTGGGACTGAACTACAAGCTCTCTAACCAGCGCAAAGTGGTTATTGAAGAGGGGAGCGAAACGCAAGTGACCCACGCCACCGGCAGGAAACGTCAGGCAGGCAAGTAAGTTCCAGTACCAAATCCACAACACCATCGGTTACCCCGGTGGTGTTTTTGTTTATGTGTTGCGGTAATTAATATTTAGCTCCTTTATAATACCGCCCGACCGCACCCCGTAGCACAGGCCAGAAAGATGACAAACAGCAGTGTCAGGGACGGATCTTCTTAAAAAGAGTGAGTGACATGGACAACAAACTGAAAAAACATCGTTCCCTTTATATTCCTTACGCCGGTCCGGTTTTACTGGAGTTTCCCCTTCTGAACAAAGGCAGCGCCTTTAGCATGGAAGAGCGCAGCAGCTTTAACCTGCTGGGTCTGCTGCCTGAAGTGGTTGAAACCATTGAAGAACAGGCGGAACGCGCCTGGATCCAGTATCAGGGCTTTAAAACCGAAATCGATAAGCACATCTACCTGCGTAATATCCAGGACACGAACGAAACCCTCTTCTACCGCCTGGTGCAGAACCATCTCGAAGAGATGATGCCCGTCATTTACACCCCAACCGTCGGCGCGGCGTGTGAACGCTTCTCAGAGATCTACCGACGTTCCCGCGGCGTGTTCATCTCCTATCAGAACCGTCACAACATGGACGACATTCTGCAAAACGTGCCTAATCACAACATCAAGGTGATCGTGGTAACCGATGGCGAACGTATTCTGGGCCTTGGCGACCAGGGCATTGGTGGGATGGGGATCCCCATCGGTAAGCTCTCGCTGTATACCGCCTGCGGCGGGATCAGCCCGGCCTACACGCTGCCGGTTGTGCTGGACGTGGGGACCAACAACCAGCAACTGCTGAACGATCCGCTGTACATGGGCTGGCGTCACCCGCGCATTACCGACGACGAGTACTATCAGTTTGTTGATGATTTCATCCAGGCCGTGAAGCACCGCTGGCCGGACGTGCTGTTGCAGTTCGAAGACTTCGCGCAGAAAAACGCCATGCCGCTGCTGAACCGCTACCGCGATGAGATCTGCTCGTTCAACGATGACATTCAGGGCACTGCGGCAGTGACAGTGGGGACGCTGATTGCCGCGAGCCGTGCGGCAGGCAGCCAGCTCAGCTATCAGAAAATTGTCTTCCTGGGTGCAGGCTCCGCAGGCTGCGGCATCGCCGAGCAAATTATTGCCCAGACCCAGCGCGAAGGCTTAAGCGAAGAGCTGGCTCGCTCCCGCGTCTTTATGGTGGACCGTTTTGGCCTGCTGACCGACGGTATGCCAAACCTACTCCCGTTCCAGACCAAACTGGTGCAGAAGCGTGAAAACCTGAAAAACTGGGATACGGATAACGAAGTGCTCTCGCTTCTTGACGTGGTGCGCAACGTGAAGCCGGACATTCTGATCGGCGTATCCGGGCAGACCGGCCTCTTCACGGAAGAGATTATTCGCGAGATGCACAAGCACTGCGAACGCCCTATCGTGATGCCGCTGTCTAACCCGACTTCACGCGTGGAGGCAACGCCGCAGGATATCATCGCCTGGACAGAAGGTAAGGCACTGGTCGCGACCGGCAGCCCGTTTGATCCGGTGCTGTGGAAGGACAAACTCTATCCCATCGCACAGTGCAATAACTCCTATATCTTCCCGGGTATTGGTCTGGGGGTTATCGCCTCCGGCGCGTCACGCATCACCGACGAAATGCTGATGTCCGCGAGCGAAACGCTGGCAGGTCACTCACCGCTGGTGAATAACGGTGAAGGCCTGGTACTGCCGGAGCTGAAAGACATTCATAAAGTGTCCCGCGCAATTGCCTTCGCGGTAGGCAAAATGGCGCAGCAGCAAGGCGTCGCGGTGAAAACCTCTGCCGATGCGTTGCAGCAAGCGATTGACGATAACTTCTGGATGCCGGAATACCGTAGCTATCGTCGTACTTCTATTTAAGCATTGCCCCTCACCCAGCCCTCTCCCCAAAGGGGAGGAGGGTTAGGGTGAGGGGAATATACGGCACCTCCCACTAGCCAAACCCATTTTCCCCCGCTACACTCCCTTCATCCATTAACCTACTGAATATATAAGGAGGCCAATTATGCTGTACTGTGAAATTTTCAATGTTTCACATACATTTGGTGATCGCACCAGCTCAAGCGTTATCGGTATCGTGCTGCGATAACTTCCGCTTGAGCGAAGACACCAACCCCTGAAATCCCTTCTCTCGGGCTTACTGAGTTATCGTCAGCGATGTTTGACGAGGCATAAACATGCCTGTAACTCCTGGGTAAGCAACAATGAGCACTTTACTCACTGCACATTCTTTACGCGTTGATACAGCGTTCGGCACGCTCTTCGACTCTCTCTCCTTTACGTTGAAAAAAGGCGATCGCATCGGCCTGCTGGGTGATAACGGCTGCGGAAAAAGTACGCTGCTGAAAATCCTCGACGGGACGCAGTCCCCTGCTGCCGGAACCGTTTCACTGGCGGGGCATTGCCTGCTGGCGCGCGTGGAACAACATCTGCCGGAGGCCCTTTATCCCCTGACCATGCTGGATGCGGTGCTGGCGCAGCTGCCGATCGGTGAGCGCGGCAGTTTGCGCTGGAAAGCCGAGTCGCTGCTGGCCGGAATGGGCTTCACGACGCAGGAAACGGCGTTAACCTCCGCCACGCTGAGCGGCGGCCAGCATACGCGGTTGCTGCTGGCACGAGCGTTGATAAGCGATCCGGATCTGCTGCTTCTGGACGAACCGAGCAACCACCTTGACCTGCCGACCCTGCTGTGGCTGGAGCAGTTTCTACAAAACTGGTCCGGCAGCTTTGTGCTGGTCTCACACGACAGGCAACTGCTGGACGCGGTAACCAACGGCAGCTGGATCCTGCGCGATAAAACGCTGCACGCCTTTGCCCTTCCCTGCACTGCCGCCCGTCTGGCGCTCGACGCAAAAGACGAAAGCGATGCGTTGCGCCATAAGGCAGAGCAAAAAGAGATCGACCGCGTCACGGCCAGCGCACGGCGTCTCGCGACCTGGGGCAAGGTCTATGACAACGAAGATCTCTCCCGTAAGGCTAAGCAGATGGAAAAACAGGTCGAACGCCTGAAAGAGACCCAGACGGAACTGACGGCGGGAAGCCCGTGGACCTTAACCCTGCGCGGGGACGCGCTTCGCGCCGACCGCCTGCTGGAAATGACTCACCTCGGCGTCCCCCCGGCGCCGGGTCTGCCAGACCTGTTTACTCTCGACAGCGCGCGGCTGAAGAGCGGCGATCGCGTGGCGATTGTGGGTCGTAACGGCTGCGGAAAATCGTCGCTGCTGAAGCTTATCTGGCGACATTTTCGCGACGAGATCGCGGACGAGCGGCTTAAGCGTCATCCGCGCGTCTCACCCGGCTACTACGACCAGACGCTGCACCAGTTGCCAGATGATGCAGCGCTGCTTGATGCACTGGAGCCTTTCGCGCCAGATCCGCAGACCCGTAAAATGGCGCTCATCAGTGCCGGGTTCCCGTGGGCGCGTCACGGGCAAAACGTCAGTACGCTGAGCGGCGGGGAACGTTCGCGCCTGCTGTTCGTCGGCCTGACGCTTGCCCGTTATAGCCTGCTGATGCTGGATGAACCGACCAACCACCTGGACATGGAAGGCAAAGAGGCGCTGGCGGAAACGCTGCAACAGTTTGAAGGCGGAGTGCTGCTGGTGAGCCACGATCGTCAGTTAATTAGCCAGAGCTGTAACCGCTTCTGGCTGATTGAGGACGGCAGGCTGAGCGAATGGCACGATGCGGAGGCGGTGTTTGAGCGCCTGCGTGAGGACACCGCTCCGGTTGTACCTGAGGCATCGAATAACGCATTGAAGGCACCCTCTTCAGCGTCTGACGATCTGCTCGAACGTCTGGTTGCCCTGGAAACACTGCTGGAAGAAGATTTGGCGCGCAAGCCAAAACATCAAAAACCGCAGTTACAGGCGCAATGGCGAAAAGAGATTGAGGTGATAGAAGCGCAACTGTAAATCTGAGCCCGGCGGTGACGTCGCCGGGCCAGTGTTTTTCACCCCAATTTATGAGGGGTACAGCCTTTTCTTAATCCGAAAATGCATCAAATAATGACATTATGTTGCGGTTGCCTTGCATTACAGCGCCAAAGTATTAATCCTTAATGGGTAATCAGACCTGCTATGCAGATACTCATCATGAAAGGAGAAACACATGAAGGCTGCTGTTGTCACTCAGGATCATCAGGTTAATGTCACAGAAAAAACCTTACGCGCGCTCAAACATGGTGAAGCGCTGCTGAAGATGGAGTGCTGTGGCGTTTGCCATACCGATCTCCATGTTAAGAATGGCGATTTTGGCGACAAAACCGGGGTGATCCTCGGCCACGAAGGGATTGGTATCGTCAAAGAGATTGGTCCTGGCGTCACGTCACTAAAAGTAGGCGATCGTGCAAGCGTGGCGTGGTTCTTCGAAGGCTGTGGCCACTGTGAATATTGTAATACCGGCAACGAAACGCTGTGCCGTGACGTGAAAAACGCGGGTTACTCCGTTGACGGCGGCATGGCGGAAGAGTGCATCGTAACCGCGGATTACGCGGTTAAAGTTCCGGACGGACTGGACTCTGCGGCGGCCAGCAGCATCACCTGCGCCGGGGTCACCACCTACAAAGCGGTAAAAGTCTCTGACATCAAACCCGGCCAGTGGATTGCGATCTATGGCCTGGGCGGTCTGGGCAACCTCGCGCTGCAATACGCCAAAAATGTCTTCAATGCGAAGGTTATCGCCATTGACGTGAATGACGAGCAGCTGAAGCTCGCTGCCAGCATAGGCGCAGACTTAACCGTGAACTCCCGCAGTGAAGATGCGGCAAAAGTGATTCAGGAAAAAACCGGCGGTGCGCATGCGGCGGTGGTGACGGCGGTAGCGAAAGCGGCCTTCAACTCTGCCGTTGACGCAGTTCGCGCCGGTGGCCGCGTGGTGGCTGTTGGCCTGCCGCCGGAAGCGATGAGCCTGGATATTCCACGTCTGGTCCTGGATGGGATTCAGGTAGTGGGTTCCCTGGTGGGTACCCGTCAGGATCTGCTCGAAGCCTTCCAGTTTGCGGCTGAAGGTAAGGTGAAACCGAAAGTTACAATGCGCCCACTGGAAGATATCAACGCCATCTTCAAAGAAATGGAACAGGGCCAGATCCGTGGCCGTATGGTGATTGATTTACGTTCTTAACCGCGGTGGCCGGGTAGCGGCTCTGCCCTGCCCGGCTTTTCACGTGGACGAACGGCGATCGGAAATCCATTCCTGAACCTCGATCTGGAACGTGTCCGGCGCTTTTCGATACATCTTCCGCGCCAGATCCAGGATGGTATGGCGCCCTAACTCCTCTTCCATCCGCTGCTGCGCGCTGTCCATGACCGAGCGCACCCCACACGGGCCGTCACAGACCCAGGCAGGTGGCGTTTCATCAAACACCGCCAGGCGCTGACGCACTTCCCGACACTCAAACATATTCTTCTCGCCGTCAATGGCATGCGCCACGTCCAGCACGCTGATCAGCTCTGCCGGACGCGCCAGCCGGAAGCCTCCCCCTTTACCCTCGGTGCTGATGACCAGCCCCGCGCGTGATAAACGGGTGAAGATTTTTCCAAGATAGTCGTACGGCACGCCCTGCAAGGCCGCCATCTCCCGGACGCTCATCTCACGTTCATTGCCTTTTGCATCCACCATACACATCAGGCTATGAATGCCATATTCCACACCAGAACTGTAAAACGCCATGGCTCACTCCGGGTCATTGTTCGCTGCATTATAACGATTTTTAACTCAGAAAGAAGTTGTCGCAGTTAACTCCGACAAGTATAGTGGCAGTTATGTCAGACATACAGCCTGACGCACTAAAGGATCGAGTATGAAAAAGCAGATTTTAATTGTGGGTAGTGGGTTTTCCGGTATGTGGGCTGCGGTCAGCGCCGCGCGCCTTTCTGCTCTGGAGGGTAACAATAGCCTGAGCATTGCCGTGCTGGCCCCTGTTGCGGAGCTACGCGTTCGCCCACGCTTTTATGAAGAGAACGTGTCGACGATGGTCGCGCCGCTAACCGAACTGTTTGCTGAGCTGGGTATCGCCTTTATTGCGGGCGAAGCACAACGTATTGATAGCTCGTCTAAAACCGTTTTGTATCGCGATTCAAACGGCGCGATTGCTGACGTCGCCTGGGAACGTCTGATCCTCGCAACCGGTAGCCAGACTAAACTTCCTCCTGTTGCCGGTCTGGCTGAATACGCCTTTGATATCGACCAACTCGACTCCGCCAGATTATTCGAGCAGCATCTTGATTCGCTGGTTTCGCGCCCCTCCACCCCGGAGCGTAATACCGTGGTCGTGTGTGGCGGCGGCTTTACCGGCATCGAACTGGCAACGGAACTCCCTGCCCGACTCCGTACTCGCTTCGGCGCTGATACAAAGACTAAAGTAATCGTAGTTGAAAGAGGTGTAACCATCGGCGGGCGTTATAGCGAGGCGCTGCGTAACACAATTGAAGAAGCAAGCAACGCGCTGGGCGTTGAATGGCGTTTAAACAGTGAAATTGAAGCCATCGATGCCAGCGGCGTAACGCTGAAAAACGGAGAGCGCATTGCCAGCGCCACTGTAGTGTGGACGGCAGGGGTAGAAGCTAACCCCCTCAGCCTGCAAATTGACGGGGAACGCGATACTCAGGGACGGCTGATCGTCAACGACACGTTGCAGGTTCCTGCGCATCCGGAGGTTTACGCGACGGGTGATATGGCGCACGCCAAAACGGACGATGCGGGCAACACGGCGCTGATGACCTGCCAGCACGCGATCCAGCTGGGGAAATTCGCCGGACACAACGCGGCGGCCAGCCTGTTAAATCTGGAGCCGTACCCTTATCGTCAGGTGAACTACGTCACCTGTCTGGATTTAGGTGGCTGGGGCGCGGTATACACCGAGGGCTGGGAACAGCGCGTTAAATCCGTGCGCGAGGAAGGCAAAAAGATCAAAGTCGCCATCACCAACGAACTGATTTACCCGCCAGCAGCAGACAAAGCGGTCGCTTTTGCCGCCGCTGACCCGCTGGCGAAATTCGTTTAGTCCCCTCCTGCGCCCGCGACCAGCGGGCAAAGTGTGGAATCAGGCCAGCGCAGCTGCGTTGGCCTGACGCTTTTTGGCACATAAATAACCATACATCAGCAGAGAGGTCATCGCAGAGAAGGATAAAATCGCTGCCGGAAGCGTGACATAGCTCCAGCTAAAGCCGAGCGTAATCATCAATCCACCGAAATAGGCGCCAATTGCGCTGCCGAGGTTAAACGCCATTTGCCCGCCTGCGGCCCCCAGCATCTCGCCGCCTTTCGCATTTTGCAGCAGCAAAATTTGCAGCGGCGCAGAGAGCGCAAACAGCCCGGCGCAGCAGACAAATCCCATTACCAGTGAAGCTGTTTTAAGCTCGCCAAAGGCAAACAACGCCAGCAGCGAAGCCACAATCACCAGGTCGGTGGTGGCAGCAATGCGCAGCGGGCTAAAGCGTGACGACAGCTTGCCGCTGAAGACATTTCCCAGCACCATGCCCAGCCCCATCAGCATCATGATCGCGGTCATGACGCCCTCAGAAAAGCCTGACACGTTGACCATAAACGGCTTCACGAAGCTAAACCAGGCAAACACCCCGGCATTGCCAAACATCGTAGCGGCAAAAATCAGCCACGGTTCCGGTTTCTTCAGGAAGTGGAATTGTTCTGCCAGCCGGGTGGTTGTCGTGTCGTGAATGTCAGGCACCCACAGCAGAACAGACAGGATCACCAGCGCGTCAAAGACCGCAATCAAAAAGAAGGTGTAACGCCAGTTAAATTCATGTCCCAGCCACGTCCCGAGCGGCACGCCAAGCAGGTTGGCAACGGTCATCCCGGCAATCATCCCGGCCACAGCGACCGTCACTTTACCCGGCGGCGCGATTTTTGACAGGATTATCGCCCCCACTCCGAAAATCGCGCCATGCGGGAAACCAGAGATTAAGCGCCCCGCCGCCAGTCCCACGTAGGAGTCAGAGAAGGTAAAGAGCGCGTTACCGACGACGCACATCGCCACCAGAAACAGCAGCGTTGTTTTCAGCGAAAATTTGCTGGAGAACAGCGCCACAATCGGCGCGCCGATCACCACGCCAAAAGCGTAAAACGAAATCATATTTCCGGCGGAGGGAATCGAAATGCCCGTATCATGAGCCAGCTCGGTCAGCACGCCCATAATGCCAAACTCAGCCATCCCCAGGCCAAAGGTACCCAGTGCTAACGAAAAAATTGTCTTTTTCATACCGCGACCACTGTTAAAAAAATGCAGCGTGCATTATTGATTAAACTTGTATGGTGAACCAGTTCAAATCAGATTTCTGACACATTAATCCATTCATTCAGGCCGATTACACTCTTAGTACGGCCTCGATCCCGCGACCGGATACAAAGGGAGACCCACCATGGTCAGTAAGAAGAAAACCCGTGTTGTTGATGATGTCGTTAAAAACGCGCCGCTCAAAACCAAAGCGTACGAGCAAGAGCTTCGCCGCCTCCATGTTGAACTGGTTAAGCTCCAGCAATGGGTGGTCGCCAAAGGGTTAAAGGTCTGTATTGTTTTTGAAGGGCGAGACGGCGCCGGTAAAGGCGGCGCTATCAAAGCCATCACCGAACGCGTCAGCCCCCGGGTGTTTCGCGTTGTTGCGTTACCGGCCCCCACCGATAAAGAGAAAAGTCAGCTCTATTTTCAGCGTTACGTTCCCCATCTGCCCTCTGCCGGGGAAATCGTTATTTTTGACCGCAGCTGGTACAACCGTGCGGGCGTGGAAAGAGTCATGGGTTTCTGTACCGAAGAGCAGGCCGAAAAATTTCTTGATGGAACGCCGGTAATGGAAAAAGCGATGGTCGATGCCGGGATCATTTTGTTGAAATACTGGCTTGAAGTAACGCCAAAAGAGCAGGAGCGACGCCTGCGCGATCGCATCAATGATGGTCGCAAGATCTGGAAGCTGTCTCCAATGGATATTAAATCTTTCAATCTGTGGGATGAATATACCCTCGCCCGCGACGCGATGTTTAAAGCGACCGACACCGCCTGGGCGCCGTGGTTTGTGGCGCGCTCAGAAGATAAAAAAAGGGTGCGGCTGAATATTATTTCGCATCTGCTTTCCCAGATCCCCTATAAAGAAATTCACGTAGACAAGGTGGATTTACCGAAACGCAAGATCGGCAAAGTGAAGCCTACAAAATATCCCTTCCGGTATATTGCAGAGCAATTTTGATATTACTGGAAGACGGCTCGCATAATGTAGATTACCAGGGGAAACAGTATTGTTTTTTGTTGGCTGCGGTTGATAATGACCGCACCAACAAAGGAGAAAACATGAAACCGAACCGCACAGAAAGATGTGTTACAACAAAGCCTTTTACGGGGAAAAAGCCTCGCCCACTCTCTACAACAGCAGAGCACAAGCGACAGCATCAACAGGATCAGGGATTTATTAAAGCGATGAATGAATTAACGGCCAAAGCAGGGCTATTATCGGATGACCCTTATTTTGGAGGGCTTTGATGTGTTTTCAGTTTGACGTTTATCGCAACCCATCAGACAGAACGCGTGAATATCAGCCCTATTTTATGATTATTCAGCACGATTTTTATGACGACTTATCAACGAGACTTATTGTACCGTTAAGCTATCACAATCATTTAAGAGGACATTCAAACGCTGCAACGCCACTGGTGAACATTGAATTCCAGACATATTTTCTTAATACAGCCAACATCACACACGTGGAGACAAAGAAACTTAATAATAAGAATTATGTATGTAATCTGCGCAGTGCAAGAAGTAGTGTTCTTGCAGGAATTGATGCGTTAATTACCAATACGTAGCTCAGAGCCGCGCAAGTGCAGCGCCGCCGGACAATGCCGACGGCGCGAGGTTTACTTCAACCCTTCCGAACTCTCTTTTTGCGCTTCAAGACGCTCAACGTCCCGATACCAGCGCGGATGGTGTTTTTGCGCCCAGCGGCGGCTCACCTTCCCTTCAATCATGCCTTTAATCGATCCTTTCACCCAGAAGGCCATATACATATGGATCAGGATGGCGTGGATCAGAATAATGGCCGAGGTCGCGTGGATCAGCAGTGCGTAGCGCACCACCTGGATCGGGAAATATTGGGCAAAATACGGACGCCAGATAATCACTCCGGTTACCAGCAGCACGAAAATCATGCTCATGATGGTCCAGAACATCATCTTCTGCCCGGCGTTGTATTTGCCCACCTTCGCGACTTTATGCTCGTTGCCTTTCAGAACCTCAACAATCCCTTTAATCCAGGGAATATCCTGCTTGTCAGGGATGTTGTGATGAACGAAACGCACGAACATAAACATCAGCACCACGAAAATCAGCACGCCGAAGAACGGATGCAGAATGCGCCCCATCTGCGGTGTCCCGAAGGTTTCCGTGAGCCACTGTAGCGTCGGGAAAAAGAACGAAATGCCGGATACCGCCACCAGGAAGAAGCAGATGACCACCGTCCAGTGACAGGCGCGATCGACAAATTTTGTGCGCACTATCATTTTCGACTTATTCATGATGCTCCTCCTCGTCGTCATCCACCTCTTTATTCGGCCCGATACCGATGTAGTGATAAATCAGCCCGGCAAAGGTGGCGATAAAGCCCGCTGCTGAGAGCGGCTTAAGCGCCCCTTTCCACAGGTTGATTGAGGTATCGATCGCCGGATCTTTCGGCAGATTGTGATACAGCTCCGGCTGGTCATTGTGGTGCAGAACATACATGACGTGCGTACCGCCGACACCCTGCGGGTTATAAATCCCGGCCTTGTCATAGCCGCGCGCTTTGAGCTTATCCACCCGCTGCTGTGCCACGTCCAGCATCTCTTTTTTGGTACCGAAGTGGATCGCCCCGGTAGGACAGGTCTTCACGCAGGCAGGCTCCTGGCCGACGCTGACGCGATCGACGCACAGCGTGCATTTATAGACCCGGTTATCCTCTTTATTGAGGCGCGGGATATTAAACGGACAGCCCGCAATACAGTAACCGCAGCCGATGCAGTTATCCTGCTGGAAGTCGACGATCCCGTTGGCGTACTGAATGATTGCCCCGGCAGACGGGCATGCCTTCAGGCAGCCGGGATCTTCACAGTGCATACAGCCGTCTTTACGGATCAGCCACTCCAGCTTGCCGTTCTGGTCGGTTTCGCTAAAGCGCATCACCGTCCAGGACTTGGCGCTCAGATCAGCAGGATTGTCATAGACCCCAACGCAGTGCCCCACCTCGTCGCGAATATCGTTCCACTCCGAGCAGGCCACCTGGCAGGCCTTACAGCCCACGCAGGAGGAGACATCGATCAGCTTGGCGACTTCTGCCTTGTAATCCCGCGCACGAGGCGCGGGCGTTATCGGGTTGGTCGCGGAGCGTTTAATAATGTCTTGTGTTTCCATCGCCATTTAATCGCTCCTTACGCTTTCTCGATGTTGACCAGAAACGCTTTATACTCCGGCGTTTGCGAGTTGGAATCGCCGACGTTTGGCGTCAGGGTATTGGCGATGTAGCCTTTCTGCGCTACACCTTCAAAGCCCCAGTGCAGCGGTATACCGACGGTTTCCACCTGCTGGCCATGCACGTTCAGCGTTTGCAGACGACGGGTGACCACCGCCACCGCGCGAATAAAGCCGCGCTTGCTGCTGACCTTCACGCGATCGCCGTTGGCAATGCCTTTCGCCTTCGCCAGCGTTTCGCTTATCTCCACAAACTGTTCCGGCTGCGCGATGGCGTTAAGCCGCGCGTGCTTGGTCCAGGTATGGAAATGCTCGGTCAGGCGGTAGGTGGTGCCGACATACGGGAACTTGTCCTTTTTACCTAAACGCAGCACGTCGTCTTCATAGATGCGTACCACCGGACTGGAGACCACATTCGGGTGCAGCGGGTTAGTGCCGAGCGGCGTTTCCATCGGCTCGTAGTGTTCCGGGAACGGCCCTTCCGCCAGTTTGTCGATAGCAAACAGACGTCCCAGCCCTTCCGGCTGCATGATAAACGGCCCGGTGTTGCTGCCCGGCGCGGCGGTGTTGAAGTCCGGGATATCGTTCCCCGTCCACTTCGTGCCGTTCCACTCGATCAGCATGCGTTTCGGATCCCACGGCTTACCGTTCACGTCTGCGGAGGCACGGTTGTACAGTACGCGGCGGTTCAACGGCCACGCCCATGCCCAGCCCAGGGTATTGCCCAGGCCTGACGGATCGGCGTTATCGCGATTGGCCATCTGGTTACCCTGCTCCGTCCAGCTGCCGGTGTAGATCCAGCAGGAAGAGGCCGTGGTACCGTCGTCACGCAACAGCGCGAAGCTATTGAGCAGCTGTCCTTTCTTCGCCACCAGATTGCCGTTGGCATCGTACAGGTCGGCCAGCGCCACGCCGTTGTTCTCTTTTGCCACCTCTTCGGACTCAGGATGATCCGGCTGCTTGTAGTTCCAGCTCATCTTCAGCAGCGGCTCAGCGCCTTTGCCGCCTTCTGCGCGGTACATCTCGCGCAGACGATGGTAAATCCCGGCCAGAATTTCGCCGTCATTACGCGCTTCGCCCGGCGCATCCTGACCTTTCCAGTGCCACTGTAGCCAGCGGCCAGAGTTGGCAATTGAACCGTCCTCTTCCGCAAAGCAGGTCGACGGCAGGCGGAACACCTCGGTCTGAATCGCTGCCGGATCGACATCGTTTGATTCACCGTGGTTCTGCCAGAACGTAGACGTTTCGGTGACCAGCGGATCGATAACCACCATGTACTTCAGCTTGCTCAGGCTGCGAACGACTTTGTTTTTATCCGGGAATGACGCTACCGGGTTAAAGCCCTGGCAGATGTAACCCGTGACGTCGCCCTTATCCATCATGTTGAAATACTTGATGACATCGTAAGCCTGGTCCCATTTCGGCAACCACTCAAAGCCCCAGTCATTCTCTTTCTGCGCCGCGTCGCCGTAGAACGATTTCATCAGACTGACGGCAAACTTCGGATAGTTACTCCAGTAGTTCACCTGGTCCGGACGCGTCGCTTTTGGCGTGTTGGCGTCAAGCCAGCTTTGCCAGTCGGTCTGCTTCTCGGACGGCAGGGTCAGGTAACCCGGCAGGCTGGTCGACAGCAGGCCGAGGTCGGTTAAGCCCTGAATGTTAGAGTGCCCGCGCAGGGCGTTCACGCCGCCACCGGCCATCCCCATGTTGCCGAGCAGCAGCTGGATCATCGCCATGGTACGGATGTTCTGCGCGCCCACGGTATGCTGCGTCCAGCCCAGCGCGTACAGGAATGTAGTGGTTCTGTCGGCGGCACTGGTGGAAGCCAGCACTTCACATACTTTCAGGAAGTCCGCTTTCGGCGTACCGCAGATGTTTTCCACCACGTCCGGCGTATAGCGGGAAACGTGCTGTTTCAGCAAGTTCCACACGCAGCGCGGATCGCTCAGGGTCTCATCGCGTTTCGCGTAGCCGTTTTCGTCGAACTGATAGTTCCAGGATGATTTATCGTACTGACGTTTCTCTGCGTCATAGCCGCTGAAGAGGCCATCTTCGAAGGCGAAATCTTCCCTTACCAGCAGGCCGGCATTGGTGTAATGCTTAACGTATTCCGCGTTAATCTTATTGTTTTCGATCAGGTACAACAGCACGCCGGACAGGAACGTGATGTCCGTACCGGAGCGGATCGGCGCATAGATATCAGCCACCGATGCCGTACGCGTAAAGCGTGGATCGACGACAATCAGCGTCGCATCGTTGTTGTTTTTCGCTTCCATCGCCCAGCGGAATCCCACCGGATGGGCTTCAGCGGCGTTACCGCCCATTACCACCACGACGTTAGCGTTTTTAATATCAACCCAGTGGTTGGTCATCGCACCGCGACCAAATGTTGGAGCAAGACTTGCTACCGTTGGTCCGTGTCAGACGCGCGCCTGGTTATCAACCGCCAGCATGCCGAGGGAGCGCACAAATTTTTGCGTCAGCATGCCGGTCTCATTACTTGCCGCAGAGGCACACAGCATCCCGGTGGAGGTCCAGCGGTTTACCGTGATGCCCTGCTCGTTCTTCTCAATAAAGTTGGCGTCGCGATCCGCTTTCATCAGTTTTGCAATTCGGGAGAAGGCTTCGTCCCAGGAGATACGCTGCCAATTGTCAGAGCCCGGCGCACGATATTCCGGGTAGCGCAGACGGTTTTCACTGTGGACGTAGTCCAGCAGCCCCGCCCCTTTCGGGCAAAGCGCCCCGCGGCTCACCGGATGGTCCGGGTCCCCTTCAATATGATAAATCGCTTCTTTGGCGTTCTTTGCGCCATCACCCAGGCTATACATTAATAGCCCACAACCCACGGAGCAGTATGTGCAGGTGTTACGGATCTCTTTCGCGCGCAGCAGTTTATAGTTGCGTGCCTGAGCCAGCGCCATTTTGGGAGCGAATCCCAGCATTGCGGCTGTTGTTCCGGCCATACCGCCCGCGCAGATTTTAAAAAATTGTCTGCGGCTGACGTCCATTGCTGTCCTCGTTATCTGATAAGACTTCGCGCCGCAAACTAACAGCAAAGCCCCTGTTTTTTTTGCGTCAAATCAAGGTCGTCAGACTTCGCCCCCTTAATAGTCACTGCCGGTACGATTTGCTAATCCTTTCGGGTTAACAGGCTCTTTGAAAATTCGCCAGGTGTAGCAAATAGATGCTATAAGTTTTCCCTTTGATTTTTAGAAGACTGGCAGGGTAATGGACAGAAAAAGAGCAACGCTGACAGGCCTGGCGGCCATATTGTTGTGGAGCACCATGGTGGGTCTCATCCGCAGCGTCAGTGAAGGACTGGGCCCGGTGGGCGGCGCGGCGATGATTTACACCGTCAGCGGGCTGTTGTGTCTGGTGACGGTGGGTTTTCCCGATCTTCGGCGTTTTTCCACGCGCTATCTCATTGCGGGCAGCATCCTGTTTGTCAGCTATGAGATGTGCCTGGCCCTGTCGCTGGGGTATGCCGCGACGCGCTCACAGGCGATTGAAGTCGGTATGGTCAATTATCTGTGGCCAAGCCTGACGATTGCGTTCGCGATTTTGTTCAACGGGCAAAAAACCACCCTGTGGGTGATCCCTGGGCTTCTCATCTCGCTGTTGGGTGTGTGCTGGGTTTTAGGTGGCGAAAACGGTCTGCAACTGAATGACATCATGCAGAACGTCGTTTCCAGTCCGCTAAGTTATGGGCTGGCGTTTGCTGGCGCTTTTATCTGGGCCGCCTACTGCACCGTCACCAGCAAGTATGCCAAAGGGCAAAATGGCATTACCCTTTTCGTCCTGCTGACCGCTCTGAGTCTGTGGGTCAAATATGCCGTCAGCGATCAGCCCGAAATGGTGTTCAGCGTCCCGGTTGTGGTGAAGCTATTGATGTGTGGGGTTGCGCTTGGCTTTGGCTACGCCGCCTGGAATATCGGTATTCTTCACGGTAACGTCACGGTGCTTGCGGCTGTCTCTTATTTCACGCCAGTTCTTTCCGCCGCACTGGCGGCTATTCTGTTGAGTTCTCCGCTTTCACTCTCATTCTGGCAAGGGGCATTGATGGTGTGCGCCGGATCGTTACTGTGCTGGTATGCCACCCGCAAATAGCATTTTTATTTTTGCCGGGTACCGAATATGCCCGGCAAAATATTAACAATATTTTAATATGTGATCACACCCTCGAATATAATTCGTAACATTAGAGAGTAATTAAATTTCTGTATAGAGTGCTGTCAGAAAGCCAGAGTTGTTGTGGAAATTGACATAAACTGACAACGCAGGTAATTAATTCAGCGCCAAATTTCCCGCGCTATATAGCACAAAGTGCAATAGTTTATTTCTGAATATTTCTCTTAAAAAACAGGTTCTGGTTTCCCGAGAAATCTATAATCAACTGTTTTAAAAAAGTTTATCCTGCCACATGCTTTGACATTCCCTGCCAAACCCTTTTAATCCCACCAAAAAACTAAAACGTCCGACAACTATTCACAGCCATATGATCTTGATTAGTTAATAATCACTTTATGTCTATATATTAACCTGATTGGCCGATTTAAGGGCAATTTATCCGATCAGGATCACACTAATTGAAATTATCTTTAATATTTTGAAACTTATTATTGAAAGCAGTCTACGGAATTTTAAAAATAGTCTGCCATTGACGATAGGCCTCGTTTAAAAATCGCTCAGGTGGCTTAGGAAATACCTAAATAAAATTATAAGGATTATTTAAGATGAAACTTAAATTAGTTGCAGTGGCAGTGACTTCCATGTTGGCAGCTGGCGTTGTTAACGCGGCTGAAGTTTTTAACAAAGACGGTAACAAACTGGATCTGTACGGCAAAGTTACTGGTCTGCACTATTTTTCTGATGATGCTGGTAGCGACGGCGACAAAACGTATGTTCGTCTGGGCTTCAAAGGTGAAACTCAGATCAACGATCAGCTGACCGGATACGGTCAGTGGGAATATGAGTTCAAGGGCAATCGCTCTGAAGCTCAAGGTTCCGACGGCAACAAAACCCGTCTGGCGTACGCTGGTCTGAAATTCGATGAATTCGGTTCCTTCGACTACGGTCGTAACTACGGTGTGGCTTATGACATCGGCGCATGGACTGACGTTCTGCCAGAGTTCGGTGGCGATACCTGGACGCAGACTGACGGCTTCATGACCGGCCGTACCACTGGCGTTGCAACCTACCGTAACACCGACTTCTTTGGTCTGGTTGACGGCCTGAACGTGGCTGCTCAGTACCAGGGTAAAAACGACCGTGACGATATCACCGAATCCAACGGTGACGGCTGGGGTCTGTCTTCTACCTATGAATTCGACGGCTTCGGTGTGGGTGCGACCTACGCGAAATCTGACCGTACCGACCGTCAGGTTCGTGCTGCAAGCAACCTGAACGCCGGTGGCGAAAACGCAGAAGTCTGGGCTGCTGGCCTGAAGTACGATGCGAACAACATCTACCTGGCAACCACCTACTCTGAAACCCGCAACATGACGGCGTTCGGTAACGGTCACGTTGCCAACAAAGCGCAGAACTTCGAAGTTGTGGCTCAGTACCAGTTCGACTTCGGTCTGCGTCCGTCCATCGCTTACCTGAAATCCAAAGGTAAAGACATCGGTTCTTATGGCGACCAGGACCTGGTTGAATACGTTGACGTTGGCGCGAGCTACTACTTCAACAAAAACATGTCCACCTATGTTGATTACAAAATCAACCTCGTGGATGACAGCCAGTTCACCAAAGATGCCAAAGTGGCTACCGACAACATCGTAGCTGTAGGTCTGACCTACCAGTTCTAAGATCTGTTAGTTCAAAAGGCCAGCCCTCGCGGCTGGCCTTTTTTATTACTGCTGCCCTCCGACCTTCGCCAGACTAAACCAGATCCCGACCGCCAGAATCAGCAGCATGCCTCCCGCACTGCCCAGGGCCACGCTGTGCGAGGTGATGAACGCGGTTTTCGCCGCCTTCATCACCGGCTCGGCCAGAGACGGCGACAGCTCCTGCGCCACCTTCATCGCTTCACCGATGGACGACGAGGCTTTATCTGTCAGCGACGCGCTCAGCCCTTGCGGCAGTACAATAGACGCCGAAAAGCTGCGGGTTAACAGCAGACCGAAAATGGCGATCCCCAGACCAGCACCCAGCTCGTAGGACATGGTTTCGATCGCGCCTGCGGCGGCCGCTTTCTCTTTCGGCGCGGCAGCCATGATCGCTGACGTCGATGCCAGCAGTGCGCTGGCGGCACTGAAGCCCAGCAGCACCATCAGGCTCCACGCCTGCCACTGTTGGGTGCTGAAATCGAGCGTCGACAGGCCGATAAAACTGACCGCGCTAAGCCCCATGCCTCCGGCCGCGACAATGCGCAGCCCCAGACGCCCGACCAGCACACCCGCGATCGGCCCGCTAAATCCGCTCGCCACCATCACCGGCAGCATGAATATCCCTGCTTCAAACGGCGTAAAACCATGCACGAACTGCAACTCCTGCGCCATCAGCAGTTCAAAGCCCACCAGCGCAATCATGGCGGTCATCGCCATGACCACGCCGCTTAAAATAATGCGATGGCAAAACAGACGCATGTCGATCATCGGCACGCGCGCGCGCAGCTGGATACGGACGAAGATAAACAGCATCACCGCCCCGGTAAGCAGCGTACAGGCCACCATCCACGGCGACAGCACCCCTTTCAGGGCGATTTTGGCGCTATAGACCAGCAGTAAAATCGCCACAATCAGCATAATGGCATGGCTGATATTGAGCGGCTGCTCGGGCCGCCCCTGCTGAGCAGGCACCAGGCGCGCAGCAAGCGAAACCACGATCAGCACGATCGGCACGTTAATCAGGAACACCGACCCCCAGTAAAAGTGCTCCAGCAGCATGCCGCCAATCAGCGGGCCAAACGCCGCGCCGCCCGACCCAACGGCAGCCCAGACGCCGAGGGCGATATTACGGTGCCGCACGTCAATAAACAGGGTGCGGATCCCTGCAAGCGTAGCCGGAATGATCATCGCCGCGCCAATCGCCAGCGACGCGCGGGCGGCAATCAGCCAGCCCGCGGACGGCGCAAAAGCCGCCGCTAACGATGACAGGCCAAACAGCACGCTGCCGATCATCAGCAGGCGCTTAAAACCTATGCGATCGCCCAGCGCGCCCATCGGCAGCACCATTCCCGCCATCACCAGCGAGTAAATATCAATAATCCACAGCAATTCGTTGCCGCTGGCACCCAGCGTCATGCTCAATGTTGGCGCCGCCACGTGCAGCACCGTCGCGTCAATCGCCACCGGGATATACACCAGCACGATAATCACTAACGCTAACCACTGACGAAACATAAATTTCCTTTTCAGTTAAAAACTGGACACATGTCCAGAATGCGATCCTACGTAAAGTTGAACACTTGTCCAGCTCTTTGTTACACTCGTTTCGTTGCCATTGAGAGTGAGAAATTATGCGTTATCTGAGCAAGGACGAGCGGCGGGAAGAGATCCTCCAGGCCGCGATGCGCGTGGCGCTGACCGAAGGATTCGCTGCGATGACCGTGCGCCGCATCGCCACCGAAGCGGGCGTCGCCACCGGGCAGGTGCATCACCACTTTGCGTCGGCGGGCGAGCTTAAGTCGCTGGCGTTTGTCCGGCTGATCCGCGATTTGCTGGATGCTGAAATCGTTGGCGAAAACGCCGGCTGGCGCGAGCGCCTGCATGCCATGCTCGGCAGCGATGACGGCGGGTTTGAGCCCTACATTCGACTGTGGCGGGAGGCACAAATTCTCGCCAGCCGGGATAGCGATATCAAAGGCGCCTACGTTTTGACTATGGAGATGTGGCACCAGGAAACGGTCGCGATTATCCGCGCTGGGGCGGAGGCCAACGCCTTTACGCTTGCTGACCAGCCGGAAAATATCGCCTGGCGTTTAATTGGTCTGGTATGTGGCCTGGATGGCATATACGTATTAAATATGCCTGAAATGGACGACGCGGCATTTAATAAGCATCTGGATAAGCTTATTTCCCTCGAATTGTATTAATACTCCCATCGGGGTATTAATTTCCGCAAATAGTTACAATTAGTAACACATAAAGCGAACCCTGATTCCCATTCCAAACTCAGGGATTCGCTTTTTTATCTATCCTTTCAGATGTATCCCATAACATCCAAAAATTTCTACAAACTGCCGAAAGGTATCTTTCTGTTTTCACTTCTTTTTTCTCTCCATTTGGGTAAGCAAGAGGGTGATATGTCACATCAAAGCGAGAAGAGTAATCAGCATCTGTTGAGTAACTGGAAACCGGAAAACGCGCAATTTTGGGAGAATAAAGGGAAACATATCGCACGTAGAAACCTGTGGATTTCCGTGGCGTGTTTGCTTCTCGCGTTTTGTGTATGGATGTTGTTTAGCGCTATTGCGGTAAATCTTAATAAGGTCGGATTTAATTTCAGCACCGATCAGCTTTTTATGCTAACGGCATTACCTTCTCTTTCCGGCGCGATATTGCGTGTCCCCTACTCTTTTATGGTGCCGATATTTGGCGGACGTTATTGGACCGTGTTAAGTACCGTTATCCTGGTCGTACCCTGTGTCTGGCTTGGGATCGCCATCCAGAATACCGCCACGCCTTACTGGGTCTTTATCATCATCGCACTGCTGTGCGGTTTTGCCGGCGCCAACTTCGCTTCCAGCATGGGAAACATCAGCTTCTTCTTCCCGAAAGCCAGACAGGGCAGCGCGCTGGGCATTAACGGCGGGCTGGGTAACCTGGGCGTGAGCGTGATGCAGCTGGTTGCGCCGCTGGTGATTTTTCTGCCGATGTTTACCTTCCTCGGCGTTCACGGCGTCCCCCAGGAGGATGGCTCGACGATGTGGCTGGCGAACGCGGCGTGGATCTGGGCCCCGCTGCTGATTCTTGCTACCCTTGCGGCGTTTTTTGGCATGAACGACATCGCCAGCTCGAAAGCGTCCATTGCCAGCCAGCTTCCGGTGCTTAAGCGCTTTCACCTCTGGCTGCTGAGCCTGCTTTATCTGGCAACCTTCGGCTCGTTTATCGGTTTCTCGGCAGGCTTTGCTATGCTGTCGAAAACCCAGTTTCCGGACGTAAATATCCTCCACCTCGCCTTCTTTGGCCCGCTGATCGGCGCTCTGGCGCGTTCGGCTGGCGGAATGATTTCAGACAGGCTGGGCGGCGTACGGGTGACGCTGATCAACTTCGTCTTTATGGCCATCTTTAGCGCCCTGATTTTCCTGACGCTCCCCGGGTCTGGTTCAGGCAGTTTTATCGCCTTCTATCTGGTCTTTATGGGCCTGTTCCTCACCGCAGGCCTGGGCAGCGGCTCGACCTTCCAGATGATCGCGATTATCTTTCGCCAAATCACCCTCGACCGCGTGAAAAAACAGGGCGGGAGCGACGAACAGGCACAGCATGAAGCGGTGACCGAAACGGCTGCCGCGCTGGGCTTTATCTCTGCCATCGGTGCGGTAGGCGGGTTCTTTATTCCCAAAGCCTTTGGCACATCCCTGGCGATGACCGGTTCCCCGGTGGGCGCCATGAAAGTCTTCCTCGTGTTTTACATCGTCTGCGTGCTCGTCACCTGGCTGGTGTACGGCCGCAAATCCTCACAAAAATAATAACTACCTCTTCGCCGGAGCGTGATGTCTCACCCTCCGGCCATGCTATCGAAGCAGGAGAAATGTCATGAGCAAACTGTTGGACCGCTTCCGTTACTTCAAAACAAAAGGCGACAGTTTCGCCGATGGGCACGGGCAGGTGTACCACACCAACCGCGACTGGGAGGACAGCTACCGTCAGCGCTGGCAGTTCGACAAAATTGTGCGATCCACCCACGGCGTTAACTGCACCGGCTCCTGTAGCTGGAAAATTTATGTCAAAAATGGCCTGGTAACCTGGGAAACCCAGCAGACCGACTACCCGCGCACCCGCCCTGACCTGCCTAACCACGAACCTCGCGGCTGCCCGCGTGGCGCAAGCTACTCCTGGTATCTCTACAGCGCCAACCGTCTCAAGTACCCGCTGGTACGCCGCAGGCTGATCGAACTCTGGCGCGAGGCGCTGGCGCAGCATACCGATCCGGTGCTGGCCTGGGATGCCATTCAGAACGATCCGCAGAAAGCGCAGAGCTACAGGAAAGCGCGCGGAAAAGGCGGTTTTATCCGCTCAAACTGGAAAGAGCTTAACCAGCTGATTGCTGCCGCCAACGTCTGGACCATCAAAAACTACGGCCCGGATCGGGTAGCCGGTTTTTCCCCAATTCCGGCGATGTCGATGGTCTCTTATGCCGCCGGTACGCGCTATCTCTCCCTGCTCGGCGGCACCTGCCTGAGCTTCTATGACTGGTATTGCGATCTGCCTCCGGCGTCGCCGATGACCTGGGGCGAACAGACCGACGTGCCGGAATCGGCGGACTGGTACAACTCCAGCTATATCATTGCCTGGGGCTCGAACGTGCCGCAGACGCGCACCCCGGACGCCCACTTCTTTACCGAAGTGCGTTACAAGGGCACCAAGACCGTCGCCATTACGCCGGACTTCTCGGAGGTGGCGAAGCTCAGCGACCAGTGGCTGGCCCCCAAACAGGGTACCGACAGCGCCCTTGCCATGGCGATGGGCCATGTGATCCTTAAAGAGTTCCACCTTGATAATCCGAGTGATTACTTCCTTAACTATTGCCGCCGCTACACCGACATGCCGATGCTGGTCCTGCTGGATGAACAGGCTGACGGTCGCGTGGTGCCGGGCCGCATGCTGCGCGCGTCGGATCTGGCCGACGGGCTGGGTGAAACCAATAATCCGGAGTGGAAAACCATCGCCTTTGACGTGGCCGGAAATCTGGTGGCGCCGAATGGTTCCATCGGCTTCCGCTGGGGTGAAAAAGGCAAATGGAACCTGGAGTCGCTGGCTGCGGGACAGGAAACCGAGCTGACGCTTTCCCTGCTCATCACCCACGACAGCGTGGCAGACGTGGCCTTCCCTTACTTCGGGGGCAACGAGAATCCGCATTTCCGCAGCGTGAAGCAGGAGCCGGTGCTGACGCGCCGCGTACCGAGTAAAACTCTGACGCTGGCCGACGGCAGCCAGAGACGCGTGGTTAGCGTGTACGATCTGGTGCTCGCAAACTACGGCCTCGATCGCGGTCTGGAAGACAGTAACGCGGCGACAAACTACGCCGAGATAAAAGCCTATACCCCGGCCTGGGGCGAACAAATTACCGGCGTCCCCGCTTATCTGATAGAAAAAATCGCCCGTGAATTTGCCGACACGGCGCACAAAACTCACGGTCGTTCGATGATCATCCTCGGGGCCGGTGTGAACCACTGGTACCACATGGACATGAACTACCGCGGGATGATCAACATGCTGGTCTTCTGCGGCTGCGTCGGGCAGAGCGGCGGCGGCTGGTCGCACTATGTCGGCCAGGAAAAGCTGCGCCCGCAAACCGGCTGGCTGCCGCTGGCCTTCGCGCTGGACTGGAACCGTCCGCCGCGCCAGATGAACAGCACATCGTACTTCTACAACCACGCCAGCCAGTGGCGCTATGAGAAGCTCACCGCACAGGAACTGCTTTCTCCCCTTGCAGACGCATCGAAGTTTACCGGACACCTGATCGATTTCAACGTGCGCGCCGAGCGCATGGGCTGGCTGCCGTCGGCCCCTCAGCTCAACCTTAATCCGCTGCACGTGAAAGCCCGCGCCGACGCCGCCGGGATGTCGCCGCAGGACTATACCGTGCAGGCGTTAAAATCAGGTGATATTCGCTTCGCCTGTGAACAGCCCGACAACGGCAAGAACCACCCGCGCAATCTGTTCGTCTGGCGCTCGAACCTGCTCGGCTCGTCCGGGAAAGGCCATGAGTACATGCTGAAATATCTGCTTGGCACCGAAAGCGGTATTCAGGGTGAGGATTTAGGCTCAACGGACGACGTGAAACCTGAAGAGGTGGAATGGCAAACCGCCGCCATTGAGGGCAAGCTGGATCTGCTGGTGACGCTCGATTTCCGTATGTCCAGCACCTGCCTGTTCTCGGATATCGTCCTGCCCACCGCCACCTGGTATGAAAAAGACGATATGAATACCTCGGACATGCATCCGTTTATTCACCCGCTTTCCGCAGCCGTTGACCCGGCGTGGGAGTCCCGCAGCGACTGGGAGATTTACAAGGGCATCGCCAAAGTCTTCTCTGAAGTGTGCGTCGGACATCTCGGCACCGAAACTGACGTGGTGCTACAGCCGCTTCAGCATGACTCCCCGGGGGAGCTGTCGCAGCCTTTTGATATTCTGGACTGGCGCAAAGGCGAATGCGATCTGATCCCCGGCAAAACGGCACCGAACATCGCCGTGGTCGAGCGTAACTACCCGGAAACCTACGAGCGCTTTACGGCCCTTGGGCCGCTGCTGGACAAGCTCGGTAACGGCGGAAAAGGCATATCGTGGAACACCCAGAACGAGGTCGATTTCCTCGGCAAGCTCAACTACGTCAAGCTCGACGGCCCGGCGAAAGGTCGTCCGCGCATCGAGACCGCCATTGACGCTTCAGAGGTGATCCTCGCCCTTGCGCCGGAAACCAACGGTCAGGTCGCGGTCAAAGCCTGGGAAGCCCTCGGCGAACTGACCGGACGCGATCACACTCATCTGGCGCTGAACAAAGAAGATGAGAAAATCCGCTTCCGCGATATTCAGGCGCAGCCGCGCAAAATCATCTCCAGCCCGACGTGGTCCGGCCTTGAGAGCGAGCACGTCTCCTATAACGCAGGCTATACCAACGTTCACGAGCTGATCCCGTGGCGCACGATTTCGGGCCGCCAGCAGCTGTATCAGGATCATGCCTGGATGCGCGCCTTCGGGGAGAGTCTGGTGGCCTATCGTCCACCGATTGACACCCGCAGCGTTACCCATATGCGCGAAATCCCGCCGAACGGATTCCCGGAAAAAGCGCTTAACTTCCTGACGCCGCACCAGAAATGGGGCATTCACTCCACCTACAGCGAAAACCTGCTGATGCAAACCCTGTCGCGCGGGGGGCCAATCGTCTGGATCAGCGAAACCGACGCGCGCGAGCTGGGCATTGAGGACAACGACTGGATCGAAGCCTTTAACGCCAACGGCGCCCTCACCGCCCGCGCGGTGGTCAGCCAGCGCGTGCCGCCGGGCATGACCATGATGTACCACGCTCAGGAGCGCATCCTGAACATTCCGGGGTCAGAAGTAACCGGACGGCGCGGCGGGATCCACAACTCGGTCACCCGCGTCTGCCCGAAACCGACCCACATGATCGGCGGCTACGCGCAGCTGGCGTACAGCTTCAACTATTACGGCACCGTCGGCTCGAACCGCGACGAGTTCATCATGATCCGTAAAATGAAAAACATTAACTGGCTGGACGGCGAAGGTCGGGATCAGGTACAGGAGGCGAAAAAATGAAAATACGCTCACAGGTTGGCATGGTTCTGAATCTCGATAAATGCATTGGCTGCCACACCTGCTCGGTCACCTGTAAGAACGTCTGGACCGGGCGCGAAGGGATGGAGTACGCGTGGTTTAATAACGTCGAAACCAAACCGGGTATCGGCTATCCTAAAAACTGGGAAGATCAGGATGAGTGGCAAGGCGGCTGGATCCGCGGTATTCACGGCAAGCTGACCCCGCGCCTCGGCGGCAAAATGGGCGTGCTGTCGAAGATTTTCGCTAACCCCGTCCTGCCGCAGATTGACGATTACTATGAACCCTTCACCTTCGATTACCAGGATCTGCACCGCGCGCCAGAGGGCGATCACCTCCCTACCGCCCGCCCGCGCTCGCTGATTGACGGCAAGCGAATGGATAAAATCGAATGGGGGCCCAACTGGGAAGAGCTGCTGGGCGGCGAGTTCGAAAAACGCGCCCGCGACCGCAATTTCCAGAAGATCCAGAAGGAGATGTACGGCCAGTTTGAAAACACCTTCATGATGTACCTGCCGCGCCTGTGCGAGCACTGTCTGAACCCCAGTTGCGTTGCCACCTGCCCGAGCGGTGCGATTTACAAGCGCGAAGAGGACGGCATTGTGCTGATTGACCAGGACAAATGCCGCGGCTGGCGTCTGTGCATCAGCGGCTGCCCGTACAAGAAAATCTACTTCAACTGGAAGAGCGGCAAGTCAGAGAAGTGCATCTTCTGCTACCCGCGCATTGAGTCCGGTCAGCCGACCGTCTGTTCGGAAACCTGCGTCGGGCGCATCCGCTACCTTGGCGTGCTGCTGTATGACGCGGACCGTATCGAGGAGGCAGCGAGCACCGAGCATGAAACCGATCTGTACGAGCGCCAGTGCGACGTGTTCCTTAACCCGAACGATCCGGCGGTGATTGAGGAAGCGCTGAAACAGGGTATTCCGCAGAACGTCATCGACGCGGCACAGCGTTCCCCGGTTTACAAAATGGCGATGGACTGGAAGCTTGCCCTGCCGCTGCATCCGGAATACCGCACCCTGCCGATGGTCTGGTATGTGCCGCCGCTGTCACCGATTCAGTCCTACGCGGACGCGGGTGGTTTGCCGCAGAGCGACGGCGTGCTGCCTGCTGTCGAAAGCCTGCGCATTCCGGTGCAGTACCTGGCAAACATGCTCAGCGCGGGCGATACCGGTCCGATGCTGCGTGCCCTGAAGCGCATGATGGCGATGCGCCACTACAAGCGTTCCCAGACCGTGGAAGGCGTGACCGACACCCGCGCCATCGAAGAGGTCGGCCTGACGGAAGAACAAGTAGAAGAGATGTATCGCTACCTGGCGATTGCCAACTACGAAGACCGCTTCGTGATCCCGACCAGCCACCGCGAAATGGCGCGCGACGCCTTCCCGGAGAAAAACGGCTGCGGCTTCACCTTTGGCGACGGCTGCCACGGTTCCGACACCAAATTCAACCTCTTCAACAGCAGCCGCATCGACGCGATCAACATCACCGAAGTGCGCGATCACGGGGAGGGAGAGTAATGCAAATCCTCAAAATCATCGCGCTGCTCATTGAGTATCCCGATGAGCTGCTGTGGGAAAACCGTGACGAAGCGCTTTCCCTGGTGGAACAGGACGCGCCCATGCTGCTGCCGTTTGCGCAGCAGCACCTGAGCGCCCCGCTGCTGGATAAGCAGGCCGAATGGTGCGAAGTGTTTGAACGCGGGCGCGCAACCTCGCTACTGCTGTTCGAACACGTTCACGCCGAGTCCCGCGATCGCGGTCAGGCGATGGTCGATTTGATGAGCCAGTATGAGAAAGCCGGCCTTCAGCTTGACTGCCGCGAGCTGCCGGACTATCTGCCGCTCTATCTGGAATATCTCAGTATCATCAGCGATGACGAGGCGCGTGAAGGGCTGCAAAACGTCGCGCCGATCCTGGCGCTGATTGGTGGCCGCCTGAAACAGCGTGAGGTAGCGCATTACCAGCTATTTGACGCCCTGCTGACGCTGGCCGGAACGCGCCTTTCCAGCGACAGCGTGGCGAAACAGGTGTCCGGTGAAAAACGGGATGATACCCGTCAGGCGCTGGACGCCGTGTGGGAAGAGGAACAGGTGAAGTTTATTGAAGACAACGCCACATCGTGCGACAGCTCGCCGATGCAGCAATATCAACGACGCTTTAGCCAGGACGTCGCGCCGCAGTACGTGGACGTCAGCGCCGGAGGCCCAAAATGACACATTACCTGAACGTGTTTTTCTATGACATTTATCCGTACATCTGCGCCACCGTCTTTTTCCTCGGTAGCTGGTTGCGCTACGACTACGGGCAGTACACCTGGCGCGCCTCGTCAAGCCAGATGCTCAGCAAGCGCGGGATGAACTGGGGCTCTAACCTGTTTCATATCGGCATTCTGGGGATCTTCTTCGGGCACCTGTTCGGCATGTTAACCCCGCACTGGATGTACGCCTGGTTTTTACCCATCGCGGTTAAACAGCAGTTAGCCATGATTGCGGGGGGTATTTGCGGGGTGCTGACGCTGGTTGGCGGGTCGATGCTGCTGATCCGCCGCTTGTTCAACCAGCGGGTGCGTGCCACATCCACCACGCCGGATATTATCATCATGAGTATCCTGCTGCTTCAGTGCATCCTTGGGCTGTCGACCATTCCTTTCTCCGCCCAGTATCCTGACGGAAGCGAAATGATGAAGCTGGTCGGCTGGGCGCAGGGGATCGTGACGTTTAAGGGAGGCTCGTCAGAAATGCTGAGCGGCGTCGCACCGATCTTCCGCGTGCATCTGGTGCTGGGGATGACGATCTTCCTTATCTTCCCGTTCACCCGTCTGGTGCACGTGTGGAGCGCGCCGTTTGAGTACTTCACCCGTCGCTATCAGGTAGTGAGATCGCGCCGTTGATTTTGTCGGGTGGCGGCTTCGCCTTACCCGACCTACGTTTCAAGCCGCTGTAGGCCCGGTAAGGCGTAGCCGCCACCGGGCTATTTCCCTGCCTGTGGATGCGTATCAAACCCCGCCATCACGGCCGTCAGCTCGGCCAGGGTAAAGCCGTGCTTCGGGTCATCAACGCCCAGGCCAAACCGCGCCTGCATCAGCTTATACAGCGCCTCCGCATCCGGCAAATGGATCTGCTCCTCCACATGCCCGTTCTGCCAGTGGGTAAAATTAAAGTTGGTCAGCGTCAGCTTGCCCCCGTCCGGCAGGTGGCGACACATCAGCAGGTGATGACGGAAATGGGACTGCGGCCAGTGCGCCGACCAGAAGTTTCCCATCACGTAATCGTTGAAGTACTGGGTCGCCAGGTCGAAGTGGTACATCGACTGCCAGTGCTCGTGATGGCGGAATTGCAGTACCCAGTCGTTACCCTCGCTCAGCAAACGATAACGCCCGTGTGGGGTTTCCTGTTCCTCGTTGGCGATCAAACGAATCGGCGCCGTCAGCGTTTGTCCGCCAAATCCCACATCGGCGATCCAGCGCTCGCCGTTCAGCTCAACCAGCAGCAACCGGTGCGTACGTGGCGGCATCTGCGACGGATTAGCCAGCACAACCCGCCCCAGCACGCTGCGCACCGTAAAACCGACTTCGCGCAACACCCGCTCAAACAGGCCGTTTTGCTCGAAGCAATACCCCCCCCGACGTGCGGTGACCAGTTTATCCACCAGACACCCGTCGTCCAGATGGATTTCACGCGGCAAAACGACATCAATATTTTCGAAAGGGATCGCGCAGTTATGGTGTAAATGCAGCCCCCGCAGGGTATCGATATCAACCTGTACGGGCTGCTGCCAGCCCGTGCGGGCGAAATAAGCACTCAGAAATGGGGACATGATTTGCTCCAGGATGTGATATCCCCTGTTTATAAACTATTTTCCCTTATGCATATGCGCAAAAGTGCTTTTTCGTCATACTCATCGTGTACATGAGGAGATCCTATGAACCACTTTCGCCCTGTTGAATTACGCCATGCCAGCCGTCTTCTGAATCACGGTCCAACCGTGCTCATCACCAGCCGGGATGAGACCATCGATCGTCGCAACGTCATGGCCGCCGCATGGTCTATGCCGGTGGAATTTGAGCCCCCACGTATCGCGATTGTGGTAGACAAAAGCGCGTGGTCACGGGA
This sequence comes from Enterobacter cloacae complex sp. GYL001, assembly GCF_049237125.1. Lineage (NCBI taxonomy): Bacteria > Pseudomonadati > Pseudomonadota > Gammaproteobacteria > Enterobacterales > Enterobacteriaceae > Enterobacter > Enterobacter cloacae complex sp. GYL001. Next base: position 122,895 of record NZ_JBMKGW010000005.1, on the reverse strand, counting down.
GTTGATCGAACGCAGCGGGAAATTCGGCATTGTGATCCCCGGCGTGGCGGCAGCCAACTGGACCTGGGCGGTCGGCAGCGTCAGCGGGCGCGACGAGGATAAATTTAACTGCTACGGGATCCCGGTTATTTATGGCCCTGAGCTTGGCCTGCCGGTTATAGAAGAGAAATGTCTGGCGTGGATGGAGTGCCGGTTATTACCTGTAACCTCTGCGGCCGAGAAATATGACACTCTGTTTGGCGAAGTGGTTTCCGCCGCGGCGGATGAACGCGCATTTGTCGCCGGACGCTGGCAGTTTGACGGGGATAAGCTGAATACGCTGCATCATCTGGGTGCGGGTACGTTTGTCGCGAGCGGGAAAATGGTGAAGGCGCTGGAATGATTTTTTAATTATACCCATCTGAATTATATAAAATTTCTATGGCATTTTATGTTTATCACGACGATGTTAAACGGAGGATATTTCAGAAGCTGTCGCATAAACAATCTTTCGTAAAGGAAATATCCATGTCATGGAACAAAGATGGCGCAATATCATATGCGAAATCACACGCGCAACCCAGCAGCACGGGTTATTGTGCTCGTTACGTAACAGAAGCGATCAGAGCGGGTGGTCGATTAAAAATCCCCAACACGCGTCTGGCAAAAGATATGGGGCGCACATTAGTCAATGCAGGCTTTCACCTGGTATATGATCAACCCCATGCTGGTGACGTCGCAGTTATCCAAAATATAGTTGGTCATGATAGCGGTCACGTTTGTATATACGATGGTCAACAGTGGATCAGCGATTTTGTGCAACGCACCATGTATCCTGGGCAGGCTTACCGCAACATACAACCTCATTACGAACTGTTCAGGCATGATTAATGAAACCACTCTACTTTTTACTTTTCGCCCTGTCTCCGCTCGCGGCCGCAGAAAACATTTATGCACCGGGTCAGGCGGCGCTTAAATTCAATCAATGGTATATAGCGCAGTTAGATCAGAACAAACCACCCGTACTCAATCCAGACATTATGAACGAGTACGTAGCCTCAGGGACCATTGCAGCAATTAAAGAAATGTACTCTGGCGACAGTAACGACAAAGATATGCCCGATGCGGATATGTTTATCAAAGCGCAGGACTGGGATGATGACTGGAATCAGATAACCGTCTTACATTCTGATTTTGACGCCGTTTGCACAAACGTCTATGTCGCATTTGGTAAGAAGCAAAATCATGTTATTGCAGATTGTCTCGTTGAAGAGCAAGGAAAATGGAAAGTGCGATCGGCGACGCTAATTAAGTAACAGGCATAAACTCCCTGTCGTAATAATAAAGGCACATGGTAGCCAAATGACTACCATGTGCAATTAATTAACTCTTCACACGCTTCGCAATAATCTCATCCGCCACATTCCGCGGAGCTTCCGCAAAATGATGGAACTCCATCGTATACGTCGCGCGACCCTGGGACATCGAGCGCAGCGTGGTGGCGTAGCCAAACATCTCAGCCAGCGGGACGTCAGCGCGAATAATCTGGCTGCCGTACTGCTCTGCCATCCCCTGCACCAGGCCGCGACGGGAGGAGAGATCGCCCATAATGTTCCCGGCGTACTCTTCCGGCGTTTCCACCTCAACGTGCATGACCGGCTCAAGAATAACCGGATCCGCCCGCCGTGCGCCCTCTTTGAAGCCGAGGATCGCCGCCATGCGGAAGGCCATTTCCGAGGAGTCAACGTCATGGTAGGAACCAAACGTCAGGGTCGCTTTCACATCCACCACCGGATAGCCCGCCAGCACTCCCGTATTCATGGCTTCTCGCAAGCCTTTTTCCACCGACGGGATGTACTCCCGCGGCACCACCCCGCCTTTGGTGGCATCTTCAAACACAAAACCACTCCCGGCGGCTAACGGCTCAAGGCTCAGGACCACATGACCGTACTGCCCTTTCCCGCCGGACTGTCGGACAAATTTACCTTCAATATCCTTCACCGCTTTACGCAGGGTTTCACGGTAGGTGACCTGCGGACGACCAATGTTCGCCTCAACGCCAAACTCGCGCTTCATGCGGTCAACGATGATCTCCAGATGCAACTCGCCCATCCCGGAGATAATGGTCTGTCCGGACTCTTCGTCCGTGTGCAGGCGAAACGACGGATCCTCCGCCGCCAGGCGCTGTAGGGCGATCCCCATTTTCTCCTGATCGGCCTTGGTTTTCGGCTCAATCGCCAGCGAAATAACCGGGTCCGGGAACTCCATCCGTTCAAGGGTGATCACCGCATTCGGGTCGGTCAGCGTGTCACCGGTGGTGACGTCTTTCAGCCCGACACAGGCCGCGATATCCCCTGCGCGCAGCTCGTCCACCTCATGGCGATCGTTGGCATGCATCAGCACGATGCGCCCGATACGTTCTTTCTTACCCTTCACCGGGTTGTACACCGCGTCGCCTTTACGCAGTATGCCGGAATAGACGCGGATAAAGGTCAGCTGGCCGACGTACGGATCGCTCATCAGCTTGAAGGCCAGCGCCGAGAACGGTTCATCATCGCTTGGGTGGCGCTCGGCGTGCTGTCCGTCTTCGTCTACCCCATCAATAGCGGGCACGTCCAGTGGAGACGGCATCAATTCAATCACCGCGTCGAGCATGCGCTGCACGCCCTTGTTCTTGAAGGCGCTGCCGCACAGCATGGGCTGTATTTCGCCGGAGATAGTCCCGATCCGCAGCCCTTTGATGATTTCCGCTTCATCCAGTTCGCCCGTCTCAAGGTACTTATCCATAAGCTCATCGCTGGCTTCTGCCGCAGCCGAAACCATTTTTTCTCGCCACGCCTGGGCGGTGCTCAGCAGATCGTCAGGCACTGGCGCATAGCTAAACGCCATGCCCTGCGTCGCATCATCCCACAGAATGGTGCGCATCCTGATGAGATCCACCACGCCGGTGAAGTGTTCTTCTGCCCCCACGGGGATCACAATCGGGACCGGGTTGGCTTTCAGCCGCTCCTGCATCATCCGCACCACGCGGAAGAAATCCGCACCCGGGCGGTCCATTTTGTTGACGAATGCCAGGCGCGGGACGTGATATTTATTCGCCTGACGCCAGACGGTTTCCGACTGCGGCTGCACGCCACCGACGGAGTCATAGACCATTACCGCGCCGTCGAGCACACGCATGGAACGTTCCACCTCAATGGTGAAATCCACGTGCCCGGGGGTGTCGATAATATTGATGCGGTGCGGTTCAAAGCCTCTGTCCATACCGGGCCAGAAACAGCTTACCGCCGCCGACGTAATGGTGATCCCGCGCTCCTGCTCCTGCGCCATCCAGTCGGTGGTTGCCGCGCCATCGTGTACTTCACCCAGCTTGTGGCTCATCCCGGTGTAAAACAGGATGCGCTCAGTGGTGGTTGTTTTGCCCGCATCGATATGCGCGGAGATACCGATGTTGCGATAACGTTCGAGTGGAATGGGTCGGGGCATGATATTTCCTTAAGTCTTCATGACTGGTTTGTGACGACCGGGATGGTCGCGTATTCGTTCGTTTGTTATAATAGTCCTATTGTACGAGTATTATCGAACTATTTTTTAACGGTTGACCTATTGTTGATATAGCTCAATCTCACGCGAGACGCAGGAAAACGATGATCCCAAACCACCCGGAACCTGAACAAATAGTGTTGGAAAATGTGCTGTTCGCCCTCGGCAACCCGCTGCGATTAGCGATTATCCGCAGGCTGGCCGACGGCAGCGAACTGAGCTGTAACGCACTGCGCCCGGAAGAGGTGGTGAAATCCACTATGACTCACCACTGGCGCGTGCTGCGCGACAGCGGTGTGATCTGGCAGCGCCCGCAGGGGCGCGAGAATATGATCTCACTGAGAAGAGAAGATCTGGACGCCCGTTTTCCTGGGCTGCTGGCGATCCTGCTCCAGGCTAAGTAGCGGCAGCGTCCTCAAGACGATAAACCGGAATCCGCCGTGTTGTTCCGGTAAGGGTGTCGAACACCTCCGTATCGGACGTCACTATTCTCATCCCGGTCTTCCTTAACCGCTGCACGTCGGCGGCTATGCGCTGGAGGCCAAACCAGAAAAGCCCGTCAAGCGCGGTGACCGCAAGCCCCTGTTCCAGCGCCAGCTGGAGGCGCTCGCGGGGGGCTTTCACCTGCTGAGCGATTTGCCGGTAAGGCACTTCCGAACCGCCGGACGCATCGATTCGCTGAATACGGGTCTTCAGGTGGTAGGTAAATTCATCGGGAATGCCGTTCAAATCCTGTTTAAGGCTGTAGACGCAGCCAAACCGCTTGCCGTTGAACAGGACATTTTTTTGACTGAGCTGAAACTCATTTCTGATGCCATCAATCAGCTGCGGTGCGCGGGTAAGAAGTAACCGGAAGGGAAGCTCAAAGCTGGTCACGTAATCCACATTCAGCAGCGCAAGACGCAGCCGCTCTTCTGCCCCGGATTTCTGGTCATGACACTCGCGCATCACCTCCGCCCACTGGCGCGTCAGACGTTCCGGCTCACCGGCTTCGGTGAGGAGGTATTTTTCCAGATGATAATCGACTCTTCCGGTCATGTTGGGCATCCCGTCAATGTGGATGCGGTAATTCTATCCAGCGCGGCAGGATTTATAAAGGGCGGAGCGCACCGGCATCCGCCCTGCCGGGCTACTGCTGGATACTCGACCGGTCCGAAATATCGCTGGCAGATAAGGTTCTTGCAGAAGATGGGATCTGTTTTTTGCGTTTATACCGGTCCGGCTGGCCTTCAGGGCGGGTTTTGAACCGGCGATGCAGCCACATATATTGCTCAGGCGCCATCATCACGGCGCGCTCAATCGCTCTGTTCATTTGCGTGGCCACCGACGCTTTGTCGCCTCCCTGCAAGGTATCGCTGATATCCTCCAGAATAATCAGCTCATACCCTGTGCCGTCTGCTTTTCGGCGCGGTACAAACGGGATCACGGCCGGTCTGGCACTTTTCACCAGCATGTAGCTCCCGGCAGTTGTCGCGGCGTCCGGGACGGCAAAAAACGGCACAAACACGCTATTCGTTTTGCCATAGTCGTGGTCCGGGGCATACCACAGGATCTCGTTTTGCTTCAGCGCGCGGATCATGCCCTTCAGGTCATAGCGGTCAAGCATGGTTTTATTGGAACGTAGACGACCGCGCGTTTGCAGCCAGTCGAGCAACGCATTATTGTTGGGACGATACACACCAATACCCGCGTTGAGCATGCCAAAGATGCGTGCGCCTAATTCCAGCGTGAGAAAATGCATGCCAATGAGCACCACTCCCCTTCCTTGCGCCCGCGCCTGTTCCATATGTTCGTAGCCGGTTACGCTGAAGTGTTTCCGTACGCGCCAGTCTGGCCAGAACCACGCTATCCCCGTTTCGATGACGCCCATTCCAACCGATTCAAAATTACGCTCAAGTAAACGCTCGCACTCGTCCTCTTTCATATCAGGAAAGCAAAGCTCAAGATTTCGTCTGGCGATCTCCACGCGGCGTGGAAGCAGGCGCATAGCCAGACGCCCAAGCCCGTGACCTATTTTCAACAGCAGCGGGTACGGAAGCTGAACCGTGCACCAGAGCGCGGCAATGCCTGCCCAGCTGAGCCAGTAACGAGGATGAATAAAGGCGAGTGAAAACTGAGGTAATTTTGTCATGGAAAAATTATCCTTTTACTAATTTGTACTTAATCTGGTGCAGTTGCAGTGCTTACCTGCTGATTCAACGAATATTGTTCGGAAGGATGAATTGTAGCGGAATCGTTATGGTTTTTATTATCGATTTTTGCGAAAGGGAATAAAAGCGAGGAGCGCCGGGTGATATTGCACCACCCGGCAGGCAAGTTACATCGAATAACCGGGCTTCTTAATCAGTTCATCCAGTTTCGGGCCGATCTCGGTATCCCAGACCTGCGCCTTCCAGTCAGCTTCCTGAACCTCCTGAAGCGCCACGGAGATTGAGCGATCTTTGCTGTTCAGATGACGGGCGATCGCTTCGGCGATATCCGCCGCCAGGGCCGTTTTTTGTTCGTCAGTCAGATCGCGTGGAAAACATTTGATATCAACGTGTGGCATGGGCAGGGCTCCTTTTATAGGTGAGCGTTCCACGTTATCAGATTATATCGTTAGCTTTTAGCACCTTGTGCAGTTCCGGCAGCGCGCAGACGGCATCCGCGACGGCGGTAATATTAGGCGTGCTAGTGGCAAACCACTCATGACGTGGCCCCCAGGTACGCGCAACGGCAATATAGACGTCAAGCAGCGTCAGCTGTTTGCCAAACGCAAACGGCGAGGCGCTGAGCTGGCTGTCGAACCACAGATAGAGCGATTTTCGGTACTCAATGCAATTTTTCTTCAGCTGTTCCGGGGCATCAGGCACCCAGCGTTCCGGGTAATCTGCATACGTAAAGGTGGGATAGACGTTCGCCACAAACCAGATGAGCAGGCGCTGAAACTGCTGGCGCTCGGCCTGCCCTACGAGCGGCGCGAGGTCGGGACGTCTGTCGAGCACCATCAGGGCGATCGCCGCGGTTTCCGTCACGATCGCCCCATTTTCCAGCTCCAGCGTCGGCACCTGGCACAGCGGGTTCAGTTTCAACAGCAATTCGCGCTGCGGGCCGGGCTGGTCAAACCCGTCCACGTTGACGAACTGATACGGGATGTCTGCCAGAGTCAGCATCACTTCACTGATTGCCGATCCCCAGCCGGGTACGCCATAGAGTTTGATCATGTTGCCCCCTCAGGGATGAAAACCCTAAGTGTAGAGCACCATTAGTAGGTTATCCCGGGCGGGTTAACGTCAGAAGACGTCACCGCTTCGCCCGCCTCCCCCCAGCGCGCCAGCACCTTTTGATAATCCCCGCGCTTAATCGCACCGTCCAGCGCAGCCTGCAACGCATACACCAGCCCATTACCTTTTTTGGTTGTGGTGGCGACATAGGCTTTCTTCGGCCCAAATCCCACGACGCGGGTTTTGCCGGTTAACGCGGCTTTGTAGGCCGAAACGGACTGCGGTCCAAAGAAAACATCCGCCCTGCCGGACTGAATATAAAGATTGCCTGAGGCGTCGTCGGTCAGATAAACCGGCAATGCAGGCTCGCGCCCGACCTTTTTATTCTCTTCGTTCCAGCCCAGCAGAATACGTTCCTGATTGGTGCCTGACCCGACAATCACCTTTTTACCGGCCAGATCTTTCGCACGGGTGATCGACTGTACGTTGCTGGTGGATTTCACCGAGAAGGCGAGGGAATCGACGCGATAGGTCGCAAAATCGAACTTCGCCTTACGTTGCTCGGTGACGGCGATATTCACCAACGCCACGTCATAGCGCCCGGAAGTGATCCCCAGCGGCCAGTCTTCCCACGCCGTTGGCACCAGCTTCAGCTTCAGCCCCAGGCTGCCCGCCAGCAACCGGGCGATATCCGGGTCGCTGCCAATACGGGTGCGGTTATCACTGGCCAGCAGCGCCAGCGGCGGAGAATTCAGGGCTGAAATCGCCACCGTGAGGGTACCCGGCTCAACAAATTTATAGTTCGCCGGGATTTTCGCCACTGCCTGTTGATCAACCGTCACCGGCAGCGGCTGTTCGTTGGCCTTTAAATCAATGCTGGCGTGGCTCGCCGTCGTGAAGACCAGCCCCGCCAGGAGTCCATATTTCATCTGCGCTCCTTACAGCACTTTTGAGAGGAACTGGCGCGTTCGCGGATGCGACGGTCGGTTTAACACGTCGTCGCTGCTGCCCTGCTCCACAATTTTACCGTCGACCATAAATACCACCTGGTCCGCCACTTCCCGGGCAAAGCCGATCTCATGGGTGACCACCACCAGCGTCGTGCCGGAACGGGCGAGCTTTTTAATCACGTCCAGCACTTCACCAACCAGTTCCGGATCCAGCGCCGAGGTGGGTTCATCAAACAGCATCACGCGCGGGCGCAGCGCCAGCGCGCGGGCAATGGCGATACGCTGCTGTTGGCCGCCGGAGAGGTGACGCGACCAGGCATCGGCTTTATCGCGCAGACCTACCACATCCAGAAGGCTGTAGGCGTTTTCAACAGCCTCTTTTTTACTGAACTTTTTATGCGCGATGGGTGCTTCAATCAGGTTTTCCAGCACCGTGAGATGCGGAAAAAGATTGAAGTTCTGAAACACGTACCCAACGTTGACGCGCTGTTTGAGGATCTCTTTCTCTTTTAGCTCGTAGAGTTTGTCACCCTGACGGCGATAGCCGATGTAATCCCCGTCAATCTGAATAAAGCCTTCGTCTACGCGCTCCAGATGGTTAATGGTGCGCAGCAGCGTCGATTTTCCCGATCCAGAGGGGCCAAGGATCACCGTCACGGAGCCCGGCGGGATCTCAAGCGTGACGTTATCGAGCGCTTTATGTCGGCCAAAAAACTTACTGACGCCGGTAATGGAAATGTGTCCTTCAGGAGAGGCTTGCATGAACAGGCTCCTGTGCTGGCGAAGTGGTGACGGAGCGCGCGCGACTGGCCGCCCGGTTGTGGTTAACGGCGGAGCGGCGCTCGCTGCGGGCGAGTCCACGCTCAATAACATGCTGGATGGCAGACAGTACGGTGGTGATCACCAGATACCAGACGGCCCCCACCATCAACAGCGGGATCACCTCCTGGGTGCGGTTGTAGATCATCTGGATCGTGTAGAACAGTTCCGGCATCGCCAGCACGTAAACCATCGCCGTCCCTTTGGCGAGGCTGATAATTTCGTTAAACCCGGACGGCAGGATGGTGCGCAGCGCCTGAGGGAGAATTATGCGCACCGTGCGACGCCATGCCGGCAGACCTAGCGCAGCGGCCGCCTCATACTGACCGTGGTCGACCCCAAGGAACCCCCCGCGAATGATCTCCGCAGTATAGGCGCTCTGCACCAGCGTCAGCCCCACGATGGCGGTAGAAAACTGCCCGAGAACATTGATGGTTTCAAAGCTGCCCCAGGTAATGCCGGTAAAAGGCACGCCGAGAGAGAGCGTGTCGTAGAGATAGGAGAAGTTATAGAGGATAATCAGCACCACGATCAGCGGCAGGGAACGGAACAGCCAGATGTACCCCCACGCCAGGCTGCTCAACAGCCATGATGACGAGAGCCGCGCCAGCGCCAGCATGCCGCCAATCACCACGCTCAGTACGGTGCTTATCAACGTCAGCAGCAGCGTCTGGCCGACGCCTTCGAGGATCACCGGGTCGAAGAACCAGCGGGCAAATACCGCCCATTCCCAGCGCGGATTAAAGGCCACGGACTGGATCACGACCGCCAGCACAAACAGCGCCACCACGGCGCCAGCAGCGCGCAGCGGATAACGTGCCGGGACCACTTTTATGGTTTCAACGTTGCTCATCGTCGCTCCTTATGCGGTTTTGCTGAGCGCTTCGCGGATCAGCGTCTTGGTGAAACGCAGCCGACCGTCGAACGGCGGCTGGCTATACTCTTCCGGATCGCGGTTAAGATCGAACTGCGGCTGGTACCCCTGGCTGAGATAGAGCCGCACCGCCTCCGGCTGGCGAAACCCCGTGGTCAGGTAGATGCGGCTGTAGCCCGCCAGCACCGCCCGGCGCTCCAGCTCCTGTACCACGCGCGCGGCCAGTCCCTGCTGGCGCAGCGTTTTATTCGTCCAGATGCGTTTGATCTCTGCGGTATGTTCGTCGAAGGGCTTGTACGCACCGGTGGCGATGATCTCGCCATCGCGCTCCAGGACGATAAACAGCCCCTGCGGCGCCAGGTACCACTCTGTCAGCTCGACTTCCGCATCCTTTGAAAAGTAGTCGCCGTAACGAGCGGCGTACTCACCGAAAAGCCCCTCGATAATGGGCTGAAGATCGGCATCTTCCGGCGAAACGTCACGAAATTGTTCGCGCATAGCGCCTCCTTAATCGCCCAGACCCGCCGGGTTAACTTCGGAACTGGGGATACGCTCCACGCCTTCCCCCCAGCGGTTCAGCACTTTGTCGTAATCTCCGTTCTTGATCGCGCCGTTCAGCGCGGTTTGAACCGGCTCGACCAGGCCGCTGCCTTTTTTCAGCGTCACCGCGATATGCGCCGCCTTCGGCCAGCCGCCGTCGACGCTGCCGACCAGTTTGGTTTTACCGTTAAGCGCCGCTTTCCAGGCACCGATCACGTTCGGGCCAAAGTAGGCGTCCGCGCGTCCGGACTGAAGCGCCAGCGTTTGGGCCGCGTCGTCTTTGGTGTAGATCGGCGTAAAGGGTTTAAGCCCTTTTTTGAGGTTCTCTTCGTTCCATGCCAGAAGGATGGCCTCCTGGTTGGTGCCGGAACCCACGATGATGCGCAGCCCGGCGATATCCTCTGCCTTCACAAGCGAGTTGATCGGACTGGTGGATTTCACGTAGAAGCCAAGTGAATCCTTGCGGTAGGTGGCGAAGTCGAACTTCTCTTTGCGCGCTTTAGTGACGGTGATGTTGCTGATAGCCGCGTCGTATTTCCCGGAGGCAACCCCCAGCGGCCAATCCTCCCAGGAGGTGGGCACCACGTTCAGCTCCAGTCCGAGGCTGTCCGCTACCAGACGCGCGATGTCGACCTCACTTCCCAGCAGAGTTTTGTTGTCGTCGGAAAAGACCGTCAGTGGCGGTTGATTCAGTCCCGCCACCGCCACGGTAAATTTCCCCGGCACGGCAAAACGATAGTCTTTCGGCAGTTGCGCGATCGCATCGCTGTTTTTGGCGGTATTGATCGGCGTTTTATTGGCCTCAATGCTCACGCCGGTGCCGTTAATATTGACGTTCTCTGCCCAGACGGCAGGGGTAAAGGCCAGCGCAAGCGCCAGAATAAGCGATGATTTCTGCATAGCATTTTTCTCTTTTATTGTTGTGTGAACTGATTTTTGGGCTCGTCTAAGCCCAGACTTTCGCGCAGCGTGGTGCCGGGATAGTCGGTGCGGAACAGGCCGCGCGCCTGTAAAACGGGCACCACCTGGTCAACAAAGCGCGGGAAGGTGTCCGGCGTGCCGCCCTGAATGATGAAGCCATCCGCCGCCTTCTCTTCGAACCAGGCCTGTAAACCATCGGCCACCTGCTCCGGTGTGCCGGAAAAACGCGGGCGCGGCGATGCGGCTTCCAGCGCGACCTGACGCAGAGTTAAGTTGCGCTCACGAGCGTTACGCTTGATTTCATCGGTGGTGCTGCGGAAGCTGTTTTTGCCCAAATCGCCAATATCCGGGAACGGCGCGTCGAGGGGATACTGGCTGAAGTCGTGATGCTCGAAATATCGTCCGAGGTAATTCAGCGCATCATTAATGGAGACCAGTGCCGCCGTAGTTTGATACTGGTTTTCTACGTCATCGGCGTCGTTTCCAACAATCACGCTGACGCCCTGGAATATATGTAAATCCTCTGCGCGGCGGCCGTGACTTTCCAGCTGCTGTTTAACATCGCGGTAAAAAGCCTGGGCTTCTTCCCGCGTGTCATGGTGGGTAAAGATGGCGTCAGCGTGTTTTGCCGCCAGCTTTTTACCGTCGTCGGACGCACCAGCCTGAAAGACAATCGGACGTCCCTGCGGCGTGCGGCCAATATTCAGCGGGCCGGAAACCTGGAAGAAATCACCGTGGTGATCAAGAGTATGCAGTTTCGACGCATCAAAGAACTGTCCGCTCTCTTTATTGCGGATAAAGGCATCCCCTTCCCAGGAATCCCACAGCCCTTTCACCACGTCGAGATACTCATCGGCAATGCGGTAGCGCAGCGCATGCTCCGGGTGTTTTTCGCGGGAGAAGTTCTTCGCTGACCCTTCCAGCGGTGACGTCACCACGTTCCAGCCCGCGCGTCCGTTGCTCAGGTGATCGAGGCTGGCGAACTGGCGTGCAACGGTGAAAGGCTCGCTGTACGAGGTGGATAACGTGCCGACCAGCCCCAGGCGCGAGGTGATACTCGCCAGCGCGGACAACACCGTCAGCGGCTCAAAGCGGTTTAAAAAATGCGGAATGGATTTCTCGTTAATATAAAGGCCGTCGGCCACAAATATAAAGTCGAGCTTGCCCGCTTCTGCTTTTAAAGCCGTTTCTTTAACGAAATCAAAATTAATGCTGGCATCCGCGACCGCCGCGGGATGGCGCCAGGCAGACATATTTCCGGATGCACCATGCAAAATGGTCCCCAGCCGCAATTGACGATGTGCAGACATATTCACCTCAAATTAATTAAACGTGTTGCAGGGCTTTTTCCGCGAGCTGTGCAAAATAGCGGGCAGCGGGTTCGATTAATGCTTCGTCCGGGTTAAATGCCGGGTGATGTAACCCAAACGGACTGTTGCTGCCAATGCTGACAAACGCGCCGGGTATGTTTTGCAGATAGACCGCGAAATCCTCCCCGCCCATGTGCAGTTCCGCATGCCGGGTTTCATATCCCGCTTCGCGCGCGACCGAGGTGGCAAACCCGGCCCAGTGCTCATCATTCACCAGCGCGGTGGGCCCGGCGTACCAGGTGATGTTGATTTGCGCGCTAAAGGCGCTGGCAAATCCGGCGGCGATTTCACCGACGCGCGCTTTCACGTTCTGCTGCACTTCCGTGCGGTGCGTGCGCAGCGTGCCCTCCAGCTCAACGCTTTCCGGCAGCACGTTCCAGGTATTCCCCCCGGCGATGCGCGTCACGCTCAGAACAACCGAATCCAGCGTGTTGACGTTACGGCTGGCTACGCTTTGCAGCGCGGTTACCAGCTGGCTTGCGAGCACGATGGCGTCGTTGCCTTCATGGGGACGTGCGGCATGCGCGCCTTTGCCGGTCACGTGAATAACGAAGCGATCAACGTTGGCATAGAACGGGCCGCCGCGCGTGGCAAACTCGCCGACCGGCAGTGACGGCTCGTTATGCATCCCGAAAATCGCGCGTACGTCGCGTAACGCCCCGGCCCGCACCATGCTTTTTGCTCCGCCGAAATTCTCTTCCGCTGGCTGGAACAGGATCCGCACGCGACCGTTGAGCGAGGCTTCCCGCTCTTTCAGCTTTAGCGCGGCGCCGAGGATCACGCTGGTGTGAATGTCGTGTCCGCAGGCATGCATCACCCCGGCGCGCCGGGAGCTAAACGGCACCCCGCTGCGCTCGTCGATGGGTAACGCGTCGATATCGGCGCGCAGCGCAACCAGTGCGTTGCCCGTGCCGATCTCCGCAACCAGCCCGGTCTGGAGATCGTAAGGCAGCGGGGCAATCCCGGCTGCCGTCAGCCACTCGCGCAGGCGCGCCGTTGTTTCGACCTCCTGACCAGAGAGTTCAGGGTTCTGGTGCAGCTCACGGCGCCAGGCAATCAGTTGTTCGCTAAAGCTCATACGGTAACCTCCCTGTTAAGACGCGCCTCGGCCAGCAGTCGCAGGGACTGTACGCGCGTTGCGCCATCAGCGACCGGCGTGTCGATGATAAATTCGTCAATCCCCCACTGCTGATGCAGCGCGTTGAGCTGTTCAAGCACCGACGCCGCCGTTCCGGCCAGCAGAGACTGCGCCCGACGCCCGATGCGCACCGGTTCACTCCCTGCCTGCCGCGCAAAGGCGTAGGCCTGTTCTTCGCTGGCGACGGTGACGCGCTGTCCGTTTGCCAGCTCCACGCCCCACACTTCAACCTTCTGCGCCAGCGCATCGGCCTCAGCCTGGGTTGGGGCAACAATGGCCTGCACGGCCACAATCACCTCCCGGACGCTGTGTTGACGCCAGGCTGTGACGACCTCGCGCAGCAGCTCAGGATCACCGTTCAGATGGGCGGCAAAGACAAAATGCCAGTCGAGGGAGGCCGCCAGCAGCGCGCTTTCTGTGCTGGCGCCCAGCAGAAACCCCCGGGCAGGCACCGGCGGCAGCGGCGTGGCGCGAACGTCCTCCTCCGCTGACTGATTTTCAGGGCGGATCCAGCGATCGAGCTGCGTCAGTTGTTCAGCAAAGCTGCCTTTTTCCTGCGGATTAAGGCCGTGCTGCAAGGCGCGGGTAGAGAGCGGCAGACCGCCGGGCGCTTTGCCAACGCCCAGATCAACCCGGCCCGGCGCAATGGCGGCCAGTACGTTAAAATTTTCGGCGACTTTATAGGGGCTGTAATGTTGCAGCATGACGCCGCCCGAGCCCACGCGAATACGTTTTGTTTGCCCGAGGATCCAGGCAATCAGCAGCTCCGGCGAGGGGCTGGCAAGCTGCGGGGTATTGTGGTGTTCGGCAATCCAGAAGCGGTGATAACCCAGCGTTTCTGCCTGTTGCGCCAGTGCTAAGGTTCGCGCCAGCGCATCGGCGGCTGTTTCGTGTTCTGCGACGGGGCTTTTATCCAGAATGCTGATTCGCCATGACATGTTGCGTTCTCGTTTGACTTAACATGTCGTCATTATTAAAGGTGGATTTCACCTCTGAGAAACAATTAATTTACATTTGGATTGCCGGAAAACGGCAATAGAGAGTCTGTCATCGGCGTGATTTGAGCGATGTAATGAGTCTTTCCGCATCCTGCCGTCGGGTAATGCGGAGAAAGCGAATGTGTGCGTACTGCGGGTTTTGTATATCCGCCTCATATCGTTTGCGGTTGCTGCGCCAGGTTTTGATCGTCCAGATGATAATAGAGTCCTTGCTAAGGAACGACCGACGAAAGCTTTCGCGGTTCCCCGTGCCGGGCCAGAGCTCCTGTTTGTGCCAGGCGCGTCTGGAGGCCCGCGTCACCGCCTGCCAGAGCGTGCGGATAAACCCACGATCTATCCACACCACCAGATCGACGTCGCGCCACTTAACGTCGCGTGTGCGGTTGTAATTCCCGTCCAGGACCCAGTCAGGCGAGGCGGCGAGCGCTTTTTCCAGGGTAGCAAGAAACTCATCATCCGGTGTTCCCTGCCAGTTCGCTCGCCAGTAAAGCCTGTCCATCTCAATGTAAGGGATAGCCAGCGCCTCCGCGATTCGCCTGCCAAACGTGCTTTTCCCACTTCCGCTGGTGCCTATGATATTGATTTTCACCGTTCCGCCTGCACATGCTGAAGAAAACGGATCGAATCATAACGTTAATAATTTGTTTACGAAACGCCAGACTACTCGTTCGGATACTGCTCGTCGGTGACCTTCTCCAGCCATGCCACCGGGCTCCCGTCGACAGCTTCTGCGATGGCGATATGGGTCATGGCCGTCTGCGCGCTTGCGCCATGCCAGTGCTTCACGCCGGGTGGGATCCAGGCGATATCACCCTGATTCAGCGGTTCCGCCTCTTTCCCCCACTCCTGTAACCAGCCGCGCCCCTGCGTCACGATCAGCGTTTGTCCAAGAGGATGCGTATGCCAGGCGGTACGTGCGCCGGATTCAAAGGTGACGGTCGCGCCGCCGACTTTTGCCGGTTCAGTCGCCTGGAAAGGCGCGTCAATGCGCACGCAGCCGGTAAACCAGGCCTCTGGCCCCTGAACGGAAGGTAACGAACCGCTACGGATAATTTTCATGATTAACTCCTCGTTTGCTGTTGCGTTAACAGTAGCGTAAAGCCATGGGGAGCATTAGAGTGCATAATCAGAAAGGAACCATGAATTCATTTCATAAATCGAGTAAACCGCCATGTTAAAAGACAACTTCAACGATCTGCTTTCCTTTATGGTCGTCGCCCGGGAGCGCAGCTTTACCCGCGCCGCGGCGCAGCTTGGGGTATCTCAGTCGGCGCTCAGCCACGCAATGCGCAATCTGGAAACGAGGCTGGAAGTCCGTCTGTTAACCCGCACCACCCGTAGCGTGGCCCCTACCGAGGCCGGCGAGCAACTCCTCATGCGCTTAAGCCCCCATCTGCTGGAGATCGAACAGGAACTCACCGCGCTGCGTGATACCCGCGACAGACCTGCCGGGAATATTCGCCTTACCGCCGGGGAGCACGCCATGTCTGCGGTGCTGTGGCCTGTGCTTAAACCCTTTATGGCGCAGTATCCTGATATCAACGTTGAAGTCACGGTGGACAATGGGCTGACTGATATTGTCGATGGCCGCTTTGACGCGGGGGTGCGTCTGGGTGAGCAGGTGGCGAAAGATATGATTGCCGTTCGTATTGCGCCGGACATGCGCATGGCGGTCGTCGGGTCGGCAGAGTATTTGCAACGTTTCGGCGTACCGGAAACGCCGGAGCAGCTTGATCAGCACCGCTGCATTAATATGCGCCTGCCCACACGCGGCGGATTATATGCCTGGGAATTTGAACGGGACGGACGTGAGCTGCGCGTGCGGGTTGACGGCCAGCTGATCCTCAACAGCCTGCCGCAACGCATCGATGCCGCCGAAAACGGTCTGGGGCTGGCGTACGTCCCGGAAGATGCGGTTCAGGACGCCCTTGCTGAGAGCCGGTTAGTGCGTGTGCTTGAAGCCTGGTGCCCGGCTTTTACGGGATACCATCTGTACTATCCGAGCCGCCGCCAGCACACTACCGCGTTTGCATTACTTATTGCAGCCCTGCGGCATTCATAAGCTCTACCTATAAGTAACTATTAAGTAAACCTGATGATTAAATCAGCATTCGCAGACCTTTTTGCCTAAAAAAACGTCACGATTCAGCGCGTTGTGATCGCCGTCTGCTCTGACCACACGATTTCCTTCGACGAGCATCACTTTCGACACGGTTATATTTTGCGTCACTTAACAATTGCGGGTAGGATGCCTCGCCATGTTTTGCCTTATCCATACACAGAATGACTGGAAAGGCGGCATGTGTCTGCGCAGAAGCAATCGTTTGTTTCGGCTTCTGCCAGGCAGGACTATCACGTTAATGGTTCAGACAGGCAAACAGGTAACTCAATGAAAACAAGCAATAAAAGCGCAGCCGATCATCATGCTGCGAAACGTCGCTGGTTGAACTCTCATGAAGAGGGCTATCACAAGGCGATGGGCAACCGTCAGGTGCAGATGATCGCCATCGGCGGCGCTATCGGTACAGGTCTGTTTTTAGGTGCAGGCGCACGTCTGCAAATGGCTGGCCCCGCTCTCGCCCTGGTCTATCTGGTGTGCGGGATCTTCTCTTTCTTCATCCTTCGCGCCCTCGGCGAACTGGTACTCCACCGCCCTTCCAGCGGCAGCTTTGTCTCTTACGCCCGCGAGTTTCTTGGTGAAAAAGCCGCGTATGTCGCGGGCTGGATGTACTTCGTTAACTGGGCGATGACCGGTATCGTCGATATCACCGCCGTTGCGCTGTACATGCACTACTGGGGCGCGTTTGGCGATGTGCCGCAGTGGGTTTTCGCCCTTGGGGCGCTGGCAATTGTCGGGACCATGAACATGATAGGCGTGAAATGGTTCGCCGAGATGGAGTTCTGGTTCGCACTGGTGAAGGTGCTGGCCATTGTGATCTTCCTGGTGGTCGGAACCGTATTCCTCGGTACCGGTAAACCACTGGACGGTAACGCAACCGGCTTCCATCTGATTACCGATAACGGTGGTTTCTTCCCGCACGGCCTGCTGCCTGCGCTGGTGCTGGTGCAGGGGGTGGTGTTCGCCTTTGCTTCCATCGAACTGGTCGGTACGGCGGCAGGCGAATGTAAAGATCCGCAGACGATGGTGCCAAAAGCCATCAACAGCGTGATCTGGCGTATCGGTCTGTTCTATGTGGGTTCCGTGGTGCTGCTGGTGCTGCTGCTGCCGTGGAATGCATACCAGGCGGGGCAAAGCCCGTTTGTAACCTTCTTCTCTAAGCTGGGCGTGCCGTACGTGGGCAGCATCATGAACATCGTGGTACTGACCGCCGCGCTCTCCAGCCTGAACTCCGGGCTCTATTCGACGGGCCGTATCCTGCGCTCCATGTCGATGGGAGGCTCTGCGCCGAAGTTTATGTCGAAGATGAGCAGGCAGCAGGTTCCTTATGCGGGGATTCTGGCCACGCTGGTGGTTTACGTCTTTGGCGTGTTCCTGAACTATCTGGTGCCGTCCCGCGTATTTGAGATCGTTCTGAACGTGGCTGCACTGGGGATTATCGCCTCCTGGGCCTTTATTGTGGTCTGCCAGATGCGTCTGCGCAAAGCGATCAAAGAAGGCAAAGCGGCTGATGTGTGCTTCAGGCTGCCGGGCGCACCGGTGACCTCCTGGCTCACCCTGCTGTTCCTGTTCAGCGTGCTGGTACTGATGGCGTTTGACTACCCGAACGGTACTTACACCATCGCGACGATTCCACTGCTGGCGGTTCTGCTGATTGCTGGCTGGTTCGGCGTGCGTAAGCGCGTTCACGAGATCCACAGCACCGCGCCGCTTCATCACGACGATGAAAAGCACGACGCACCGCTGGTAGAAGAAACCTCGCGTTAATAAAAAAGCCGGGTGGCGGCTTCGCCTTACCCGGCCTACATCTCATGGTTTTGTAGGCCCGGTAAGCGCAGCGCCACCGGGCAATTCCACCATCACAGCGCGATACGAATCACATCGTCAGGCTGGGTCGCTTCCTGCTGACGGGTTGATTTCTGTTTCACCGTTACATACAGCGTTTTACCGTCCGCAGACAGCGCCAGGCTGTTCGGGTAAACCGGGGTATCGTAGGTCCTGGTCACTTTGTAGGTTTTGGCGTCAATCACGCTCACCTTGCCCGCCTCGCGGTGCGTCACATAGGCTTCGTTACGCGCCGGGTTAAACAGTACGGCCAGCGATGCTGGCGCGGCGATTTTCTGCATCACGCTGCCATCTTTCAGATTCACCACCAGCACTTCTGGCTGTTTTGAATCCGTCACAAACGCACGCTGGCCGGCAGTGTCCAGGCTCAGGTTCAGGTAGAAGTGCTCTTTTCCGTCATCCTGCACTTTTTTACGGCTGAGGATTTTGTTGGTTGCCGTATCAATGGTCACCAGCTCGCCGTCCGCATTGGTGGTATACAGGCGTTTTGCCTTCGCATCCAGCGCCAGCCCGGTGCTGAACGTGCCGGTGTTCGTGATAGTGTCCTTCAGCTTCAGCGTTGCGCCATCAACAACCCAGATCACGCTCTCCTTGCCGATACCGGTAATGTAAACCGTATTGGTCGTGTCATCGGCCACCAGCTGGCGCGGCTGAAGCGGCTTCACCGTGTCGCTACGCTTGCGATCGTCCAGCACCAGGCGCCCTTTCACCTCGCTCGTTTTGGCGTCAATCGCCGTCACGGCGCTGTTGACGGTGTTACCGAACCACAGCGTCTGGGTGGCGTTATCGATCGTGGCGCCAAACGGCTTGAGATCGTTATGAATCGCCTGCGTCACTTCCAGCGTGACCGGATCCAGACGATAGACCACGCCGCCCTTATCGGTTTTGCGGCTTTGTGACGTCGCAACCCACAGCGCGTTTTCCTGCTGGCTGACGGCCATTTCATACGCGCCCTTGCCGACCGCTTTGCGCAGCATCTCTTCAGCGGCATGAACCTGGAACGTACCGGCAAACAGTAAAGAGCCCAACAGCAGAGACCCACGCAGGCGCGGCGAGCACAGATGACGTAAAGACATAACAATTCCTTTTTAAATGAGGAGTTTTACCGCTGACATCACTTCCGGTGGGCAAAGTCATCGCTTTGCCGTTATTTTAATGAGAATAGTAATCATTAATGAGTTGAATGTGGAGTATTTCTTTCCTTCAAAACCTTACATTCACGAAATGTGCGGTTATAGTTTTCATAACATTTACAAAGGATTTAACATATATACACAGGTTCCAGTTGATTTGGTTCGAATTTTTCTTAACCGGTTTACTCCATGAAAATTATTACTGCCCGTAAGGCATCACTACCACTGCTCTTCGTTCCCGTCATTTTTAGCCCGCTGAGTGCGATGGCCGCGGATGAACAGACCCTGATCGTCAGCGCCACGCCGCAAACCGTCTCCGAACTGGACACCCCGGCCGCAGTCAGCGTGGTGAGCGGCGAGGATATGCGACATGCCACACCGCGCATCAACCTTTCTGAATCCCTTGGGAGCGTACCAGGCCTGCAAATCCAGAACCGCCAGAACTATGCTCAGGATCTGCAACTTTCCGTTCGCGGATTCGGCGCGCGTTCGACCTTCGGCGTACGCGGGATCCGCATGTACGTGGACGGCATTCCGGCAACCATGCCCGACGGCCAGGGGCAGACGTCTAACATTGACCTCAACAGCATTGAGAGCGTCGACGTGCTGCGTGGCCCCTTCTCTGCCCTGTACGGCAATGCCTCCGGCGGCGTGATCAACATCAACACCCAGACCGGACAACAGCCAGCCACAATTGAAGCCAGCAGCTATTACGGCAGCTACGGCACCTGGCGTTACGGCATGAAGGCCACCGGTGCGGTAGGCGACGGGACTCAGGCGGGGGATGTGGACTATGCGGTATCCACCACCCGCTTCACCACCCATGGCTATCGCGACCACAGCGGCGCACGGAAAAACCTCGCCAACGCGAAACTGGGCGTGCGCATTGATGATGTCAGCAAGCTAACGCTGATTTTTAACAGCGTGGACATGAAAGCCAACGATCCGGGCGGACTGAGTTATCAGGAGTGGCAGAACAACCCGCGCCAGTCACCCCGTGGCGATCAGTACAATACGCGTAAAACCATTAAGCAGACCCAGGCCGGGATCCGCTACGACCGCCAGCTGAGCGAACAGGACGACCTCAGCGTGATGATGTACGCCGGTGAGCGTGAAATGACCCAGTACCAGTCCATTCCGGATACCACGCAGACTGAAAATCCAGCGCATTCGGGCGGCGTAATTGATATGCAGCGCCACTATCAGGGTATTGATACCCGCTGGACCCACCGCGGCGAGCTGCTGGTGCCGGTAACGTTTACCACCGGCCTTAACTACGAAAATATGAGTGAAAATCGCCGCGGGTATGAAAACTTCGTGATGAACAACGGCGTGCCGGATTTTGGCGTGAAGGGTAACAAACGCCGTGACGAACGTAACCTGATGTGGAACCTTGATCCCTACCTGCAAACCCAGTGGCAGCTCACGCAAAAGCTGTCCGTTGAGGCGGGCGTGCGTTACAGCTCCGTCTGGTTTGACTCCAACGATCATTACATTACCCCGCAAAACGGCGATGACAGCGGTGACGCCAGCTACCATAAATGGCTCCCGGCTGGTGCGGTGAAATACGCCGTGACCGACGCCTGGAACCTTTATGCTGCGGCGGGACGTGGATTTGAGACCCCGACCATCAACGAACTCTCCTACCGTTCTGATGGCAAAGGCGGCCTCAATATTAATCTGCAACCGTCAACCAACAACACCTATGAGATTGGCAGCAAAACCCGCATCGGCAATGGCATCCTGACGGCGGCGCTGTTCCGCACGGATACCGACAACGAGATCGTGGTGGACGAAAACAAAGATGGTCGCACTACCTACAAAAATGCGGGGAAAACGCGCCGTCAGGGTGTGGAAATTGCGCTCGACCAGCAGTTTGCCGAAAACTGGAAGCTGAAAATGGCGTGGACCTATCTCGATGCGACCTACCGTACCAACGTCTGTAGCAATGCAGACTGTAGCGGCAACCGGATGCCGGGGATTGCCCGTAACATGGGGTATGCGTCGTTTGGCTGGGAGCCTGAGGAAGGCTGGTACGCGGGGGCAGATGCCCGCTACATGAGCGACGTGATGGCAAACGACACCAATACCGCCAAAGCGCCCTCTTATACCGTGGTCGGTCTGAATACCGGGTATAAACTCAATTACGGCAAATGGGGAATGGACATCTTTGGTCGCGTCGATAACCTGTTTGATAAAGAGTACGTCGGTTCAGAGATTGTAAACGCCGGCTACAATCGCTATTACGAACCCGCCCCTGGCCGTAACTATGGCGTGGGCCTGTCGGTCTCTTATCGCTTTGAGTAAAACATTTTCCGGCAGCGCACGTTGCCGGTAAAAAAATAACATCATTCCCGGTAGCCTTAAGCGCCGGGAATATACTCAGGGAAGTTTAAAACGAATAAAAAAATAAGTGCGCCAGTGCGATCCTTAACTGTAGTATTGCCGTTGCAGGAGGATATTAGCTTCATCAATGGCTCGGTCGATCGCTTCCCGACTGGCCGTCACGTCCCTTTGCTCAAGCGCAGAAAGCAGATCGGCATAATGGTAAGTCGTTGCAGGGATATCTTTCATCTCTTCGTGCAGGTAGTTGATACACGGACCAATCCGTACCCAGAGCTGCTCAATCAGCGAGTTCAGGGTCGGCATTTCGGCATACTGATAAAGCGTAAACCGGAACACGCGGTTGGCATGGATCGCCTTCTGCACATCGCCCTGATGCATGGCGGTGCTGAAGTTATCTGACAGCGCGCGTAATGCATCCAGTTTGGTCTCGGTCATATTCTGACACGCCGCCGCAACGGCCATCGGCTCAAGCTGTTTTCGAATGGCGTTAATTTCGTTATAACGCTCCAGCGTAACCTCTGGCACCAAAAACGCCTGAGCAGGCGTGGCCTGTAATGCGCCTGCCGACACCAGGCGCAGCAGGGCTTCGCGCACCGGTGTGATGCTGGTGCCTAATTTATCCGCAATCTCTTTCGTGATGAGTCGAGCCCCAGGTTTTAATGAGCCCGTAATTAACGCTCCCTTTAAACTGTTCTCAACTTGCATCGTCAGACTGATTCTTTGTGCTTTTTCCAGGTTTTCCAAATCAAGCATGTTTAATTCCCGTAGCCAAAACAAAATGCCATTTTCAGCGACTGTTTAAAAAAACATCGCCGGTTTGATATATCCTGTATCGTCATGCCTGGTATGAAGGGCGCGCGTTAAAATAAAAATTGTTCAATTAATATTACGTTTACCACTTCTGGCTCAGCTGGGCCGATGGCGCGCAATGCTTATGGATTAATTAAAGACAATATATCGTATCTTCACAAATAATTATGGCGGACTTTGCCCGCCATAACCGATGCTCTGTTTAGTCCGCCGCCACGCGGATCACGACCTTGCCGAAGTTTTTCCCTTCCAGCAGCCCAATCAGCGCCTCCGGCGCCGCGTCCAGCCCTTCGGTGACCTGCTCGCGATAGTGAATTTTGCCTTCCTTCACCCAGCGTCCCATTTCCTGCTGGAACTCGTCGATACGATGACCATAGTCCTGAGCGATGATAAAGCCCTGCATGCGGATGCGTTTTTTGAGGATGGTCCCCATCAGCAGCGGCAAGCGATCCGGACCATCCGGCAGGTTGGTCGCGTTGTAGCCGCTGACCAGTCCGCAAACAGGTACGCGCGCGGAGGTATTCAGGAGCGGCAGTACGGCGTCAAAGACTTTACCGCCGACGTTTTCATAATACACGTCAATGCCCTGCGGGCAGGCTTTCGCCAGCTGTTCGGAAAAATCATCCGCATGGTGATCCAGGCAGGCGTCGAAACCGAGCACGTCGACCGCATGACGGCATTTCTCCTCCCCGCCGGCCACGCCGATAACCCGGCACCCCTTGATTTTACCGATCTGCCCCACCGTTGCGCCGACCGGCCCCGTGGCTGCCGCCACGACAAGCGTTTCCCCCGCCTGAGGCTGGCCGATATCAAGCAGCCCCATATACGCGGTGAAGCCCGGCATTCCCAGCACGCCGAGTGCCCATGAAGGGTGCGACGGGTTTTCGCCCAGCCTGACCAGCCCTTTCCCGTCGGAAAGTTCATACTCCTGCCAGCCGCTGTAGCCCAGAACCCACTCGCCCTCATTATAATCCGGATGGCGGGAGGTCTCGACGCGGCTTACCGTGCCGCCCACCATCACCGCGCCAATCTCGACAGGAGGTGAATAGGATGGGGCATCGCTCATACGGCCCCGCATGTACGGATCAAGCGAGAGCCATACGGTGCGTAATAACACCTGCCCCTCTGCGGGCGTGGGGATCGGCTGCTCTTCCAGGCGGAAATTTTCGGCAACCGGTGCGCCGTGTGGACGGGAAGCCAGTACCCAGCGTCGGTTTTGCGTAGTTGATTGACTCATTCATCGCTCCTTACAGCTGAAAATGTCATTCAAGTCTGGCACGCTATCCTGCGGATCGCCTTTGCATTATGAGCCGGACTGATTAAGCCGCACGACCAGATAAAGGCACGATTCATCCGTTTCGTTAATAAACCGGCAGTCGTTCGGCGGCCCGAGTTCCAGACAATCTCCGGCCTTCATTTCATGGCGGGTGTCCCCCTCCAGAAAGACCAGTTCACCTGCCTGCAACCAAATCAGCTGTCGCGCCAGCGCATAAGAGGAGGCGGGCATCGGCACATCGCTGCCCGCGGGCAGCTCCACCTGGACGAGGTCAATAGGCATATCGCTGCGCGGCGACACATGACGACGTAAATAGTGGGTTTGCGGATCGCGCCAGACGGGCTGGTTCGCCAGACGTAACAGTTTGCCCTCCTGCATTTCCGCGCGCGCAATGAGCGTAGACATGCTAATACCGAAGGCACCGGATAACCGGGCAAGCAGCGTCGCCGTTGGGCTACTGTCCCCCCGTTCAATCTTATGGATCATGGCGCGTGAAATACCTGCCCGTTCGGCCAGTTCGCTTAATGACCAGCCCCGCGACTCGCGTTCAAGGCGTATGCGGGCGCTAATGCGTTGATTCATATTGTCTGTCATTGTGTTCATGACGTCATACTATAGTGTACGGATGGTTTTTCGGGGCAGTTTGGTGACAAAAAAATAGGGATTTTGTCGTAGCGATGCAACACAAGAACTGTGTAATATTGTGAGTGAATCGTACTACTATAGTAAACAACACAGCCAGAGGTTAACCATGATCGTTCGTCATGCCTGCAAAGAAGATTGTGCCGCTATCGGTGAAATTTATAACCATGCGGTGCTGTACACCGCCGCCATCTGGAACGATACAACTGTCGACACCGATAACCGTATTGCATGGTTTGAGGCGCGCACGCTGTTGGGTTATCCGGTGCTGGTCAGTGAAGAAGAAGGTGTTGTGACGGGATACGCCTCATTTGGCGACTGGCGAGCGTTCGACGGTTTTCGCCATACGGTGGAGCACTCGGTTTACGTTCATCCCGATCATCAGGGCAAAGGCATCGGTCGGCTGCTGATGACGGAATTAATCAAGGAAGCCCGCCAGATTGGTAAACATGTGATGGTTGCCGGTATTGAGGCGCAGAATCAGGCGTCGATTCATCTGCACAAAACCCTGGGCTTTATTACCACCGGAAATATGCCGCAGGTGGGAACCAAATTCGGTCGCTGGCTGGATTTAACCTTTATGCAACTCCAGCTCGATGAGCGCAGCGATCCGGATGCTCTGCCATGAATCAATCGTTGACGTTAGCGTTTCTGGTGGCCGCCGGGATTGGGCTGGTGGTACAAAACACCATGATGGTGCGCATTACGCAATCCTCTTCCACTATTCTTATCGCCATGCTGCTGAACTCGCTGGTGGGGATTGTGCTGTTTGTCAGCATTTTGCTGGTGAAAAATGGCCTGTCGGGGTTTAGCGAACTGGCGTCGACAGTGCGCTGGTGGACGTTGATCCCCGGCCTGCTGGGGTCATTTTTTGTCTTTGCCAGTATTAGCGGGTATCAGAATGTGGGCGCGGCAACGACCATTGCCGTGCTGGTAGCAAGCCAGCTGATTGGCGGCCTGGTGATGGACATCCTCAAGAGCAACGGCGTTCCCCTGCGCGCGCTGGTAGGCCCGGTCTGCGGCGCAGCGATGCTGGTGGTCGGCGCCTGGCTGGTGGCACGGCGCCAGTTTTAACCCTTACAGGATAGTCCCACCCTGCGTGAGGTGGGCATGGCGCGCCTCCGCCTCTTCTTTATGCTGCTTACCATGATGCGCAATCGCGGTACGCAGGCGCTGCTGCTGGGTATAGCGATCTTCACGGCTGAGCTCTGCATCGTCGCTTAATTCGATCAGCAGTTCGTTCATGTGGGTAATTATGCTCTCTTCGATGGCGGCATCGACGCGGGCGATAACATCGTTTAAATGTGACATTGTCACTCCTTTCCAAATGCCCGGTGGCGCTACGCTTACCGGGCCTACGAGTGGTAACTGTAGGCCGGGTAAGGCATAGCCGCCACCCGGCAAGAATACGATCAGTTCAGCTTCGCTTTCGAGAAGTCACTGCCCATCAGACTCACGCTGTACCCGGTCACGTTGCTGCGGGTCGCGTAGAACGTTTTGCCGTTAGCTAACGCAATCCACGGTGCCTGCTGGTAGAAAATCTCCTGTGCCCGGCCATACAGCTTCGCACGTTCGTCCGGGTTGCTGGTCAGTTTGGCCTTTTGCACCAGCTCATCATACCCCTTATCACACCAGCGCGCGGCGTTAGATCCGGTTTTGATGCTGTTACAACCCAGCAGCACATCGGCGAAGTTGTCCGGATCGCCGTTATCAGACATCCAGCCGAACAGCGCGGAATCATGCTCGCCTTTACGCATGCCGGAGAGATATTCCCCCCACTCGTATGAGACGATTTTCGCCTTCACGCCCACTTTCGCCCAGTCAGCCTGGATCATCTCCGCAATGCGTCGCGAGTTCGGGTTGTACGGACGCTGAACCGGCATGGACCA
Source organism: Enterobacter cloacae complex sp. GYL001 (assembly GCF_049237125.1). NCBI lineage: Bacteria > Pseudomonadati > Pseudomonadota > Gammaproteobacteria > Enterobacterales > Enterobacteriaceae > Enterobacter > Enterobacter cloacae complex sp. GYL001. Next base: position 96,500 of record NZ_JBMKGW010000005.1, on the reverse strand, counting down.
GAGGGTCACTTCCGCGCCCTTATCCAGACCCGCCTGCTTCAGCAGCGCTTTCGCTTTTTCCGGATCGTAGCCGTAATCCTTCAGGTCTTTGTTAAAGCCGAGCATGTTCGGCGGGATCGGCGATTTAGCGACCGTACCAGACCCCATAAAGACCGCGTTAACAATGGCCTTTTTGTCCGTTGCGTAATTCAGAGCCTGGCGCACCAGCACGTTATCAAACGGTTTTTTCTCCGTGTTGAACGCCAGGTACCCCACGTTCAGCGCATCCACCGAGTGCAGGGTCAGGTCTTTGTTTTTCTTGATCGCTTCAAACTGCACCGGCGACGGCGCAGGAATGATCTGACACTCGTTCGTTTGCAGCTTCGCCAGACGCGTCTCAACGTTTGGCGTGATGGAGAAGATCAGGTGTTTGGTCGGCACCTCACCCTCCCAGTAGTTCGGATTGGCGACGTAGCGGATCAGCGAATCCACCTTGTACTGCTGAAGCACATACGGGCCGGTGCCGATTGGCCAGGTGTCCACATATTCAGGTGTCCCCTTTTTCAGCATCGCGTCCGCGTACTCGGCAGAGAGGATCGAGGCGAAGTCCATTCCCCAGTCGGCGAGGAACGCCGCGTTGGGTTCACTCAGCGTGAACTGAACGTGATAATCGTCGATCTTTTTCACATCCTGAATGAGCTTGTCGAGGCCCACGTCATTAAAGTATTCGTAATTACCCTGGGAAACATTGTGATAGGGATGCTTAGGGTCTTTCTGACGCATAACGGAGAAAATAACGTCATCAGCGTTAAAATCACGGGTCGGTTTGAAGTATTTATTGCTGTTGAACTTTACCCCTTTACGCAGGGTAAACGTGTATGTTTTGCCGTCTGGCGAAATGGTCCACGACTCGGCCAGAGAAGGCACCGGCGTGTTTTTTACCGGGTCGAAGTTAATCAGACGGTTATACAGCGTTTGCGAGCTGGCGACAAATGAGGGCCCAGAGCTGGCGATCTGCGGGTTAAACGACTCCGGCGACGCCTCGGAGCAGTAGATAATGGTGTCTTTGTTTTCCGCCCATGCGGCGCTTGCCGGTAGCAGCGCGCTCAGCGCGAGGGCCAGCACGGTTTTCCCTGTAGACATGGTTATTACCCTTTCGGTTTTATTATAGTGAACAGTAATAACAGCACAGACGTTTTGGCCTGACAAATAACGAATCACTATCAGGTTATTCTAAAGCCGTACATTTCGCTGGTTTTAGCATCAGCCCGCAGAAACCGATTTGCCTTAAGGTCCATTATTCGTCAAGCACAACCGTCACGATCAATGCCGCAAGAAATCGTCCCTTTTGCCGTCTCCTCAGCCGTTTGCTTGCTTACCTGATTCGCTAAAGTAATGGCGTGAAAAAGTCTACAGGACCAAATCGTGGCAAAAACACTTTTACGCAGCGGTAATCTGGATGATTTTCAGGCCGTTGGCGGCGGCGGACAGGCCGTTTTTGAATCAGCGCTGCAAATCCGCGAAGCGCTTCGGTTGCGCAAACAGCAGGCTATCGTTGATTGCCTGGCCATCCCCCAGGTCAACGACGGCGGCGATCGCGTTGACTGGTACTCCCCGGTTGAGGGAACCGTCTCCAGCTGGAAGGCGGCGGATGAAGATGATCGTTATCGCGCCCTGCGCTATCTGGAAAACACGCTCGCCAGCGTGGAGTCGCTGAGTAAAAAATGCCTTCAGTCACCGAAAACGGCGCAGCAACTGTTTGGCTCTCTGCTCTCAAAAGCCTTTCAGTATCCCGGTGAAAACTTTGTTTTCCTGGTGGATGGCAAGCCGGTGATCTGCTTCTGGGGTTTCGTCAACCTTAACGAAAACGCGCGCGATGACGTGCTGGACTGCCTGCGCGAATCGTTGGTCACTGAACCTGAGCCAGTGGTGATTAACGAGCCTGAACCTGAACCGGAGCCAGAACCGGCCCCGGTGGTGACCTTTGAGCAGGCCGACGCGCCGCTTATCACGCCTGTGACTACAGTCCGTATCACCGACGATGAACTGTATACGCCAGAGCCGGTGCGCATGAACGCCGCGCCGCCAGAGCCCGCACCGGCGGCCATACAGAAAAAACGTCGCTCCCCCCTGTGGTTGCTGCCGGTTGCCGCCGTCATTATTGCAGCCATCGCCACCCCGCTGCTCTGGCCAAAACAGGCCCCAATCGCAGCGCCTGTTGCCACACCAGCGCCAGTACCCGTCGCCATTGCTCCGGCCCCCATAAAGTCGGTTGAGCCGCTTGAACTGAAACTCCCGCTGCACCAAGCCGAAGTGGTAGAGCCGAAGGTGAAAACGCCTGCCCCGGCAGCCGAACCGGTGGTCATTACCGCGATACCGAAAGATGCGATGGTGATGGAGGCAAACCAGGTCAAAGCGGGGTTAACGCGCTTCCTGAACGGCACCTGGCGCGCGTTTCTCGATGTGCAGGATCCGCTCACCGGCAAACCGCCGTCGCTGCGCTACCAGATCCAGAACAATAAAGGTTTCGCCCGGGTCGTGCATGGCGACAACATTGTCTGCCGGGTAGACGTCTTTTCCGGATTACACAGCAACGGCGAGCTGTTGATCAAAACGCGCGGAAACGCGCGTTGCACCGACGGTTCACGCTATCCGATGCCGGAAGTGACCTGTAAGGCAGGTGCCAGCGATGTGGCGGAATGCACCGCACGTTACGATGCCAACACCGTCGTTCCTCTGACGTTCAAGAAAGCAGGTGTCTGATCCTATGCTGGTTAATCTTTGCGACTATAAACAGAGCGTGACGCTGATTGCTAACAGCGGCGTGCAGTTTCTCGATTTTGGCCTGACTCCGCAGGACACCGCCAGCAACGGGCGTTTCGTGCGTAAAACGGCAAATGGCCCGCTGCTGCGTCTGGATTTTGACCTGGTTAACGGCCGGTACACGCTCCCTGCCACCGATGGCGGGCAGCCGGAAGTGGTCAAGCCTGAAAGCACCATTCCACTGCATGACTCCCTGACCGTGCTGGACGGCGTCTGGCTGCCGATCCCTTTCCTGCGCTTTAACCCGCCGCGGACGTTTGTTGAAGGCCCGGATAACTGGGCGCGCGTCCAGGTACGAAAGCTTTCCACGCCCGACGCAGCTGGCAATACGCACCGGGTCACCGTCGCGCTCGACAGCCAGATTGCAGAGCATGCGACGTCTGCCCTGTCGCCGGTTGAAAACGATATCCTGAACGGCACACGTTTCGCGCTCGCCTGGCGCGACAGTGAGGTTGAAAGTTTCCTCGACCAGACCTGGATTGACGGCTGGCTCCGTGAAGCCTTCACGCAGTTTGCCGACGGGGTTGAAAAACGCTCCGAGCGCGAGCTGCATCAGGCCATGCGCAGCTTTGAATATCAGGCGCACTGGCTCAACCTGCTCTCCATGCTCGGTGAACAACTCACCGTGCCGGAAGTGAAGTTTGTCACCCATACCCTGAGCACCCCTGCTATTCCTGTCGATTTGATCCTTGACGTAGGCAACACCCACACCTGCGGCGTGATTATTGAAGATCATGGTGATGCCAACGACGGCCTGCGTCAGACGGCTGAACTTCAGGTACGATCGCTGAGTGAGCCGCAGTTCCTGAATGAGCCGCTGTTTACCAGCCGTCTTGAGTTTTCCGAAGCGCGTTTTGGCAAGCAACACTTCTCGGTGGAAAGCGGCCGGGAGGATGCGTTCGTCTGGCCGTCGATTGTCCGCGTGGGTGATGAAGCGCGTAAGCTGGCAATGCAGCGTCTGGGCACCGAAGGCAACAGCGGCATTTCCAGCCCGCGTCGCTATCTGTGGGACGAGACGCCGGTGGTGCAGGACTGGCGCTTTAGCCAGATGAACAGCAAAACCCAGCGCGAACCGCTGGCAACTGCGTTTCCGCTGATGAACCTGATGAACGACGACGGGGAACCGCTCTTTACGCTGCCGCAGGATGAGCGCCTGCCGGTGTTCTCTCCGCAGTACAGCCGCAGCACCCTGATGACGCACATGCTCTGCGAGCTGCTGGCTCAGGCGCTTGGCCAGATTAACAGCGTGGCCACCCGCCTGCGGCTCGGCTTCCCGGCCTCTCCCCGCCAGTTGCGGACGCTGATCCTCACCCTGCCGTCGGCGATGCCGAAACAGGAGCGCGAGATTTTCCGTCGCCGCATGTTCGAAGCCATCGCCATCGTCTGGAAAGCGATGGGCTGGCACCCGCAGGATGAAGATTTTGCCAGCCGCAAGCAGCAGGAAAAAAGCGTGGTGCCGGTCCCTGAGATCCAGATGGAGTGGGACGAGGCCAGCTGCGGCCAGCTGGTGTGGCTGTATAACGAAGCCATTTCCCATTTTGGTGGCCAGACCGAGGCCTTTTTCGCCTCCCTCGCCCGTCCGGATCGCGCGCCTGAGCCTGGCGTCCAGCCGGGGCGTGCGCTGCGCGTGGCCTCGATTGATATCGGCGGCGGCACGACGGATATGGCCATCACGCACTATCAGTTAGATGATGGTTCCGGGAATAACGTCAAAATCACCCCGCAGCTGCTGTTCCGCGAAGGGTTTAAGGTAGCCGGTGACGACACGCTGCTGGACGTGATCCAGCGCTACGTTCTGCCCGCCCTGCAAACCCAGCTTCAGAAATCCGGCATAGCCGATGCCTCCCAGCTGATGGCATCCCTGTTCGGTGACTCCGGGCGGATCGATACCCAGGCGGTCCTGCGCCAGCAGACGGCGCTTCAGCTCTTTATGCCGATCGGTCACGCGATCCTGGCGGCGTGGGAATCGAGCGATGTTGACGATCCGCTGGCCGGGCTGCATGCCACCTTTGGCGATCTGCTTGCGCAAAAACCGACGCGCAACGTGATGAATTATCTCCAGCAGGCGATCGACCATGCGTTGCCTGCCGGCTCAGAACACTTTGATCTGTTCAGCGTACCGCTGCACGTCAGCTTCCGGGAGATGCGGGACGCCATGCTGGCGGGTCAGTTCACGCTTGCCGCCCCGCTTCATGCGGTATGTGAGGCGATCTCTCATTACAGCTGCGATATCCTGCTGATCACGGGACGGCCGGGCTGTCAGCCGGGCGTTCAGGCCTTGATTCGCCACCTGCAACCGGTGCCCGTCAACCGCATCGTCTGGCTGGATAAATACCAGGTTCATGAATGGTATCCGTTCAGCCAGCAGGGACGGATCGGCAACCCGAAATCCACCGCTGCGGTGGGAGCGATGCTCTGTAGCCTGGCGCTGGATCTTCGTCTGCCGCGCTTTAACTTTAAAGCAGCGGATATCGGCGCGTATTCTACGGTGCGCTATCTGGGCGTGCTGGATAACACGATCAATACCCTGCGGGACGAGAACGTCTGGTATCACGATATCGACCTCGATAAACCCGGCGCGAAACTGGACGCCCGTCTGCACTTCCCGCTGCGCGGCAACGTTACGCTCGGCTTCCGGCAGTTGGCCAATGCCCGCTGGCCCGCGACGCCGCTCTATACCCTGAGCATCAACTCAGCCGAGCTGGCGAAAGCCATTGCGGGCGACGGCGTACTGAACGTGCGCCTGAAGCTGCGTGGCGGCACTAAGCAGGAAGGCCCGGAATCTTTCGAGCTGAGTGATGCCTGGCTACAGGACGGCACGCCCGTGCCGCCGGATGCCCTGACCTTTAAACTGAATACTCTGGCCGATCGCCGACACAGCGGCAGCCACTACTGGATCGACAGCGGGAGCGTATACCTCAAATGACTGCGACGACTGCCACCACTCAGGCCTTAATCGGGTGGATCAACGAGACGCGACAGCACGCCCCGATGCTTGATAACGAAGCCGACGCCCTGCTTGCCCGCCTTAACGCAGTAAGCGCGCGTGAAGAGGCGCTCGATCGCGCCCTTGTCAGCCAAGGCAGTATCGGCTTATATGGCCACTCGCAGGCCGCGAAAGCGCACCTGCTGGCTGCTCTTTGCGGCAGCGGGGACGAACGGCTGAACGTTACGCCGGGTCAACGCACGTTTGATTACTTCTCGCATATTAACCCCGGGCATGCACCGACCAACATGGCCGTGCGTTTCAGCAGAGCGTCCCGCGAGGTCGCAGACGACGCGTTTCCCCTGCGCCTGCGCCTGGTAACGGAGGCCGAGCTGGTGCAGCTGTTTATCGCGCGCACCACGCTGGATCCGCAGATCCGCGCGGTGGATAAATTGGTGATTGAAGCCCGGCTTGACAAGTGGCGGGCGCTGCGTCAACCGCAGAGCGTGCCGGGAATGACGGCGCGGGAAGTCGCGACCATTGCCCGGTTCTGGCAAAGCGTAGTACCCGGCGCTAAGCAGCATATTGATGATGCCCTGTGGCACCAGTTTGCCCTGCTGGTTCCGTCGCTTGATCTCAGCACCCGCGCCAGCGTCTGGTCTCTGCTGTGGGGTGAGCAGCAGGAGTTAACCCAGCAGTGGCTTAAATTCGCCCAGGTGCTGCATCAAACCAGCCATGCCAGCGCGCTTGCGGCGCCGTTGAGTCTGCTGGTGGACAGCTTTGGTCTGCCCTGCGAAGGCTTCCTTACGCACGGGGCGTTTACCGTGCCGGAAGCACAGGAAACACTGCTTCATCCGGTAAAAAACGGCGAGCTGCTTAACGCCATTAGCCTGCCCGTCGATGTACTGGCATCTCTGACCCGCGAAGTGGTGCTGCCCGTTGAGAACTGCGTGCTGGATAACGTTGACGTCATTGATATCCCTGCCATTTCTGAGGAAAGCACGCCGCTGATAATGCAGGCAAAATGCCTGTGGTTGCTGGAGCATTATCGTCAGCACATTCAGCCGGATGTCCTGGTTATCTGCAATGCGACGGCGCACCACCAGCAGACCGCGAAAACGGCAAGGCTCCTGCAAAACTGGGTCAAAGAGACGCAGCCGGTTGAAGAATCCGCATTGCCGGGGCTGGTCTGGGCCATTACCCCTCATGATGCGCGGTTTACCACAAAGCAGAATCTGGACGAAGCGGTGCAGCAATTGCTGGGCCAGCCGGGTCTGCGCTGGGGCACGCTCCAGGCGCTCGATACCCACAGCATGCAGCGGGTGATTGAGTGGCTGTCGCAGGCTACCCTGCCGGCACAGCGCCAGAAGCGTCTCCGCGCGCTGAAAAGGCTGTTACAAGAGTCGCTGTCGACGCTGATTCGCCCATATGTCGCGCCTCTCACTCAGGAGCCAGGCGCAGGGCGGGCACAGGCCGAAAAAATGGTCCGAACGCTGCAAGGCAGTGCCGCTCGTCATGGTGAACTGCTTGAGGGACTTCTGCCGCCGTTAAACGCGTTTGAGACGCTGCTGACCGTTCACCAGCCTCGTGAGGAACAGGTCAACGGCCTGTTTAACGATGTTATCGATCTGTTTGCGGAAGAGACGCAGGAAAATCCAGGCGCGTTGCAGACCAAAGACAAGGCGCGGCTGGCCCATAACGTGTGGGTTAACCATCTTCGTCAGTGGAGTCGCAACGACGCGGCGGCTGCCCGTCTGGGCCTGGACGCAGAGGTATTACAGCAGATTGCGGATGTGCTGATCGTTACCAGCTACCGGCTGGATCTGCCGCTGCAACTGCAACGCATTGCAGAAAAAGATAAAAGCAGTGCCGCGCAGCTGCATGCCGCGACAGGCAATTTCATTAGCTGGCTTGGCTATGAAATGACGCCCGTTTCTGAACGGCCTGCAAGCCGGATCCGCAAAGGTCAGCCAATTTTTGTGACGCCAGTTGTGAGCAGCGCTTCTCCCCGTCTTACCCGACTTGGCGAGCAGCCTGTCCATGCGGCGACAGCCTATGTTTATGACTGGCTGGTTGCGCTCTACACCCGCGCGATTGAAAACGTGGATTATCAGTGCCCGTATGACGTTCAGCCTGCTGCGCGGAAAGCCTTGTCTGCCCTGCTGTCTTAATCATTGCAGCCCGCAGCAATGCGGGCTACCCCTTCATGAGCCGTTTATGAAGCCAGATAAAGCCTGAGCCAACGCTGACGGGTTTTCCCAGGACATTGAATGGCCCGCATCAGGGATAATTTTTACAGCAACATTGTTTTGTTGCAGGCGATTAAAATCGTCATCAGGCAGGGATCGCTCACCAAAAACTAACATTACCGGGCAGCTCAATGACAAGAACAGGTGTGCCCAGTCAGGTTTAACGCCCTCGACCAGGCTTGTTGCGCCGCGCCAGACGGCCCAGGGGGCATTGCTTTGAAGGCTTCCAGCCCACGGCGACGTTTCCGCCCGCAGCATGTCATCATAGCCCTGAGCCAGAAAATGTTGTTCCGTTTGGGCCGCAATTGCTCGGCTGAACATCCCGCCACCCGCATGAAAATTGGGTTCAGATACTATCAGGCCCTTAACGCGCGACGTTAACAGTGCTGCCGTTTCGATCGCGATACTCCCTCCCATGCTATGACCATACAGCCATAGACTATCCAGGGCGAGATGGTTTAACAGTTCAACCACCACCTGCGCCTGTTCGCTCGTGCGATAACGGTAGTTGTCAGGTTTGTCACTGTAACCGCTACCGGGAAGATCGATCAGAATGGCTCTGCGCCCCCCGAAACGGGTATCACAGACAATACGAGGATATTCATACGACGATGCACAGCCCAACCCGTGGATAAACACAACCGGGTCACCGACACCGGGAAGATCTTGCCAGCGCACAGTGCAGCCTGCTTGCTGCGAATAGAAACTGATCATAAGCACTCCATGTATGACGGACTGTATATTTATACAGCCTCAATGTATGGAATGCTATGTCTGGATGCCGATTCTGGAAGCGTGCTTCAGAAAAGAGAGATCAACAGGGCAACAGGAAAGCTCATCGGCCAGGTGGAACCCACCAGGAATGCGCTCAACAGGCGAATACGTTTACGATCTTTAGACAGGAACCAGGTGATTAATGCGCAGATGGAGGCCATGATTGCGTAGAACACCAACATCTTTTGATACAACGTCATTCTGTTTACCTGAGCCGAAAAATAACCGCACGCAATATGCGTCATATGTTGACACAGATCAAGTTTTTTCGTTACATCATAACCACTTAAATACTAAGGATAATAACAACTGAGTACCTTGTGTAACAACGCCGGGTAAAGCAAAACGGTTATTATTGATAAGATGCATATTAAATGCACTTTTTGATAAATCCATCCCCTCAGAAAGCAGTTTAATACCAGCAGGCTTTTAAGGGAGGAAACATGCTACGCATTCCGCAGAGTTGCATTCACACCCGTTCCACGCCTTTCTGGAACAAAGAAACGGCCCCCGCCGGCATTTTTAAACGCCACCTGGATACGGGCACGCGTCCGGGCGTTTACCCTCGCCTGTCGGTGATGCGTGGCGCAGTGCGTTATCTGGGCTATGCTGATGAATTTACCTCTGAGCCTGACAGCGAGCTCGTCATTGAAGCGGGTCGTTTCGGCGTTTTCCCGCCAGAGAGATGGCACCACATTGAGGTGATGACCGACGACACCCTGTTCAATATTGAATTCTTTGTTGAACCTGAGGTGCTTAAGTCCCTTTAAGCGCCCGCCAACATGAAGGAAACTATTATGTTACGTATTCCTGAAAACTTTGTTCATACCCGCTCGACGCCGTTCTGGAATAAAGAGACCGCCCCAAAAGCGCTTTTTACCCATCACAACACCAAAGCCGGCGTGTACGGTCGGTTGTCCGTCATGCAGGGTGCGGTGCGTTACTTTGGCTTTGCCGATGGCGACGCCACCGAGCCCGATCTGGAAGTGGTTATTGAGGCCGGTTCTTTTGGCATCTCCCCACCGCAAAAATGGCACCGCATTGAGCTACTGACCGACGACACCTATTTTAATATCGACTTTTTTGCGGATCCTGCCGTCACGCTCAGCGGTGCGGGCATCGGTAAAGTGGTCAATACGCATAAGGAGTAGATAATGGGTAAGGCTACCTATACCGTGACCGTCACCAACAACAGCAACGGCGTGTCGGTGGATTATGAAACAGAAGCGCCAATGGAGCTGTTGATCCCGGACGTCGCGGCAGATGTCGTGAAGGATCTGGTGAACACCGTTCGCGCCTACGATACGGAAAATGAACACGAGGTCTGTGGCTGGTAAGCTGAATCGCCCGGCACTGCGCCGGGCATGAGGGTTTAGTGTTTGATCATTACATGCCGGACTACCGTGTAATCCTCAAGTCCGTAGACCGACATATCTTTGCCATAACCGGATAACTTCATCCCGCCGTGCGGCATTTCGCTCACCAGCATAAAATGGGTATTGACCCAGGTGCAGCCATACTGCAACCGTGCGCTGAGGCGATGGGCGCGTCCGACGTCTTTTGTCCAGACGGACGAGGCCAGGCCGTATTGCGAATCGTTGGCCCAGTTCAGCACCTGCGCTTCATCCTCAAATTCTGTCACGCTGACCACCGGGCCAAACACTTCTCGCTGGACGATCGCATCTTCCTGCTTCGCCCCGGCCAGCAGCGTTGGCTGGAAGTAATATCCTGCCCCCTCTCTTTTACTGCCACCGGTGACGACGCGGATATGTCCAAGGGTTTTGGCTTCGTCCACGGCAGCACAAACGCGGGAAAGATGCGCTGCGGAGCTGAGCGGGCCCAGCTCGGTTGACGCATCGTCCGGCGCGCCCATTTTCAGGCTGGCAACGGCTGCGCCCAGCTTTTCGACCAGCGCGGGGTAAATCCCCTTCTGGGCATAGATACGACAGGCTGCGGTACAATCCTGACCAGCATTGTAGAAACCAAACGTACGCACGCCTTCAACCACGGCATCCAAATCTGCATCGTCAAAGACAATGACCGGGGCTTTTCCGCCCAATTCCATATGGGTACGTTTAACTGAAGATGCGGTATGCCCGATAATATGTTCTCCGGTAGCAATAGAGCCGGTGAGAGAAACCATACGGACTTTTTCGTGGCCGGTCAGCGGATCTCCTACGGTTTTTCCGCGACCAAACAGCACGTTCAGCACACCTGGCGGGAAGATATCTTTCGCCAGTTCCGCCAGCTTCAGCGCCGTCAACGGGGTGATTTCAGACGGCTTGATGACGACACAGTTTCCCGCCGCCAGCGCGGGCGCCAGCTTCCACGCCGCCATCATCAGAGGATAGTTCCAGGGGGCAATAGAGGCGACAACGCCAACCGGGTCGCGGCGGATCATCGAGGTATGTCCTTCAAGATATTCTCCGGCAGCCAGCCCGTTCAGGCAGCGGGCTGCCCCGGCAAAGAAGCGAAACACATCGACCACGGCCGGGATCTCGTCCCCCTGGACACAGTGCAGCGGTTTCCCGCAGTTAAGGGACTCCACTTTTGCGAACGCGTCAGCGTTGGCTTCTATCACATCAGCCAGTTTCAACAGACATTCGGCGCGCGTTTTCGGCGTCGTTTGTCCCCACTCTGTGAACGCGCGATCGGCAGCCTGGACGGCAGCGTCCACCTGTGCTGCCGACGCTTCAGCAATCTCCAGCAGCACTTCACCCGTGGCAGGATTATAAACCGCCTGCTTCTCACCTTCGCCGGTCACCAGTTCACCATTAATCAGCAATTGATTTTGCATAGCATCGTCCTGTTGAAATCGACATTGTTTTCGCTGTCAGCACACGTTCTGGCGGGCAGAAACGTGACAACGTCACGTTACCAATCCGCGCTCCCTTACTAAAGGTAGACCGCGCGTCATGTCGCTTCAGGAATTTTCATCAAGGTGTGACTGGGTGCAGCATCATTTCGCGGATTAACCCCGCCAGCTGGACGACCGCCTGCTCCTCCCGCTCGCCCCAGCCCCATGAGGTATTGAAACGGAAAAACGGTGTCCAGATATTGGAGGTGGAAAACATCTTGCCGGGCGCAATGCTGATTTGATGGGTTAACGCCTTCTCGCTCAACCGCCCCGCATCCAGCTGTTCAGGCAGTTCCAGCCATAAAAAATAGCCGCTGTCGTTGTGATGGATTTTGACACCAGCAGGCATATGACGCAAAAGCGATTGCCAGGCCTGCTGTTTGCGTTCAGCAAGCGTGCGTCGCAGGCGACGAAGGTGGGCGTCGTAACGTTTGGTCGCCAGGTAATCCACCAGCGCCAGTTGCATGGGAGAGCTGGTGGACAACGTACTCATCAGCTGCAACTGCTGAATACGGCGCGCATGTTTTCCCGCCGCCACCCAGCCAATACGGAAACCGGCCACCAGACACTTGGAGAATGAGGAGCAGTGCAACGTCATATCCTGCTTATCCCAGGCCTTTGCCGGAAGCGGCTTTTCGCGGCCAAAGTAGAGTTCGCTGTAAACATCGTCTTCAATCAGCGTGACGTTATGCCGGGTGAGTAAGGCCACCAGCTGAGCTTTCTTCTCTGCACTCAGCGTGAAGCCGAGCGGGTTCTGACTGTTGGTCATCAGCCAGCAGGCTTTCACCGGATAATCATTTAACGCCTGCTCAAGGGCACTGAGATCGATGCCCTCACGCACGTCAGTGGCAACCGACAGCGCTTTCAGTTTCAGACGTTCAAGCGCCTGGAGTGCGCCATAAAAACAGGGGTTTTCAACGATAACCCAGTCCCCTGGTTCAGTCACAGCCTGCAAACTGAGGTTGAGCGCCTCAAGCGCGCCCGCGGTAATCACAATTTCATCCGGGGAGATATTCATTCCCTGCTGAGCGTAGCGACGGGCAATGGCATGACGTAAGTCGACGTTACCCGGCGGCAGGTTTTCGATCACGCTCATGGCGGTAGCCGTTTTGCTGACGTTAGCCAGCGATCGGTTGAGTTGCTGAAGCGGGAAAAGGCGCGGATCGGGAAACGCCGAGGCAAAAGGGACAACGGAGGGGTCGCGGCTGGCCTGTAGCACGTCGAAAATATAGGTGTTGATGTCGACCACTTCATCGCGCATCACCTGCGCGGGCGGTGCAGGCTGGTGTGTGATCGGGCGGGCGGCAACGTAATAGCCTGACTGCGGTCTGGCAACAATGCGCCCCTGACTTTCCAGCATCTGATACGCGTGGCCCACGGTCATAAAACTCATGCCGCTGCTTGCCACCTGCTCTCGCAGAGAAGGCAGCTTATCGCCCGGCAACCATACGCCAAGCTCAATCTGCGAGATAATTTGTTGCGCCAGACGCTGGTATTTTTTCATCAGATTCTCCTTATTGCTGACAGTGTATATCAGCAGGAGAAAAAGAGAAGATTTTGCTAACTGTTATAGGAAACGCGGCAGATTACTTGCGGTACTCTGTAATGTGATTCTGAGCAGAACGCGCTGCGGCCAGGTGGTCGAGCGTGATCATCGACGATTTGCAGAAAATGCATTTCGCGCCGAACGGATTTTTGTCAGACACATCAAAAGCTGAGGTGCGGTACTGCGAGCCATGACAGCATGGGCAGCGGAAATGGATATAAGAAGTCATAGGATTCTCCTGTAAACGTAAAAACGTAAATTACTCATGAGCCGATCAGGCAATAAATGGTTCGATACAAAACTAATCGGAATGTAGATAAAGACCCAAGAGAGGCTGCGGAGAGGCACAACGTGATGAGAACTGCTTTATAAAACTACGTCAGATATTTATTTGGATTCAAAACCAGAAATCCATTAACGCATGTTGCTGGCGACAAAGCAAGCTGTTTAATGCGTAAAAATCATAAAAAGAAATTTTTTATTCTTCCTTGTTACCTATATCAGCCAGATAAAGTTCAGCTTTTCCCACAACTGTTATAGATAAATTATCGATTTCTGCCCCTGATATCTCATTTGCCGCCTCTCTATCATAACAGTACACCGTTTAACATTGAGGCAGTGCATGTTTGGTTTAGATGCGTTTCATCTTGCGCGAATACAGTTCGCCTTTACCGTATCCTTTCATATTATTTTTCCGGCGATAACCATTGGCCTGGCGAGCTATCTCGCCGTGCTGGAAGGGCTGTGGTTGAAAACAAAAAATCCCGTCTGGCGCTCGCTGTACCATTTCTGGTCGAAGATCTTCGCCGTCAACTTTGGGATGGGCGTGGTTTCCGGCCTGGTGATGGCTTATCAGTTTGGCACTAACTGGAGTGGGTTTTCGCAGTTCGCGGGCAGTATTACCGGCCCCCTGCTGACCTATGAAGTGCTTACCGCGTTCTTCCTTGAGGCGGGGTTCCTCGGGGTAATGTTGTTTGGCTGGAATAAGGTCGGGCCAGGGCTGCACTTCTTTTCGACCTGCATGGTCGCACTGGGGACCCTCATGTCTACGTTCTGGATCCTCTCGTCAAACAGCTGGATGCAGACACCGCAAGGGTATGAAATCATCAACGGTCAGGTCGTTCCGGTGGACTGGTTTGCCGTGGTATTTAACCCCTCCTTCCCTTACCGCCTGCTGCACATGTCGATAGCGGCATTTCTCAGCAGCGCGCTGTTTGTCGGTGCCTCCGCGGCCTGGCATTTGCTGCGCGGAAACAATACGCCCGCTATTCGCACCATGTTTTCCATGGCGTTGTGGATGACGTTGATCGTGGCCCCAGTCCAGGCGCTGGTGGGGGATATGCATGGACTTAACACCTTAAAACACCAGCCAGCGAAAATAGCCGCCATAGAAGGCCACTGGGAGAATCCGCCGGGTGAGCCTACCCCACTGCTGCTATTTGGCTGGCCGGATATGGAGCAGGAACGGACCCGTTTTGGCCTGGAAATTCCCGCTCTCGGCAGCCTGATCCTGACCCACAGTCTTGATAAACAGGTTCCGGCATTGAAGGAGTTCCCAAAAGAAGATCGCCCGAACGCCACCATTGTCTTCTGGTCTTTCCGCATCATGGCCGGCCTGGGAATGTTGATGCTGCTCCTGGGCGTGACGGCAATCTGGCTGCGTTATAAACAGCGCCTTTATACCTTACGTTCCTTCCTGTGGTTTGCCCTGCTGATGGGGCCGTCCGGGCTGATCGCGATCCTCGCCGGATGGGTAACAACGGAGGTCGGCCGCCAGCCCTGGGTCGTCTATGGTCTACAGCGTACAAAGGATGCGGTTTCCGCGCATGGCGATCTGCACATGAGCGTCAGTTTGCTGGCCTTCTTCGTGGTTTATACCGCGGTATTCGGCGTGGGTTACAGCTATATGGTGCGTCTGATTAAAAAAGGGCCGCAGCCCCATGAATCCTTCGCGACTGAATCCGATGGCCGCCCTGCTCGTCCGCTTTCTGCCGTCACCACTGAATTCAAGGAGTAACCGTAATGGGTATCGATCTTTCCATTATCTGGTTCGTGATTATCGTTTTCGCCACGTTGATGTATATCGTGATGGACGGTTTTGATCTGGGGATAGGCATCCTGTTTCCGGCAACGCCGAATGCGGACGACCGCGACGTGATGGTCAATAGCGTGGCTCCCGTCTGGGATGGCAACGAAACCTGGCTGGTGCTTGGCGGTGCGGCCCTGTTTGGCGCCTTTCCTCTCGCCTATGCGGTTATCATCGACGCGCTAACCATTCCACTGACAATAATGCTGATCGGGCTTATATTTCGTGGCGTCGCCTTCGAATTTCGCTTCAAGGCCACTCCGGCGCACCGCCCGTTCTGGGATAAGGCCTTTATTGGCGGATCAATTGTGGCGACCTTTAGCCAGGGCATCACCGTCGGCGCGGTCATCCATGGGTTCAGCGTCACTGGTCGCGCTTACAGCGGTGGTCCGTTTGACTGGTTTACCGCGTTCAATTTTTTCTGCGGTGCGGGTCTTGTAGTGGCTTACGCGCTGCTAGGTTCAACGTGGCTGGTAATGAAAAGCGAAAATGCCCTGCAACAGCGGATGCGTCAGGTATCGAAAGTGCTTCTGCTCCTGCTTCTGGTATTCATTGCAGTAATCAGTATCTGGACCCCTCTCGCCCAACCAGCTATTGCTGCGCGCTGGTTTACGCTGCCGAATCTGTTTTATCTGCTGCCCGTGCCTGCGCTGGTTGCGATCCTGAGTCTGTGCCAGTGGCGCTGCCTGAACGATCCTGCGAGCCATACTCTGCCGTTTATTATGACATTAGGGCTGGTTTTTCTTGGCTTTAGCGGGCTTGGGATCAGCATCTGGCCGCATATTGTCCCGCCGGACATTACCCTGTGGCAGGCCGCTGCGCCAGTCCAAAGCCAGGGCTTTATGTTAGTGGGTGCACTGTTGATCATTCCCGTGATTCTGGTCTACACCTTCTGGAGTTATTACGTTTTTCGCGGAAAAGTACAGCATGGGGAGGGTTATCACTGATGCAACAACCTGTATGGAAACGTTTGATGTGGCTTGCCATCATCTGGGGCGGCAGCGTTCTGGCGCTGGCCTGCGTAAGTATGCTCTTTAAAATGCTGATGGCCGCAGCCGGATTTAAATCGCACTAACTCACTGACCGGGTGCGCCGCCGCCCGGTCCCTTCCCGCACTTTCAGATAAACCCCATTAACACCCAGGAGGGTATGGTTACACTGAAAAAATATTTACGGTATTGATAGTTTGAGAAAAAAAATGAAAAAGCTCGCGGCAGTAAGTTTAATCAGCCTCGCACTGGCTGGATGCGTTAATCCTGGTAAAGCCTCCGTTCAGACCGAACAGCTAGAGAATCATCGTTTCGTTCTGGAAAATGTGGATGGCAAAGCGGTTAAAGGCGGGAAAACCCAGCCTGAAATTCGCTTCAGTGCGCAACCCAATATCAGCCTGATTAACAACATTGTCGTCTCCGGCACAATGTGCAACGGCTTCAACGGCCAGGGGAAACTGTCCGAAGGAGAGTTGACGGTCAAAACGCTGGCAATGACGCGGAAACTCTGCACCGAGCCGCAGCTAAATGAACTGGATCAGACCATCGCCGATATGCTACGCACAGGGGCACAGGTAGACCTGACCGAAGACCAGTTAACCCTGGCGACAGCCAATAAGACATTGATGTTTAAGCGAGTTGAATAACTCAGTAGCTTCCGCACGAACCTACGGCAAGCGACTGCTCACTACAGCGTTTGCCATTTGGCAATGCGCACATGCCGATGGCGGAGCCATCGAGCTGACGGGCAACGGAGAGTGAACCGCCGATCATTGCGCAGTTGGCCTGACCTGAACTGGACATAGCCGCCCGCATACCTGGCGTAACGTGTGCCGCTGTCGCCTGCTGTACAGGTTCATTGCTGCATGCCGACAACAGTAACGCGGCACATCCGACCCAAAATGCTGAACGCATACCTTCCTCCCCATAATTAACGCGAAACCTATGCATAATAGGCATCACGCGCCGCATCGTCGAGAGCGGATGTGCGTATTTATGCGCCCTGGTAACAATTTCTCGCAATTTTTTAACGCGAGTAGCCATCGAGTCATTGATACAGCGCATACCAAGGACACAAAAGCGAAAATCGTAAAACCTGAGCTTTGCTAAAATACACAGATAATATTCAGGGTCTGTCGTCGTTTTTCAGGCCCCTCTTTTTGCGCAATGTAAGGGTGTTGTCCTATGCAAACTATTGACGGCAATGGTGCAGTCGCGTCTGTTGCGTTTCGTACCAGCGAAGTGATCGCCATCTACCCCATCACTCCCAGCTCCACGATGGCTGAACAGGCTGACGCCTGGGCTGGTAATGGGATAAAAAACGTCTGGGGCGATGTCCCGCGGGTTGTAGAGATGCAGTCCGAAGCCGGTGCCATTGCCACCGTGCATGGTGCGTTGCAGACCGGTGCCCTGTCGACCTCGTTCACGTCGTCTCAGGGGCTGCTGTTGATGATCCCCACGCTTTACAAGCTGGCAGGGCAATTAACGCCGTTTGTGTTGCACGTTGCCGCACGCACCGTAGCCACTCACGCTCTCTCTATTTTTGGCGACCACTCAGATGTGATGGCCGTGCGTCAGACCGGCTGCGCTATGCTCTGCGCCAGCAGCGTGCAGGAAGCGCAGGACTTCGCGCTGATTTCGCATATCGCCACGCTGAAAAGCCGAGTGCCATTTATTCATTTCTTCGATGGTTTCCGTACGTCCCACGAGATCAATAAAATCGTTCCGCTACCGGACGACACTATTCTTAATCTGCTGCCGCAGGCTGACATCGATGCGCATCGCGCACGCGCCCTCAATCCGGAACATCCGGTGATCCGGGGTACCTCTGCGAACCCGGATACCTATTTCCAGTCCCGCGAGGCGACAAACCCGTGGTACAACGCGGTCTATGAGCACGTTGAACAGGCGATGGACGATTTTGCCGCTGCGACGGGCCGCGAATATAAGCCGTTTGAATATTACGGTCATCCACAGGCCGAGCGCGTGATCGTCCTGATGGGCTCTGCCATCGGCACCTGTGAAGAGGTGGTTGATGAGCTATTGACGCGTGGTGAAAAAGTTGGCGTGCTCAAAGTTCGCCTCTACCGTCCCTTCTCAGCGAAACACCTGCTCGCAGCCCTGCCGGATAGCGCGCGTGCAGTGGCGGTACTGGACCGCACCAAAGAGCCTGGCGCACAGGCTGAGCCACTTTATCTGGATGTGATGACCGCTCTGGCTGAGGCGTTTAACCGCGGTGAGCGCGAAACGCTGCCGCGCGTCATTGGCGGGCGTTATGGATTGTCTTCCAAAGAGTTCGGGCCGGAGTGCGTCCTGGCGGTATTTGCTGAACTCCGCGAGGCAAAACCGAAGCCGCGCTTTACGGTCGGCATTTATGATGACGTGACTAACCTTTCTCTCCCCTTGCCGGAAAACACCCTGCCCTCGACTGCGAAACTGGAAGCGCTGTTCTACGGTCTGGGCAGCGACGGCAGCGTCTCGGCGACCAAGAACAACATCAAAATTATCGGCAACTCCACGCCGTGGTATGCGCAAGGGTATTTCGTCTACGATTCCAAAAAAGCGGGCGGACTGACCATTTCCCACCTGCGCGTCAGCGAACACCCGATCCGCTCGGCATACCTGATTTCTCAGGCGGATTTTGTTGGCTGTCACCAGCTCCAGTTCATTGATAAATATCAGATGGCCGAGCGCCTGAAGC
Source organism: Enterobacter cloacae complex sp. GYL001 (assembly GCF_049237125.1). Lineage (NCBI taxonomy): Bacteria > Pseudomonadati > Pseudomonadota > Gammaproteobacteria > Enterobacterales > Enterobacteriaceae > Enterobacter > Enterobacter cloacae complex sp. GYL001. Next base: position 77,570 of record NZ_JBMKGW010000005.1, on the reverse strand, counting down.
CCGGCGGTATTTTCCTGATCAACACCCCTTACAGCGCCGATGAGGTCTGGGCACGCCTGCCCCAGGAAGTCCAGGCAGTGCTTAACCAGAAACAGGCGCGCCTGTATGTCATTAACGCCGCGAAGATCGCCCGCGAATGCGGCCTGGCGGCGCGCATCAATACGGTTATGCAGATGGCGTTCTTCCACCTGACCAATATTCTGCCGGGCGACAGCGCGCTGATGGAGCTTCAGGGTGCAATCGCCAAAAGCTACAGCAGCAAGGGTCAGGAACTGGTTGAGCGCAACTGGCAGGCGCTGGCGCTGGCCCGCGAATCGCTGTTCGCGGTGCCGTTGCAGCCGGTCAATGCCAGCAGTCCGAACCGGCCGCCAGTGGTGTCTGACGCCGCCCCGGATTTCGTCAAAACCGTCACGGCGGCGATGCTTGCCGGACTGGGCGACACCCTTCCCGTCTCTGCGCTTCCGCCTGACGGAACCTGGCCGATGGGCACGACCCGCTGGGAAAAACGCAACATTGCCGAAGCGATCCCTATCTGGAAAGAAGAGCTGTGCACCCAATGCAACCACTGCGTGGCGGCCTGCCCTCACTCGGCCATTCGCGCCAAAGTGGTGTCGCCAGAAGCGTTAGATGGCGCGCCGGAAAGTTTGCACTCGCTGGATGTAAAATCCCGCGATATGCGTGGTCAGAAATATGTCCTACAGGTGGCGCCGGAAGACTGTACCGGCTGTAACCTGTGCGTCGAGGTGTGCCCGGCGAAAGATCGTCAGGACCCGTCAATCAAAGCCATCAATATGATGTCGCGTCTTGAACATGTTGAAGAAGAGAAAGTGAATTATGATTTCTTCCTCGACCTGCCCGAAATCGATCGCAACAAGCTGGAACGCATTGACATTCGTACCTCGCAGCTCATCACCCCGCTCTTCGAGTACTCCGGGGCGTGCTCCGGCTGCGGCGAAACACCGTATATCAAACTGCTCACTCAGCTTTACGGTGACCGAATGCTGATTGCCAACGCGACGGGCTGCTCGTCAATCTATGGGGGTAACCTGCCGTCTACGCCATACACCACCGACGCGAACGGTCGCGGCCCGGCGTGGGCAAACTCGCTTTTCGAGGACAACGCAGAATTTGGTCTGGGATTCCGTCTGACGGTCGATCAGCACCGCGCCCGCGTAATGCGTCTGCTGGCACACTTTGCCGATAAGATCCCGGCAGAACTGAATGATGCCCTGCATGCGGAGGCCACACCTGACGTTCGTCGCGCGCAGGTTGCTGAACTGCGCAACGCGCTTCAGGGTGTTGAAGGGGCTGAACAACTCCTGACTGATGCTGACGCGCTGGTTGAAAAATCTGTCTGGCTGATCGGCGGCGACGGGTGGGCCTACGATATTGGTTTCGGCGGTCTTGATCATGTCCTGAGCCTGACCGAAAACGTCAATATTCTGGTGCTTGATACTCAGTGCTATTCCAACACCGGCGGACAGGCCTCGAAAGCAACGCCATTAGGGGCGGTCACGAAATTTGGTGAGCACGGCAAGCGCAAGGCGCGTAAAGATTTGGGCGTCAGCATGATGATGTATGGACACGTCTACGTCGCGCAGATTTCGCTGGGGGCGCAGCTCAACCAGACGGTGAAAGCCATTCAGGAAGCGGAAGCGTATCCAGGGCCGTCGCTGATTATCGCCTACAGTCCGTGTGAGGAGCATGGCTACGATCTGGCGCTCAGCCACGACCAGATGCGTCAGCTCACCGCAACCGGCTTCTGGCCACTGTACCGCTTCGACCCGCGCCGTACCGATGAAGGGAAATTGCCGCTGGCGCTGGATTCGCGTCCGCCGTCAGACGCCCTTGCCGAAACCTTACTTCAGGAGCAGCGTTTCCGCAGGCTGAACGCTCAACAGCCAGAAGTGGCAGAGCAGCTATGGAAGGATGCGGCAGCGGATCTACAGAAGCGGTATGACTTCCTGGCGCAACTGGCGGGGAAAGCCGAAAAATCGACCAGCGAATAACCTGTATGCCCGGCATGTCCGGGCATTTTTTTGCCAAAAAAAGCCCGATGCACGTGCACCGGGCGAATCCAGAAGATCGGTGAAAATTGCCTCAATGTTCTGAACAATATTCACGTGAATTATGGATGAAAAAATCTTAAAGGCATATAACGGCGTGGAGGTTACCTTGTTTTCCACGTAATTAATAATTTTTATTTTGTATTGATTATAATAATTCATTCATGGCATCAATCGTTATTTCTACCGCATCATTTAGTTTAGATTTTACTTAACCCGTAACAATTATATTTTATTCATCCGCCGTCAGAGTGATTTAGCATGGGACAGCTTTCCAGCCCGGAAAGTTCACGAAGTAATAAAAAAATAACTGCAAAGGAATAATCAAAATGCAAAGAAAAGTACTGGCACTGATGATCCCCGCTTTGTTAATGGCTGGCGCCGCTCACGCAGCTGAAATTTATAATAAAGACGGCAATAAACTGGATCTGTATGGCAAAGTAGATGGTCTGCATTATTTCTCTGACGACGCGTCTAAAGATGGCGATCAAACCTATATGCGACTGGGCTTCAAAGGTGAAACCCAAATCAACGACATGATGACCGGCTTCGCACAATGGGAATACAACATTCAGGCAAACAACACCGAAGGTTCTGACAATCAGTCCTGGACGCGTCTGGCCTTCGCCGGTGTGAAGGTGGGCGATTACGGCTCCTTCGATTACGGCCGTAACTATGGCGTCCTGTACGACGTTGAAGGCTGGACCGATATGCTGCCAGAATTTGGTGGCGACTCTTATACTTATGCCGATAACTTTATGACCGGTCGTGCAAACGGCGTGGCTACCTACCGTAACACCGACTTCTTTGGTCTGGTGCAGGGTCTGAACTTCGCGGTGCAGTATCAGGGTAATAATGAAGGCAGCAACTGTGACGAGTATGGCTGCTCTCAGGAAGGCACTAATAACCGTTCAGATAACAACATTCGTAATCAAAACGGTGATGGCTTCGGTATCTCCACCACCTATGACTTTGGCATGGGCTTCAGCGCAGGCGCGGCATATACGTCATCTGACCGTACCAACGATCAGGTTAGTGCTGGCACTGGCGCAGCATCTCAGTATGCAGGTGGCGATAAGGCGGATGCATGGACTGCTGGCCTGAAATATGACGCTAACAATATTTACCTGGCGGCAATGTATTCCGAAACCCGCAATATGACCCCTTATGGTTCAACCGATAGCCAAGATGGCGGCGGTATTGCAAACAAAACCCAGAACTTCGAAGTCACCGCACAATATCAGTTCGATTTCGGTCTGCGTCCGGCTATTTCCTATTTACAGTCCAAAGGTAAAGACCTGGGCAATGGCCAGGACGATAAAGATCTGGTGAAATACGCTGACGTCGGTGCTACCTACTATTTCAACAAAAACATGTCCACCTATGTTGATTATAAAATCAACCTGCTGGATGAAGATGATTCGTTCTACAAAAACAATGGCATCGGTACGGATGACATCGTAGCGTTAGGTCTGGTTTACCAGTTCTAATCCCGTTAGCCCGCAGCGATCTGCGGGCTAATTTTATCGCTGTTTCGCCTGTTCTTTGCGAAAAGAGAGATAACCAATTACCCCGCTGTCGCCATCCATAGGGTGATTTACTCCATCCATTACCGCCACTTCCGGGAAGTCGAATGGCGTGACATTTTCCAGACAGGCGACATTCACACCATATTCATTGGGATTGGAACGTCGTTGGTGGAACGTGTAAATTCCGCAGATCAAACAGAAGAAATGGCGCGCCGTGCCGGTGTTGAAACGGTACTCTGTGAGCGTGTCCGCGCCCTGCGTCACCTTAATGCCCGTCAAAGGCGCTGAAACCACTACCGCCCCACGCATCCTGCAAAACGAGCAGCTACATCGACGTGCGGTATTCAGGCCGTCCGACAGCTCAACCGTAAATTTCACCGCCCCACAATGACACTGTGCATGACGAATGTCAGCCATCGTTATACTCCTTTTCTCACTAACTCAGCCGCTTTTAAAAAGACCTCATCTTCGACACCATCCCCCTTCTGCCTGCCGAGCCTTACCAGCTCAGCGACAATACTTTCACGGTTGATGATCTTCTGGGATGAAACCAGCCCGATAACGGCGGCACCAATCGCCAGCCCAACTAATCCTGTCTGCTCGTCTTTATTTTTCATAGAAGCGCTCCCTTGTCCCCCTCAAAAGCGTAGCAGGAGAAATGTAAAACGCGCTGGTACGCGGGAATGAGATCCGTGCTTTATCTCAGCTGTTCGCCAGGCAAAACAGTAGGGGTTCTGAGCGGTTATCAGACAACGTTGAAGAGGACAACATGAATAGCGGTGCGCATAGAGAGGCCGAATGGGTGTTAAAACCGCCTTCGAAAAGGCGGCAGGTCATTACTCTGGATCTTTATCGCCTGATTCAGGCGCTGAGCCAGGATCATCTTTCGGTTTTTTTCCATCCTTGTCCGGGTTATCCGGGCTGGGATTATAATCAGGATGGTCACCATTAACGGGACGGTCAGTCATTTTCACCTCCGTTTTTACTGCGTAAGCTGTAAGTGTAGACAACCCTTCAGTCTTAACTAAACTTCTCCTGTGGAGCTCATTTGTAAATCGTGCTGGCATTCGGCGCTGCAATCCGTACCATACACGACACACTTTCGCATGCTGGTTTTTACCGGTAGCCGCAAACCCGTCTTTTATCGCAACCAGATGGGGCACGTACATGCGCAGATGGTGTATGAAATCTATGCTACATGGATAGAAGAGATGAACACGAAGCTGACGCTTTGAAATCGTTTTCCTCACCCTGTGCCCCATTTGAGATCTGAGTAACGAATAGATGCAACAAAATCAAGAAATTAACAAGAAAAAACAGTACAACCTGAATAAACTGCAAAAGCGACTGCGCCGTAACGTGGGCGAAGCCATTGCAGACTTCAACATGATTGAAGAAGGCGATCGCATCATGGTCTGCCTGTCGGGCGGTAAAGACAGCTACACCATGCTGGAGATCCTGCGCAATCTACAGCAAAGCGCACCGGTGAACTTTTCCCTGGTCGCGGTTAACCTCGATCAGAAACAGCCCGGCTTCCCGGAACATATCCTGCCGGAGTACCTTGAGAACCTGGGCGTTGAGTACAAAATCGTAGAAGAGAATACCTACGGCATTGTTAAAGAGAAGATCCCAGAGGGCAAAACGACCTGCTCGCTCTGCTCACGTTTGCGTCGCGGCATTCTGTACCGCACCGCAACCGAACTGGGCGCCACCAAGATTGCGCTTGGTCATCACCGGGACGACATTCTGCAAACGCTGTTTCTGAATATGTTCTATGGCGGCAAAATGAAGGGAATGCCACCGAAGCTGATGAGCGACGACGGCAAACACATCGTGATCCGCCCACTCGCCTACTGCCGCGAGAAAGACATTGAGCGTTTCTCCCAGGCCAAAGCCTTCCCTATCATTCCGTGCAATCTGTGCGGCTCACAGCCGAACCTGCAACGTCAGGTCATTGGCGACATGCTGCGTGACTGGGATAAACGCTATCCGGGCCGCATCGAAACCATGTTCAGCGCCATGCAGAACGTGGTGCCTTCGCACCTGGCCGACGTTGAACTGTTCGATTTCAAAGGGATTAACCACGGTTCAGAGGTGGTGAATGGCGGGGATCTGGCGTTTGACCGCGAAGAGATCCCGATGCAGCCTGCTGGCTGGCAGCCAGAGGAAGAGGATGCGCAATTCGATGAACTGCGCCTGAACGTGGTAGAAGTCAAGTAACCTGGCAGCGTCTCAGATATCGTTTCTGAGACGCGTTTTAAGCTTATTTCAGCAGTCGAACGCGGCAGGTCTTCCCTTTAATCTTCCCGCCCTGCAACTGTTTCCAGGCCTTATGCGCAACCGACTGGCGAACCGCTACGTAGACATGCGCAGGATGGACCGTGATCTTGCCAATATCTGCCCCGTCGAGACCGATATCCCCAGTTAACGCCCCCAGAACGTCACCGGGACGCATTTTGGCCTTTTTACCGCCGTCGATGCACAGGGTGGCCATTTCCGCCGCCAGCGGAGCGATGCTGATATTACCAGGGGTATTCACCCAGTTGAGTTTCAGTTGCAGCATTTCCGCAAGAATATTGGCGCGCTGCGCCTCTTCAGGTGCGCAGAAGCTGATGGCGAGACCACTGTTACCTGCGCGCGCGGTACGTCCGATGCGGTGGACATGCACTTCCGGATCCCATGCCAGTTCGAAATTCACCACCAGCTCAAGCGATTTAATATCCAGGCCACGGGCCGCCACATCCGTTGCAACCAGCACGCGTGCGCTGCCGTTAGCGAAACGCACCAGCGTCTGATCGCGATCGCGCTGTTCCAGATCGCCATGCAGCGATAATGCGCTCTGTCCGGCATCATTCAGAGCATCGCACACCGCCTGACAATCTTTTTTGGTATTACAGAACACCACGCAGGACGCTGGCTGATGTTGGCTCAGCAATTTTTGTAGCAGTGGAATTTTGCCCTGCTGCGATGTCTCGAAGAACTGCTGCTCAATCGCCGGTAACGCATCGACAGTATCGATTTCAATGGTCAGCGGGTTCTTCTGCACGCGCCCGCTGATCGCCGCTATCGCCTCTGGCCAGGTGGCAGAAAAGAGCAGCGTCTGACGCGTGGCTGGCGCAAAGCGGATCACTTCGTCAATCGCATCGCTGAAGCCCATATCCAGCATGCGGTCAGCTTCATCCATCACCAGCGTTTGCAGTGCATCGAGTGAAACGGTGCCTTTTTGCAGGTGATCGAGCAGACGGCCCGGCGTTGCCACAATGATATGCGGCGCGTGCTGAAGGGAATCGCGCTGCGCACCGAACGGTTGCCCGCCGCAGAGCGTTAAAATTTTAGTGTTAGGCAAAAAACGCGCCAGACGACGCAGCTCACCCGCGACCTGGTCGGCCAGCTCGCGCGTCGGGCAGAGTATCAGGGACTGAGTCTGAAACAGGGTTGCATCAATGTGTTGTAACAGGCCTAGCCCGAATGCAGCCGTTTTTCCACTGCCGGTTTTCGCCTGCACGCGCACGTCACGGCCTTCAAGGATAGCCGGCAGCGCGGCGGCCTGGACAGGGGTCATAGTGAGGTAGCCCAACTCATTCAGGTTAGTCAGTTGGGCTTCAGGCAGAACGTTCAGCGTGGAAAAAGCGGTCACAATATACTCTCGTGGTAATGATTGCAGTCAGATGGCGCGTATCCTCGCAGATCTGCGCTAACGATGCGACAATTTAATCGGTTCTTCATCGGGCGGCGGATCCGGCATCGGCTGCGGACGTGGGACAGGATCGGGTATCGGCGTCGGATCGGTGGGCACCGGATCGGACTGCCAGGTGTTAAGGCGTTGCAGGGCAAGTAGCATACTCATCTTTTCCTCCAGATTAGGGTGCTGACCCCTAAAGGGTAGACGCAGATAAACAGGAGGCAAAAAAAAAGCCGACTATGAAGTCGGCGTCGTACGAATCAATTGTGCTATGCAGTAATTCAAAAAAAGGAAGTAAGACAATATGGAGCGCAACGCCCATCGCTTGACGTTGCATTCACCTGCGGGAGTAATATTGCACCTAAAATGGTCGGAGTTTATTGACTTCGCTCAATTAAAATGTCGTTTTGAAGCCGACTCTGCCTCAGAAAAGCGTAAATTTACAGCCATTTACTACGATGCAACCACCACGCAACACCGCCAATCAAAACCACTAACATGACGCAAAACGTGGTGAAGCCATAGTGATATTCACCGCCGGGGATCCCTCCGAGGTTTACGCCAAACAACCCCGTCAGGAAGGTACTCGGTAAAAAGACCATCGCCATCAGCGACATGGTGTACGTTCTCCTGGCTAACGACTCCTGCATCACCTGGGCTATCTCATCCGCCATGACTGCCGTTCTGGCAATACATGAGTCAATCTCGTCCAGTCCACGTCCGAGCCGGTCAGCGATATCCTGCATTCTGCGGCGTTGATCGTCGTTCATCCAGCTCATGCGTTCGCTGGCCAGCCGCGCATAAACGTCGCGCTGAGGGGTCATATAGCGGCGCATCACGATGAGCTGCTTACGCAGCAGCGCCAGAAAACCACGTGGGGGGATTTGCTGATCGAGCAGGTTATCTTCCAGATCGATGATTTTATCGTGAAGTTCTTCTATAAACTCGCTGGCATGATCGGTCAGCGCATCACACACATCCACCAGCCAGCTGCCGCAATCCGTAGGTCCGGTGCCCTCTTTCAGATCGTTAATGACGTCATCCAGCGCCAGCACTTTTCGCTGGCGGGTGGAAACAATCAGCCGTTCATCCATATAAACACGCATTGCCACCAGCTGATCCGGACGCTCATCCGTACTGCCGTTTATACAACGCAGCGTAATTAACGTCCCCTCACCCATCCGGCTGACGCGGGGTCTGAGACTTTCTCCCGCCAGCGCATCCCGAACGTTGTTAGGCAATAGCGGCGTAGACGCGAGCCACTCGGCGCTGTCCGGGTGCGTGTAGTTGAGGTGCAGCCAGCATGGATGTTCGCTGTCGATGTGATCCTGATCTTCAAGCGGCCTTGCGCCGCCTTGTCCATCAAACACCCATGCAAAAACTGCGTCAGGTACGTTAACCTCAGACCCTTTAATGCTCTCCACAGCGCCTCCACCGTTTTATCTCTTTCGGTGTCAGTCTAGCTTTCGCCGAGGGTTAAGCAATAATTATGTGAGGCATCGTCCTGAATACGTTCAGGAATTCACCGCCCATTCGCGGCTTCTTAACGCATTGTCAGTCTGGAACTCATTTTCCAGACGGAAATTACGTGTTCGTGTCTGGAGCTCAATCACCTGATTGCGCAGCACATCTGACGATCCATTGAGTTCCTCAACCATCGACACGTTGCTCTGCGTTACGCGTTCAAGCTCTGATAATGCCTGCGTAATTTGTGAAATACCTTTTTCCTGTTCTGATGTTGAGGCGGATATTTCATCCATCAGTCTGCTCACATTGCCCGAACCGGTAACAATGTCATGCATGTTTTTTTCGGCTTCAGAGACCACGTTAACGCCCTGCGTCACGTTATGGCTGGTAACTTCAATCAGTGACTTAATATTTTTTGCCGCTTCGGCGCTACGATGCGCCAGGCTTCTCACCTCACCCGCGACCACAGAAAACCCTTTACCATGGTCGCCCGCTCTTGCCGCTTCAACGGCGGCGTTAAGCGCCAGAATATTGGTCTGAAAAGCGATCCCGTCAATCAGCGAGATAATCTCTGTCATTTGCTGGGCGCAGTCGGTAATCGACTGCATATTGTTCGCGACCTGCCCCATTAATTCTCCGCCTTTACGCGCCTGTAACGTCGCGATATTCGCCTGCTCGCTGGCTAAACGGGTATTGTCGGCATTATTTTTTGTACTTGCAGCCATCTCTTCCATGCTGGCTGCCGTTTGCACCAGCGAAGCTGACTGCTGTTCTGTTTTGACGGAAAGCTGCGCGCTGCGTGAAGAGAGTTGATCAGACAGGGTCATCGCGGTTTGCGAGGAGGCGCGGATCTCACGGACCAGCGTTGCAATGTTGTTGGAGAGACTGTTAATCCCCGGGATCAGTCGTCCCGCACAGTTGTTGCCAAATTCAGGTATCAACACGCCAAGTTTGCCTGACGTTACTTCTTCAATACTTTTTTTCACAGTATTGATCGGCGTAACAAGATATTTGGTCATGTACGCCCAGAGTAAAAATAAGGCGATGAATTGTACAATTATGACTGCAATAAAAAGCGAAGAATTCCGTGAAAATAGCGCTATAACTCCATCACTTACCAAAAATACACATAAAAGGAAATAGACAATGAACGTTCTGACACTAATATTTCTTAGCATACGTTTTCCTGGGACATTATATTTTGGTTGGCATTAAGGGTTATAGCATTGCCATACGAATTTGTCCTCACGTTCGTCGCTGGTTTGTTGTTTTGCAGTTTGATTTGCGCAGTTTTACTTAAGGCGGACAAAAAGCATGTTTTACGCTAAATGTCTGTCTTGTCGTTGGGTTGCTGATACCCCTTCAAAAATGGCAATTATATATTTAAGGAGGGGTACTGTAGGGCGCCGTTGTTTAGTGGTGCTTAATAAGTTAACGTAGTTAATACGCGCCCTCCCGTTAGAGTGGCTTACGTTCAGGCCAGACAGTCGATAGTCTGGAAAAAACAGTCCTCATTCATGAGAATATTCTCTTTTGCACTTTGATGCCCGCGACGAATATACCAGCCTGTATCAGGCGCCATGCTTAAATGGAATATACTCGCCCCCGACAGACTATCGGGGACATTAATACTCATCGTCACACACCCCTTCTCCGGCCCCCTGATCACCTGTTCTGGCATAATGGTGACGCTGCGATCCCCATTTTGCAAAATGATCGTCGTAATGGCATAACGGCATATACCGCTACTGAGGCTATAGCCAACCGTACTTAAATCGGTGATATGTTTTTTAGATAAAAATATTTCAATACCAGAACCTTCAAACCATGTAATGATTTGCTGTGCAAGATCCTCCATCCGCTCACAAAACGCCCTGACTTCGGCCTCAGCCGTATTAACATAGATCGGTTTGTCCCCGATGCTCTGCTGCACTTTCTTAAAAAAACGCTCTCTTGCTGACATGTCAACTCCGTGTTTTTCGCCAGTCTCATTATTCTTTTTGGTGCTTCAGCAGGGCATAGCTGGCAATCAACTGCTGAAGATGCTGTTCGGTCTGGTTTAGCTGCGCTGCTGACAGGGGTTGCCCGGCAGGTAAAATGGAAAGCAGACGAAGCCGCTCCTCAAGCGGAACGGTATGGCTGAAGGACTGCGACATGGCAAACACGGCTGATTTCAGTTCGCTGACCGTCATGTACTTCCCCTTCTGTTCATCCAGCGCGTTTAGCCTGTTCGTCAACTGCTGTAACTGCGTCATTCCCTGATGCCAGCCATTCAGCTCTGACTCTGCAAGTCCGGAAACGCTAATTTGCTTGTGCCACTGTTGTGCCAGGGGTTTGGCCTCTTCTGGCCACAGCGTCAGCGCCTGCTGCACCAGACGGTCGCCGTAGCTTACTGCCCAGTCTGGTTTCAGGTGTAAAAGCTGCGCTAACAGCTGCTGTGTCTTGCTGATCCCCGGTTCAGGTGGCGGTGACGTTTGTTGCAGCGCCTGCAACTGTGCTGTAGAGAGTCCTTCAGGTAAAGGAGCCAGAGTCGCAGCCAGCTGCATTTGCGCCGAATCTGGCGCATGCATCGTCTGCCATCCCACTGCGACAATGCTGGCTGCCACCAGCATGAACAACATACCCGCAGCAAATGGCTTCCACTGCTTCACGGGTACAGGAGGCTCTTTATTCGGCAACGGCTCGGGCTGAACCACATAAACCCATTTACAACGCTCTGTCGGTTCGGTGAGATCAAGTTCCGCGGCCCCCATCGTGTTACCCGGCAGACTCACGCCCGTATTATCACTGTTTTCCAGACGCACTGCTGCGTTCTGCATCATCGTGCGCAGGGCATCAAGCTGAGCAGCATGCTTAAGTTCGAGGCGCTGCAACATGTCACTCAGAGCGTTCAGATTCTCCTCAGCCTGATAAAGCTGCCCTAAATCGGCATACGTCAACGTCAGCGTTCTCACCACCTGTTGCAGGCGTTTGCTCAGTGCGCTGAGGATTTCAACTCGCGCATGGACAGGCTGTGGCCAGAGGCTACCCCACTGACGGACGACCAGTGCAGCCAGTAGCCCCAGCCCTTCATTCATGCCGTAGAGTCCGGCGAGATGCGTGCGGGCGAGCGTATACCAGGCAGCCGTTTGTAGCTCCACACCGTTATGCTCGAACAGTGACAGACAGAGCGTTTCCGCGTGTTGCCAGTTAACATCCGGGCGTGCCGGATGGGTGAGCTTGTTCATTTCTTCGCGCAAGGCAGCGTAATCCGCAAGCGTGCGCGGATCCCCGCCGGTTTTAAGTTGGCGTTCAGAATTTATTGTCATAACTGTTTTAACCTGAGTAATAACTAGATGGCGGCTCGTGCATCGAGGTATTGCTGTTGTTTCAGATGACGGATTAATACCCTGCCCTCGGGCATAAATTCCGTGCCGTAGCGCACCAGCCCGACCCCCTTCAGCTCCGCATCAATGGCGTAGCGGAGTTCACCGGGCTGAATCTGTTCCTGCATCACCACGTTAATCCGGCTCAGGCGCGGCTCATATTTCAGCAATATGGCCGACAGTGTGGTAATCAGCTGATGGGCGGTACCGGGCATTCCCTGGAGGATTTTTGTCATATCCGGCAGGCCGTAGTCCGGCAAGTGAGCCAGCGTACCGGCGCGGCAGTTGAGGATGCGCTGCATGTTATCGAGTACTGATAAAATCACCTGATTCTGTTCGCTGACCTGGTTGAGGCTCAGGCCACCTGAGAAATTACCGCTCAGCATTTCATAAAGCGATGGCGTGTTGTGTCCCTGTGGCATCAGTCATTATATGAACACATTCCGTTTGCAAAGCATCCATTGTTTAGACATTGACGGGTAGGGTTCAGCATCATTCCTGGCTTATTTGCAGCTATAACGCTGCCAGCCCTAATGTAATTCGCTGACTCACCCCTTATTTCCTTTGCGGCTTTAAGCCCAGTGACTGATTCAGGTGTAGTGAGTCCTGGTCTTACCTGTCTTTGTCATTACACTGGCCGCCAGAGCAACCTTTCAGTATTCACCCATTTGTTAAGAGTTTATATTCATCCGTATCAGCGATTAGTATGACCGGATACTGATATGATCCTTACCGTACTTATGGTAATAAGTCGCTATAGCCCATACATCGGTACGCAATTCGGCACCCCGGCCGCGACATTGTCCCTGGCTGTCCACCAGATGCCCGCTGCTGAGCTGTGTTTTCCCGTACTCCGTGGCGAGCTTGATATGCTCCTCTCCCCGTTTATCCTCCATCCGCAGCTTGTTGTTCGCCGGGGTGCGCAGCACGTTGCGGGTATGGTTGTCGCGGGTCACGTGGCCCGGGTGCTCAGAGTCGTGCAGCGCATACGCAATGTACGGCAGGTCAATATCACCGTTGCTGTACGCAATCGCCACTTCCGTCCCGTCGGTGAGCGGGGTGTGCCAGCCATATGTATCACCAGAGTACGGCTTCGCCATCCGCAGCCACAGGTAGCCGTAACCGGATTCCGTCCCCTCCCGGTCAAAGTCCAGTTTCACCCGATAGCGCCCCTGCACGTCCAGTGTGCGTAGGTATCATTTTTTTCGCGACTTTCGATCCGGGCCGGAAGCGTACCCGGGATGACCGGGCGAGGGATCTCTACCGGACGGAAGCAGTAACGTTCCGTGTAAGGCAGGCCCCAGACCGACACATGCAGACGGGAATCACGGGCGCCACGGAAGTTCACCAGCGTGAGGATCACGCCTTCTTGCAGGGCCGTAATGACGTCGCCCTGCGGCTCCAGCACCTGCCCGGGAGTGAGGTGTGCAGCATTGCTGAACAGGTGAATGCGGACCGACCTGTTGAGCTCCCGCTCGTGGTGAAGTCGGGCGTAGAACGCGCCAGATTCGGTTTCCGGCTCCGGGCTCGCGTCATCACCCGCTTCACGATAAGGCGCCGCGCAGCGGTAATGCTCCCCGGTGGTGACCGCATCATTACGCACACTCACCGCCGCATCCATCGGCGTGGTGGCTGTCCGGTAGTTGTAATCCCGCGTGGCGACGGTGCCGGTGACAACCCTGTCCGGGCCATACGGCAGACGCCCCAGCACGCGCGGCATCACGAGGCCGATGTAGCGGGCGTCGTCGGTGTCGCGGAACGATTTCCACTTAATGTACTCGGCGCGGTCGAAGTAGTTGCCGATATCCTTAATTGCAGCGACCTCTTCCATGGAGTCTTTCAGGAAGAATTTCGGACCGACAGAGCCAATAAACGGCATATGTGCGGCAGCTGACACTTTAGAGATGTTGCGTAGCAGCGCCACATCCTGCGGGCTGGCGTCAAATTCATAGGATGAAATCACGGAGCCAATCGGCTCGCCGCCCGGGGTGTCATATTCGGCGGTATAGGTGTGCCAGTAGAGGCCACTCTGGATAAGTTCCGGCGCGTCTTCAAAGTCCTGACGCAGATCTTCTTTCGACACATCCAGAATTTCGGTTTTCACGTTCTGGCGGTAGTCGGTGCTGTCCACCAGCTGCTTCAGGCCGCGCCACAGGGACTCCACCTTCTGGAACTCCTGGTGATGCATTACGGCATCCAGCTGACGGCTAATCTGGAAATCCAGTTCGGCGATATGGTGGTCAATCAGCGTTTTGTCGAGCTTCTCCACCGGCTGACCGGATTTGCGGATGCAGTCCATAAACACCTGCATCGCCGCCGTCAGGCGTTCACCCGCCGGAGCGTCAGAAAGCGCGGCGTCATCCAGAAACGCATTGATATCCCCCAGGCTGGAGGCCGGGGTCAGGTTGATTTTTTCAAACAGGGAGGCGTAAACGCCCTCTTTTTCCAGTACGGTGGTCTGCCCCTGCGCGGAGGCGGTTTCAGTATTCACAGACATCAGCATATTCCCGGTTAATCCATTAAATTACACATGCCGCTTATTTCGGGGCCAGTGCACTCATTTCGTCGCGTAATTCCTGAGACAGCGCCGGGTCTTTAAGAATTTTCTCGAGTTCTTTTCTGAAAGTGGCGTTATCAAGGAGATTGGATTTGAGGTCGCGTAATAAATTACGCATGGCCAGCATGGCGCGGAGCTGGGGGATCTGGCGGGCAACCTGTTCAGGTTCGAAATCCTTAATATCGGAGAAATTCAGTTTTATGCTTTCTTCCGAACCATCCCCGGCCATTGTGTTAGGAACCGTCAGATTCACTTCCGGGTTAAATTCCGAAAGTACGCTGTTGAAGTTATTTTTATTGACGTTAATTTTCTCTCTTTCCGATAATGGACGATTCTCTTTTCCATTACTGAAATCACCGACGGTGAGGAGTTTAAGCGGCAGTTCGATTTTCTTCTGCGCGCCACCTGTATGCAGAGCCAGCTTTAAGTTTATGCGTGCCTTGGGCACCTCATTCTGGAATGAATCGGCCATAGCAGTCCCTTTCTTTAAAAGAAATAAATGTTAAGTGAGTGACGTTTCTTTACAAAACCATATTAGAGCAAAAGCCCATTTAAAATCAACTTCTCAGATCAAAGATCTACCATTGGACTTTTCTTAAGAATATTCCACTAAATTATTGTACTCATAAATGCCATAGATACATGACATACAGTAAAAATTAACCATTTATTCACATTAATTTGGCAGGAATGACTGCTTTGTTTGGAAATATTGAACTTATTGTTCCATGAGGCTGAATAATTGATTTACATCAATGCATTTATTAACACGCCCCGTAACAGCGCAGAGAAATAAGGTTTAATTCAATAAATGGCCTGAATATGAAAAAATCCTGTATCGGACAAATTTAATCTTGAAAACAGTAATGACTATACTGCTACAGGAATGGCGAATAAATGACTACGCGTTTTTCGATAAACGGGAGAAAGAATCTCTCTGAAGATATTCATCATGACAATGAGTGATGGGCTGATATGAAGGGGATATTCGGTATTAACCAGGCTGTAAAATCATACCCCCTTAGAGCGGGCGCTTATGCGGTTAATGGATGTTTACCATAATCACGTAGCGCCCTGACCTCTTTTTAATGCTTTTCAATATACATTGTACGGCTGTACGCAACATCCTCTGGGTTATTTATCGGATAACCTTTAACCCATGGCTTGATGAGACGGCCATTGGTGTACTGATAAATAGGGGCAATCGGTGCTTTCTCGGTGAGGATCTTCTCGGCCATGTTGTAGTCGGCATTACGCGCTTTTTCAGTGGTTTCGAGCGTCGCCTGATGAATAATCTTATCGTAAGCAGGATCGTTGAATCGTGAGATATTCCCGCTGTGGGAGGAGGTCAACAGCGACAGGAATGTCGACGGCTCGTTGTAGTCCCCTACCCACGATGCACGGATGACGTCAAAATTCCCGGTATTGCGGCTGTCGATGTAGGTTTTCCACTCCTGATTCTGCAACTTAACGTCAACACCCAGATTTTTCTTCCACATGGATGCAACGGCAATCGCAATTTTCTGATGGTTTTCAGACGTGTTGTACAGCAGCGTTAATTTTAGCGGCCGCTGAGGGCCATAGCCTGCCGCCTGCAACAACGTTTTCGCCTGCGCATTCAGCTCCTGCTGCGTCATCTGCTCAAATGGCGAGGCTTCCGGCGTAAAACCCGCAGTGACATCGGGAGTAAAATGCCAGGCCGGTTTCTCACCGGTCCCCAGGACTTTCTCCGCCATAATACGTCTGTCGATAGTCATGCTGAGCGCGAGACGTACGCGGGCATCCGCGGTTGGGCCTTTTTGCGTGTTAAACGCGTAGTAATAGGTCCCAAGCTGTGGCGGTGTATATACCTGACCCGGAATATCTTTAAGCAGCTTCTGGTACATGTTTTTCGGAAACGATTCTGTAATATCGATATCGCCCGCCAGATAGCGTTTGGTCGCTGAGGACTCCTGATTGATTGGCACAAAGGTGACTTTTTTAAGCACCGTCCTGGCGTTATCCCAGTAATGAGAATTCGGCTCAACCACCAGTTTTTCATTCACCACGCGATCTTTCAGCACATACGCACCGTTGCCAATGAGCGCGCCAGGGCGCGTCCATTCCTTACCGCTTTCCACATTGGCCTTTTGAACAGGATAAAACGCGAAATTAGCCGTCAGATTGCTGAACCAGGGCAGCGGTTTGTCCAGCTGCACGCGCAAAGTTTTAGCATCCACCGCCGTCACGCCGAGGGTATCCGGAGCAGCTTTGCCGTCGATAATGGCCTGGGCATTGTTAATGCCCGCCAGCGCCGCAAACCAGGCGAAAGGTGACGTTGTTTTAGGATCAACCAGACGACGCCAGCTATAGACAAAATCTTGTGCCGTCACCGGGGTTCCGTCAGACCACTTAGCGTTATCCCGCAACGTGAACGTCCAGACGCGGTTGTCATTGCTCTGCCAGCGCGTCGCCACGCCGGGAACTAACTCCCCTTTTTCGTTCTGATTTACCAGCCCTTCATAGAGGTCGCGGATCACCTGTATCTCGGGCAACCCCACCGCTTTTGCCGGATCGAGCGAAGCGGGCTCATCTTTAATATGTCGAACCAGCTCCTGCTTTTGCGCCAGAACCGTTCCTTCGGGAACCTCCGCGGCATATGAAAGTGAAGAAAGCCCGCACAGCCACAGCGCAGTACAAAGAAGCGAAACAGGATGCTTCATACGATCCCCTTAATGATGTCAGGTAACAGACAGATGCGTAATTATTTGTTTCGAAACGGAGAAATGCAAATGCTTCCTCCGGAAAGTTGATGTCAGGCAATTTTCCACACACACGGAAACTATTTGATTAAGCGCGGCTTTTGCACAACACTGCCAGAAGTGACTTTATCATCAGGGTTTACTATGGCAACTACCCGACCAAGAACGGAACGCGGCGCCTTCCCGCCCGGGACTGAACATTATGGACGCTCGTTTTTAGGCGCGCCGCTGATCTGGTTTCCGGCACCCGAGGCCGATCGCAATAGCGGCTTAATCATTGCGGGCACGCATGGCGATGAAAACTCGTCTGTCGTGACGCTCTCGTGCGCGCTACGTACGCTGGCCCCCGATTTACGACGTCATCATGTGATTTTGACCGTCAACCCGGACGGTTGTCAGCTTGGATTACGGGCGAATGCACGCGGCGTTGACCTGAACAGGAACTTCCCGGCGGCAAACTGGCGCGCCGGTGAAACGGTGTATCGCTGGAACAGTTCAGCGCAGGAGCGAGATGTTGTCCTGCTCACGGGAGAAAAACCCGGTTCCGAACCGGAGACTCAGGCATTGTGCCAGCTTATTCATAAGATCCACCCCGCCTGGGTTGTCTCTTTCCACGATCCCCTCGCCTGTATTGAAGATCCTCGTAATACGGCGCTCGGGCAGTGGCTGGCGGATGCGTTTGCTCTACCTCTGGTGAGCAGCGTTGGCTATGAAACACCCGGGTCGTTTGGCAGCTGGTGCGCGGACCTTAGCCTTCACTGTATCACCGCAGAGTTTCCGCCCATCTCCTCGGATGAAGCGAGCGAAAAATACCTGCGGGCGATGACAGAGCTCCTGCGCTGGCAGCCTCAAAGATGAAGTACACCGGAGGTAAAATTCAGGGCGGGTGATACGTCAACCGCCAGCCAGGTTGGGCCGTCAAGATCGGCAAAACGCACGCTGTTCACCAGCGGGAGCGCAGCGCCGATCGCTCTGGACGTGCACAACATGCAGCCCAGCATCAGAGCAAAGCCTTGCGCCTGCGCATCTTGTGCCAGTGCCAGGGCTTCGGTTAATCCACCTGTTTTATCCAGCTTAATGTTCACCATTTCGTAGCGTCCCTCGAGAGCTGACAGGCTCTCACGGGTATGACAGCTTTCATCTGCACAGACGGGAAGCGGATGAATAAAATTCGCCAGGGCGGCATCGTCTTCTGCCGGGAGGGGTTGCTCCAGCATGGCAACGCCCAGATCGGTAAGCAGCTGACAACGAGCTGCCAGCCCTTCACTATGCCATGATTCGTTCGCATCGACGATAAGAGTGGCATCAGGCACCGCCGCACGAATGGCGACCATGCGTTCGCTAATCAGACGATCGTCGAGCTTCACCTTTAATAATGTTGCACCGGTGGCATACAACGCCTGAGCGCTGGCGGCCATTTGCTCTGGTTCACCGATGACCACCGTTTGCGCGGTGACGATCGATTGCGGCAGCGTAACGTCCAGCAGCGCAGGCAGCGGTTTTTGTTGTTTCGCCGCTTCCAGACTCCAGAGTGCGCAGTCAATCGCGTTGCGTGCCGCGCCGGCCGGCAACCGAAGCTGAAGAGCCTCACGCGTCAGGCCCGCCTGCAACTCGGGCACCACCGTCATAATTTGCGCCATGACTGACGCCAGGCTTTCTCCGTAGCGGGGATAAGGGGTACATTCCCCGACGCCTTTTACGCCGTCCTCTTCACATTCAACCACGACCACGCAGGCCTCATTACGGCTGCCGCGCGAGATCACAAACGGGGTGTGCAATGGCCAGGCTTCTTCATAGACCTTAACGCTTCTCATCACTGACTCCTTGCAGGCCGGAAAGGCAGAAAATTGGTTTGCCGTGCTAACTGCGGATGACATACACTAGCCACGACGTTAACTATTTGTAAACAGGAAGATATCTATGTCACAACTCGTTCATTTCCAGGGCAACCCGGTTGCTGTTGCAGGTTCCATCCCACAGTCTGGCAGCAAAGCACAGCCTTTTACTCTGGTGGCTAAAGATCTGTCTGACGTCACGCTGAGCCAGTTTGCTGGCAAGCGTAAAGTCCTGAACATTTTCCCAAGCATCGATACTGGCGTTTGCGCTGCATCAGTGCGTAAATTCAACCAGCTGGCGACCGAAATGGATAACACCGTGGTGCTGTGCATTTCTGCTGACCTGCCGTTTGCCCAGTCCCGCTTCTGCGGCGCTGAAGGCCTGAGCAACGTCATCACCCTTTCCACTCTGCGCAGCCCGGATTTCCTGGAAAAATACGGTGTTGCCATTTCCGAAGGCGCGCTGAAAGGTCTGGCTGCTCGTGCGGTACTGGTGATCGACGAAAACGACAACGTTGTTTTCAGTGAGCTGGTTAACGAAATCACTACCGAACCGGATTACACCGCTGCACTTGAAGCGCTTAAAGCCTAAACGTAAAAAAGCCTCTGCAAAGAGGCTTTTTTATTTATTCGTCACCCTTCTTCTGATTTAACCCATACTCGCGCAGCTTATTCGCAATCGCGGTATGTGACACCCCAAGACGTTTAGCCAGCTTGCGCGTGCTCGGATAGCTGCGATAAAGCTGCGTTAACACCGAACGCTCGAAACGGCTGGTGATGTCATCCAGCGAGCCTTCCATTGCCTCTTCGCCTACCGAGACCGTCCCGGCATCGTAATCCGGCAACAGAATATCCTGAGGGCGCAGTTCATACCCTTCAAGCTGAGTTAATGCGCGATAGACCGCATTTTTAAGCTGACGAATATTGCCCGGCCAGCCGTAACGCGTCAGCACGGTGCCCAGGTCGGCAGAGAGCTTCGGACGCGGCACGCCCTGCTCGTCGGCAAAACGGGCCACGAACAGTTCTGTCAACGGCATGATGTCCTGCGGGCAATCGCGCAGCGGCGGAATATTGAGCGTCAGAACGTTGAGACGATAGTAGAGATCTTCGCGGAATACCCCTTTCTGCACCAGCTCCACCAGGTTTTTCTGGGTGGCGCAGATGACGCGCACATCCACGTGTACTTCATGATCTTCCCCCACACGGCGGAACGTGCCGTCATTGAGAAAACGCAGCAGTTTCGCCTGCATGCGTGGCGACATTTCGCCAATCTCGTCCAGCAGCACCGAGCCGCCGTTCGCCTGTTCAAAGAAGCCTTTTTTACCTTCCGGCGCATGCCCGAACAGCTCACTTTCCACCGCATCTTCAGGAATAGAGGCGCAGTTCAGCGCCAGATACGGTTTTGCCGCACGCGGGCTGGCCATGTGCACAGCATGCGCCAGCAGATCTTTCCCCGTACCGGTATCCCCGGTAATCAGCAGCGGCGCCGTAAGATTTGCCAGCTTGCGCGCCTGGTCGATCACATGACGCATCTTCGGGCTCACCGCAATAATCTGGCTGAATGCGCCGACGTCCTGGCTGGAAAGATTCTGTAACTGTCGTCCCATGCGCACCGTGGAGCGCAGCATGATCACCGCGCCGGTGAGCACCCTCGCGGCATTTTCCCCTTTCAGGTAGACCGGCGTGATCTCCATCAGGAAATTCTGTCCGTTGATAACGACATGCTCGCTATGGGTATTTTGCGGGTTGCTGTCCAGCCAGCGCTGGAAATTAAAACCGGTAATCAGTTGCGTGGCGTGGTGCCCGATAAGTTTTTCCTGAGTCTGCGCAAACAGCTGGCAGCTGGCCTGGTTAACGCGCTCGACTTTATTTTTCAGATCGAGAGAGAGAAACGGCTCCGGCATTGCTTCCAGCAGCGCGCTCAGCGCAAGATGTTCCCGCTCGGACGGCATCCAGGGGATGGTGCGTACATCCGTAACGCCATCGATACGGCGGATTTCCGCCATCAGGCTACTGAAGGTATTAAATTCAATTTCGGCAAAATTGAGGTAAATTCGCCCGACAGGGTCGATCTCTATGCCACGTAAATCAATGCTACGTAAAACAAGAAGATCGAGTAACTCGCGGGTCAGACCGAGACGGTCCTCACAAAAGACTTCCAGACGCATGGGAAATTCACCGTTTAAGCCAATAACAGTAAAATGATATGTCAGATCACGGTGTTCGGGAAGGTGGCTGTCAACAAATATTGACAGCCCGCACGATTAGTAAACAAAACCTCACTGAGCAGGTTTTTTATTGAGCGTCTCTTTAAGCTGGCCAATTAATTCGCGACGGAAATCCCCCAGCCGCGGCTTATCGCCATCGATCCAGGGGAGTGGACGACAAACCTCCATCGCTTTGATGCCCAGGCGTGCCGTCAGCAGACCGGCACCAATCCCCTGCGCCGCCCGGGCAGAGAGACGCGCCGCAAGATCCTGCGACATCCAGTCCATCCCGACCTCCCGCACCAGTTCGCTTGCCCCGGCGAAGGCGATATTCAGCAATACCAGTTTGAACAGGCGCAGCCGGCTGTAATAGCCAAGCTCAATGCCATACAGTCTGGCGATGCGGTTGATCAGGCGCAGGTTGCGCCAGGCAATAAAGGCCATGTCCACCATTGCCAGCGGACTGACGGCGATCATCAGGGTGGATTCCGCCGCCGAGCGGCTGATCTCACGACGAGCCTGCGCATCCAGCACCGGCTGAACAATGTGGGCATAGAGCGTGACCACTTCCTGGTCATTCTGGGTTTCGTGGATCGCCGCATACCAGCGCTGAAGCGCCGGGTGAGAGTGATCTATCCCGGCCTGAGCCGCAAGCTTTTCACAAAAAGCACGCCCTTTTCCTGTGCCGTGACTGTGCAGCAGATCCCGCGCTTCATCGCGTTCGTGGGCACGCTGACGCAAACGCCAGAGGCGACGCCACTCGGTGACGACCGAGCCAACGCCCGCACCAACAATCAACGCCCCGGCGGCGCATCCCCCCAGCGCCACCCAGTCCTGCGTTTGCCAGGCATTGACGCCCCACTGCACACCCTGGCCGATTACGCTAACACCAAAAAGGGCTAACCCGGCGGTCACCATCTTGCGCCACAGGCTGCGTTTCGGGCGCAGTGCCGCATCAACCACCGCTTCCGCCTGCCCCTCTTCAGCCAACGGTTCGTCTGCCAGCACGGGAGCAAAGTTGTCGGCCTGCGGGCCGCTGAAGGTTTGCGCCGTTTTAAACGCCTCATGCGGGGACTGCTCAAGCTGGCCGGTAAAATCAATGCGTGGTTTTAACGGTTCCGTCATCGCAATTTATCTCCAATTAAAAACTCCAGCGCGGCATCCAGACGGATATGCGGCAATGGCTGGTCAACGTTCATACTCTGCGGACGGAAGGCTTCGAACTGAAAACCCTGGCTTTGCCAGAAAGCCTGGCCCGGCAGACGCGCCGGAACTTCCCCCGGATAGACCGTGAGCGGCGCACCGTCGCTGAGACGGTTGCCCCGCAGGGCCGGAATTTTCTCGCCATTCAGGTCAATCAACCCACTCTGCGTAGCCTGTACGGACGCCAGCCCCAGACAATCCATACTGATCCCTTCGAAGGCCGCATTCTGCCAGGCATCCTGCACCAGCTGTTGCAGCAGGGATACCATGTTGGCGTGCTGATCGACCGTCACATGGTCAGCTTTTGTGGCGGCAAACAGCAGCTTGTCGATGACCGGCGAGAACAAACGGCGAAACAGCGTACGCTGGCCATAATGAAAGCTTTGCATCAGCTGCGTAAGCGCCAGCCGCATATCATTGAACGCCTGCGGCCCGCTGTTAAGCGGTTGCAGGCAGTCCACCAGTACGATCTGGCGGTCAAAGCGTAAAAAGTGATTTTTATAAAAGCCCTTAACCACCTTCTCACAGTAATAATTGTATCGCTCGCGGAGCATACCGGCGTTGGTGGTCTTGTCCGCCTGCGCCAGTTTCGATTCACCGATGCTGTCAACGTCCGGCCACGGGAAAAACTGTAGCGCGGGAGCACCGGCTAAATCACCCGGCAGAACAAAGCGGCCCGGCTGAATAAAATGCAACCCCTCCTGCTTGCACTGATGCAGGTAATCCGTCCAGGCTTCGGCTATGACGGCCAGACGGTTTTCATCCGTCGGTGCCAGCGGATCCAGTCCTTCGCAAAGCTGGCGCCATTTGGTCGACCACTCTGCCCGCTGCCCCTGCAACAGACCGGTCATCTGTCGGGACCAGCTCAGGTAATCCTGCGCCAGCATCGGTAAATCGAGCAGCCATTCTCCCGGGTAATCCACAATTTCGAGATAGAGCGTGGACGTTTCTTTGAAGTGACGCATCAGGGATTCATTCGAGCGGAAACGAAGCGCAAGACGGATTTCGCTCACGCCACGCGTCGGGGTGGGCCAGGCGGGTGGCTCCCCGTATAACTGCGCCAGACCTTCATCATAGGTGAAACGGGGTATGCCAAAATCACGTTGCGGTACGCGTTTCACCCCAAGCAACCGCTCCTCGCGCACTGCGCTAAGCAGTGGCAGGCGCGCCCCTGCATGCAGGTTCAACAGCTGATTGACCATCGCCGTAATGAATGCTGTCTTACCGCTGCGGCTCAGCCCCGTCACGGCAAGACGCAGATGGCGATCAACGCCACGGTTCACCAGAGAATTGAATTCGTTTTTAAGTCGCTTCATCGCCGTCCTTCATTGCCTGGAACCCTGAAAAAAGTCACTTCAGAATACAGTAAATTGGGGCAGATCGTTGATTATCAATTCTTAATTATTGCTATTGCCGTTTTCTCTCCAGTAAGATGGGCGCAATTGCTGTCCGTCTGGAGTGAGTAAGGTGTATGTCACCCACCATCTATGATATTGCCCGCGTTGCTGGCGTTTCGAAATCAACCGTGTCGCGCGTTCTTAATAAACAAACGAATATTTCTCCTGAAGCGCGCGAAAAGGTGTTGAAGGCGATAGAAGAATTAAATTATCAACCGAATAAACTTGCCCGCGCACTCACCTCTTCTGGCTTCGACGCCATTATGGTTATTTCGACCCGTTCAACCAAAACCACCGCAGGCAATCCGTTTTTCTCTGATGTACTACATGCCATTACGGCAAAAGCAGAAGAAGAGGGTTTTGATGTTATTTTACAAACGTCCAAAAGCAGCGAAGATGATCTGCAAAAATGCGTGGGTAAAATAAAGCAGAAGATGATCAAGGGGATCATCATGCTAAGCTCGCCGGCGAACGAGTCTTTTTTCGCGACGCTGGACGAATATGGCGTGCCCGTGGTCGTTATTGGTAAAGTGGAAGGTAATTACCAGAATATCTATTCTGTCGACACGGATAATTTCCGCGACAGCGCCATATTAACCGACTCATTTATCAAACATGGTCGCACTAAAATTGCCTGCCTGCATGCCCCGCTCGATTATCACGTTTCTATCGATCGCCTGGCGGGCTATAAATCGAGCCTTGAGAAGCAGGGTATTGCAATTAACCCGGACTGGGTTATTGATGGCGGATACACCCATGAAAGCGCGCTTCAGGCGGCCTGTCAGCTACTCTCTTCAGACAACCCGCCCGATGCGGTTTTTGCGACAGACAGTATGAAATTGCTGAGTCTTTATCGTGCCGCGGATGCGCTAAACCTGACGATCCCGGAACAGGTCGCAATGGCAGGATACAGCGACCCAATGCTATCTCTCATTTTAACCCCTGCGCCTGGCGGCTTTGATATCCCCACCAGAAAGCTGGGCGAAGAGAGCTGCGATGTGTTGTTCAGGTGCATAGCGGGTAAACCTGCCCCGCATAAGATATTGGTTGAAACGCATTTTTCAGATGCGGCTTCATTACGCTAAAAACCAGGGGCAAACGCCCCTGGTGAAGTGTTATCAAAACGCGTAATTCACGCCGATACCGGCATAGTGGAAGCGGTCACTTTCCCCTTCGTCATGGTTTTCCCATTCGTAGGCATATTCCAGCGTCATGGATAAACCATTGTTAAAATCATAGGCGTACAGCATACCCAAACGGTTGAAATCATGTCCTTCACGCTCAGGATCGTCTTGCCAGTCCCAGTTTGACCAGCGATCGAGTCCCAGACGGGTATAAGGCGTTAGCGTCGTCTGACCCAATGAAATCGGCAGATAGGCGCGAATTTCCTGAGTGGAGAATTCACCGTTATTTCGTGAGCCGTCCATATTAAAACCGCGCTCTAAATAGTAATTAACTTTTGCCGAGACCGTTTCGTTAATTGTCCAGGTAAAACCGGTTTCGGTCTCGACGCGGCTGTCAGAATAGCCGGTTTTTTCCAGATCGTTGGCAAACTGATACATGGCAAACCAGCCGCCAAAACGCCAGTCGTCGGTTAGTTTAATATCCCAGTCAGGCTGAACTTTGTAGCGCTGCATATTAGCACTACCATCTTTAGCACCATGCTCATCCTTAAAGTGATAGCCATAATTACGGAAGCCACCGGTCAGGCCGAACGTAAAATCATCGGTGCCGATAAAACGATAGCGTAATTCTACTTCAGGACGATCGAAATAGGTGCCGCGCGTCATGCTACTGTAATCGACCGGCCCCTCCTGATACATAGCCAGCGAAATGGTCCAGGCATCCCATGTGGCATTAAACCACACGGAGGGTTCATATAATCCATCTTTATCGTCAGCCTGACCTTCGACGTTTTCAATTTCATACATGGCGCCAATATTAAATTCCCACTGTTTGGCTGATTCTGTTGCTTGCGCGCAGCTCACCCCTGCGCACAGAACGAGCGCAGCACTTCTTAGTAGAGTACTCATTAAAATATTCCTTTATAATTAACACACAAAAAACCGGAAACTTTCATTTCCGGCGAACACCTTTCTTATCTAATAGCTGTTTCAGTATCAGCATCGAAGAAATGGCACTTATTCATATCGAACTGGATGCCGATATTATCTCCGGCGACGTAATCATCCGCCGCTCCCGCACGGACGACCAGTTCATGCCCACCCACGGTGGCATAAAGCATAAATTCAGCCCCGGTCAGCTCAGCAACGCTGATCTTCGCCGTGATGTTTTCACCGCTTCGCTGTGCGGTGAGAATGTCTTCCGGACGGATCCCAAAGACAACCGCTTTACGCTGGTAACCTTGCGCATTCAGTACGGCCAGCTTGTCCTCCGGGATCTCCAGGCGCAGCGTTTCCGTCACAAAGTAGCGATCGTCGATCGCGCCACGAATGAAGTTCATCGCAGGCGAACCAATAAACCCTGCAACGAACATATTCGCTGGCTCGTTGTAGACCTGCTTCGGCGCACCCACCTGCTGAATGATGCCGTCCTTTAAAATCACGATGCGGGTCGCCATCGTCATGGCTTCCGTCTGATCGTGCGTCACGTAAATCATGGTGGTGTTAAGCTTCTGGTGCAGCTTGCTGATTTCAGCGCGCATCTGCACACGAAGTTTGGCATCGAGGTTGGATAAAGGCTCATCCATCAGGAAGACCCCCGCTTCGCGCACTATCGCCCTGCCTAACGCCACGCGCTGGCGCTGACCGCCGGACAACGCACCAGGTTTACGCTGGAGATAGTCGCGCAAGCCCAGGATCTGTGCCGCCCAGGTAACGCGTTCTTCAATGACGGAGGGCGCAATTTTTTGCATTTTCAGGCCAAACGCCATGTTGTCGTAGACCGTCATATGCGGATAGAGCGCATAGTTCTGGAAGACCATCGCGATATCACGGGACTTGGCGGGAACATCATTCATGCAAACCCCGTCAATAATCAGTTCACCCGCGCTGATCTCCTCGAGGCCGGCAATCATTCGCAGCGTCGTGGATTTCCCACAGCCCGATGGACCGACGAAGACAATAAATTCTTTGTCTTCAATTTCGAGGTTGAAATCCTTCACCACGTGGACCTGGTTATCATAGATTTTCTGAATGTGTTTCAGAGACAGTTGAGCCATTATTAATTCCTTATCAATACGCCCGGGATGCCCAGAACGCCGTCAGGCCTTCCCAGGTCAGTTCCTGCGTTGAATGAAGTTGTAATCCCGCATGGTTCAGGCCAGGCCCAATCCCGACCGACAGCATTCCTGCGGCGTTAATCGCATCTACTCCTGCGGCGGCATCTTCGATACCAATGGCCTCTTCAGGACGCACGTTCAGTCCTTTACAGGCCGCAAGGAAGATTTCCGGGTCCGGCTTTGAGCGGCTAATACGCGAAGCATCGGCGCAAAAATCGAAAGCCTGATGAATGCCCAACGCGTGCAAAATCCCAGGGGCATTAAGCGATACGGATGCCAGGCCAATTTTGACCTTCGCGGCGCGAATATCCGCCAGCACGTCGCGAATCCCCGGGAGCAGTGAATTCTGCGTCAGTGATGCCAGCGACTGGACGTAAAGCGCGTTTTTTTTCGTCGCAAGCGCCAGGCGCTGCTCGTCACTGAACATCCCCTCTTTCCCGCCATGTTTCAGAATGCGCTGGAGGGAGTCCATACGGCTTATTCCCTTCAGCTGTTCGTTAAATACTTCATCGAAGGTGATACCAATCTCCTCCGCCACGGCGCGCCAGGCCAGAAAGTGAAGATGCGCGGTATCGGTGATCACCCCGTCCAGATCGAATACAACAGCGTTAAGCGTCATGGCGCCCCTCCGTGGTAGCGGTCCCATTAACAGATGCAAGAAAGTCCTTACGCTCACAGACCTTTCGCCCTGATACGTGCAGCGTTTTACCCCACAGCGTCAACGTGACAGGTGCGGTGGTTTCAATGGTTAACTGGTCATCTTCACAGGTAATGTGCATCGTTGCGTCCCGCCACCGCAGCGGAAAGGCGAGTTTCTGCCAGTGAGCAGGCAGCTTCGGCGCAAGATGCAGCTCCCCTTCGCTAATGTGCAGGCCAGCAAATCCCTGAATGGCGCCCAACCAGATCGCACCGGTGGCGGCGGCATGAATACCGTCATCACTGCTGTGCGGGTCGTCCCCCAGGTCGATGGCAATCCCATCACGCCAGAAGGCATACGCCCCCTCGGTGTCACCGCAGCGTGCGAGCACAATGCCGTGAATGGCTTTACTCAGGGATGAATCATGGATCGTGCGTGGCTCGTAGAACGCCAGATTGGCGGCACATTGCTGCGGCGTAAACCGTTCCGGCAGCAGGTAGTTAAGCATCACCACGTCGGCCTGCTTCAGGATCTGCATCTCGTTCACTTCCGCGCGAGAGTAATCAAGCAGAATGGTTTGCTTACCCGCTTTGGCTTTATAGCGGCTCAGATCGATGGCAGGTTTCGCCATGAAAGTATCGTCCTGCGGGATCACACCGTCTGCGTCGGCCTCTGGCAGCCACAGGCGCGCCAGAAACGTCCCGGCATTCTCCGTAAAACGCGCATCTTCACGCCCAAACATCGCCATAAACTGACGCGCGCAGGCAACGTTGTGCCAGGCCAGATAGTTGGTGTAGGCATTGTTGTTGACATGCTCGGTGTATTCATCCGGTCCGATCACGTCATGGATCTCAAGACGACCATTAATTTCCGTCGCGCGTCCCATCCAGAACGAAGCGGTTTCCATCAGCAGCGTCAGGCCCTCATTGCGCATAAAGGCATCGTCGTGTGTTGCCTGCCAGTAAGCGACTACGGCCCAGGCAATATCAGCCACGATGTGGTGTTCAGCGAGTGCGGAGGCGACTTTCTGGCGAATCCCGGTGCGGATGTTAATGGCTGCGAATTCTGGCGTCTCTTCCTGCCCGCTGGCGGCGCTTTCCCACGGGAACAACGCGCCCGGCCAACCGTTACGGCGTGCTTTTTCGCGCGCGCCAGAAAGATTCAGCCAGCGATAGCGCAGCAGGCTGTGGGCAATCTGTGGACGGGTAAACAGATGGAACGGCAGCAGGAAAATTTCAGTATCCCAGAAGACGTGCCCTTTGTACCCTTCCCCCGTCAGCCCTTTCGCGGCAATGCTGCTTCTTTCGCTATGGGCTGGCGTCATTGTCGTCAGGTGCCAGACGGCATAATCCAGCGCCAGCTGATCCTGCTGTTCTGCACAAGTCACTTCCACCCGAGCGTCACGCCAGACCGCTTCCCAGGCGTACGCTGAGCTCTCAAGCAACGCATCGTAGCCTCTTGCCGCGCAGACTTTGAGATCGGCCAGCGCGTTGCGGGCGAAAGACTCCTGCGAGAGCGATTTATCGCAGCGATGCGTCAGCCAGACGATTTTTTCAAGCGTGACAGTGTCACCTTGCGAGATAGTCAGAGAATGATGAACGCTGAGGCGACGATTTTTGGCGGTGAAACAGCTGTCGCTCTTAGCGGAGAGCTGACAAAACGCCGAAACAACAACTTCAGACGCCCGGTCCTGCGTTTCATACACACCCTGCATGTAGTGCTGGTCAAAGACCCTTACCGAGATTTCATCCAGATGCTGCCTGCCGCTGTTCGTTTGTGTCGCATCTATGCCGGTTTTCAGCACGGCCTGAGCGGCGCCGTCAAGCGGTGTGATCGAGAGCTGCATTGCCACTAAGGGCAACTGGTCCAGCGAAACAAAACGACGGCTCTCGAGGCGATAGCGTTTTCCGTCCGGCGAACGCCAGACAACATTACGATGCAGTTCGCCGTTAGCAAAGGCCAGCTCGCGTTGCCACTCAAGAATTTCGCCTGAAAGGAGCGTGAAATTGATGCCGTCCAGCTCAACTTCAATCCCGGTGACATCCGGCAGATTGATCAGCTCAGTGGTTTCGTTGCGTCCCGCGCGATGATACAGCCCCGCAAGGTACATGCCTCTGGTCTGCTGGGTGTAATCTTCTTCATGCGTGGCGCGCATGCCCATGTAGCCATTGCCGCAGGCCATAATGGACGCGTACTTATTCAGGCTATGCGGGCAAAAGCCCGGATCGGTTAGTACAGACTGGTTCAGCATAACGTCACGCTTTCCCCTGTTTCCGCGGCTTCATATAACGCCGCGACTAATTGCTGGATCACCAGCCCCTGCTCCGCATCGGCAATCATGACCGGCTCGCCCAATACGTGGCGAACAAACGCATCCATACTGCGCAGATGTCTCCGATCGTCAGCTTCTTCACGCTGGATCAGCGTCTGCAAAACACCGGCTTCGTCGTTATAAATGTGTGCCGGGAACAGCGTTGCACCCGCCTTCTCACCGCAGAAAGAGACGTTCATGATCGACTGCTCGCGGATATTAAGCGCAAAAGAGGTGTCCAGACGCAGAATGCCACCGTTGCAGAACTCAATCGTACCAAACAGGGCATCTTCCACGGTAAACTGCGCAGGATCCCATTCGCCAAACTGGCCGGTGTGTTTCCGGTTCCCCAGTCTCTGGAAGCTGTGCGCGGTTACCCGTTTCACGGTCGGGAAGCCGAGCACATACATCGCGGCATCCAGCATATGAATGCCGATATCAATCAGCGGCCCGCCGCCCTGGAGCGATTTATTGGTGAACACGCCCCACCCCGGCACACCGCAGCGACGCAGCGCCTGCGCGGAGGTGAAGTAAATTTCACCGAGCGTTCCGTTCATAACCGCATCGCGCAGGAGCTGGGTATCCAGGGCAAAGCGATGGTGAAAATCGTACGCGAGGACTTTTCCGGCCTTGCGCGCCGCGAGACGCATCTCATCCGCCTGGTGCGGCGTCATCGCCGGCGGCTTTTCACACATCACATGACAGCCTGCTTCGAGAGCCGCCATCACATGTTCAAAATGGAACCGGTTAGGCGAACAGACGCTCACCACATCCGGTTTTACTTCCTGCAACATCTCGTGAGCGTCCTGCCATGCCGATGGAATAGCATAACGTTCCGCAAACGCCTGTGCCTGCTCAAGGCGGCTGTCCATGACAGCCACCATTTGAACATCACTGCGCGTGGCGTAATACGAGGCATGCACTTTGTCTGCTACCTGCCCGGCGCCAATGATGGCGACGCGCAGAGGCAAAGGTGTAGAAGCACTCATCACGCTCGTCATCCTTAGCATTCACGCAAGTAAGTGAGAGAGTCCTTATAGGCCTGAGCCGGATCGTCGGCACGCACCCGGCACTCGTACACGACGTAACCCTGATAGTTATCGGCACGCAGCTGATCGAACAGGCTGGCGAAATCGAGGCTGCCGCTGCCCGGCTGATAGCGGTGGTTATCAGCAATGTGCACATGACCCAGCAGGTCGCAGTTGTGATGCAGCGCTTCCGTCAGGGAGTCTTCTTCAATATTCATGTGGTAGAAATCACCGATGATCTGCACGTGCTTCAGGCCGTTCTCTTCGATATAACGACGCGCATCGGCCAGGGTGTTGATCATATGATCCTGATAGCGGTTCAGCGGCTCCAGGTAGACGGTAGTACCGGTGCGCGCTGCCACCTCATCCAGCCAGCGCAGGGAAGCGCTGACCGCTTTGCGATCGCCGTCCAGGCTACGTGGCGAAGTCATTGGCGGCAGACGGAAGGTAAACATCCCCCAGGCAGCCGGAACGATAATCCCCTTGCCGCCCACTTCTGCCAGCGCTTCCAGAATGCGTTCAATCTGCTGTAGACCGTTAAGGCGGCGTTCTTCGATAAAATCCCCGATCCAGCCATCGTATCCGCCACAGGCCGTCGTGACCGGCAGGCCGGTGGCTTTGATAGCCGCTTTTACTTCGTCGAGGTTTTCCACCAGCAGCCGGCCATCAATTTCGTAGCCATCAAATCCCATCGCTTTGATGTATTCGAATTTCTCCATGATAGCGGTCGGGAAAAAGGCCTGGTTTTGTGTTGCGATTTTCATGATTTGCTGTCCTTAGCTTAAAAAGTGACGCCCATTTTGATACTGAGTTCCGGGTGCTGATCGACATACTTCATATAGCTTTCCGGGCTGGTGGTGAAGGTGACGACCGGGTCGATCAGATCTTCGCAATTGAGATAACCGTTCATCAGCAATTCCCAGCAGGTCTCTTCAATACGCTTGCGGCTCCAGCGCGGATAATCCGGGTTGGGTTCACTGCATGCGCGGGAGAAGACAATTTTGGCGTTATTGAAGTGTGCTTCGCGACCAAGGTTGAAGCCCGCCGCGAACGGCTTGGCGAAAGCCACATAGGAGATGGTGCCGCCGTAGGCGAGACCGCGCAGCGCAGATTGCAGCGCATCTGCAAATCCGCTGGTTTCGATGATCACATCCGCGCCCTGCTTGCCGGTCAGTTTCTTAATTTCCAGACCGACATCGGTACCGATTGGGTTCAGGCAGTGGTCTGCACCGTGACGGCGGGCGATCTCACAGCGATGTTCGATAGGATCGACACCAATAACCACTGACGCGCCGGCTTTTTTCGCCAACTGAATCGCAATCTGACCAATCGCGCCCAACCCCACAACCACGACGAAATCCCCTACGCGGACGTTAGCATCACGCACGCCGCTCATGGCGAACTGCGCCGGATCGTAGCAAACGGCGTTTTTCCAGGATGCGCCCTGCGGCATTTTGCGCAGCTTATAGTTGTTCACCGCGTTAACAATGACCGTTTCCTGCAACGGGCCGTAGCAGCAGACGCTGTCGCCGATCTGGTATTCCGTCACGTCCGCACCACATTCGATGATGTCGCCGACGATCATGTTCCCCAGCTGGAATTTACCAAATTCGATACCGCGCGCTGCACCTTCTTCACGCGGGGTAAACATCTGCCACTCCGCGTTGAACTCTTCATCAATGAACGGGCTTGCCGCGCGGAAATCCACGACTTCAGTGCCGTGTTTCGGGGCGCCATAACGGGCACGAATCTTCACCTCATGTGCTGCAACAGGACGATCTTCGTATTCCACCAGCGCCGCTACACGAGGCGCTGTCGCAACTAATTTTTTCATGACTGACTCCTTGTTAAAATCGGCCGCCTCAGCCCTTCACGCCGCCGGCGGTCAAACCACTTTTAATGAAACGTTCAGACAGGGCATACATAATGACGACCGGAAGTGCCGTTACCAGCGATGCCGCCATCATGCGACCCCAGATGTAATCTGGCGTACTGAAGAGCGTGTTCAGCCCGACCGGCAACGTGAAGTTGCTGGCGCTGGACAGGAAAATGGAGGCGAACAGATAGTCATTCCACGCCACCATGAAGCAGTAGACAAAGACCGACACCAGACCCGAGATCGCCAGCGGCACGGTGATGCGGAAGATGATTTGCAGGCGGTTCAGGCCGTCCATCATCGCGGCTTCTTCGATTTCGTCCGGGATGGTGTCGAAATAGCTGCGCAGCATAAAGACCGCGGTAGGCAACGTCTGCGTCACCATGGTGATGATCAGCGCCAGTTCGGTGTCATAAATGCCGAGCGCGGTGATGATTTTGAACAGCGGCACCACCAGCAGGATCCCGGAGAACATATAGACGGTGTAGAAGCTCGCATTGATCGTAGTGCGCCCTTTAAAGCGCAGTTTGGATAACGCATACGCGCCCAGCGTGCCGAGAAACACCGCAATGACCGAGGAGGTCAGCGACACCACCATGCTGTTACGAAAGTAATCCACAAACGGGAAAATCAGCGGGTTAAAGATGTCGATGTAGTGCTGTAGCGTCCACTCCTGCGGCAGAATGGTCGGGTGCAGCGAGATCGCCTCTTTCGCGCTTTTGAACGACGTCATCAACATCACAAAAAATGGAAACAGCGTGATAATCAGAAATAGCGCCAGTCCCAGATAAAAACCGATACGGCCCAGAACGCGTTTATTTGTTGCCATTGAGGTTTACCCTTTTTCTGGTCAGCAGAATGACAGCGAAGATGATCACAAACAGCACAACGGAAATGGCGGCTGCTTTACCCAGGTCATTGAACGCAAAGGCGGTTTTGTAGAGATATACGCCCAGAATGTCGACCTTGGTGGTGAGCAGATACACATCCGCAAACATGTAGAACATCCAGATGGTTCGCAGCGTGACCACCGTGGCCAGCACCGGCATGATGGCGGGCAACGTCACGATACGAAAACGCTGCCAGGCATTTGCTCCGTCCATCTCTGCCGCTTCGTACAATGATTTATCAATGGTCTGCAAAATCGCGAGGAACGAGATAAAGGCGTACGGGAAGTAACGCCAGATGGCGAACAGCACAACCAGCACAAAACTGCTGCCAGGATTATCGAACCACAGCGGCGCCTGATCGTAGAGATGCAGCAGATCAACGCCCAGATAGTTCACAATCCCGTAGCCGTTGTTGAACATGTATTTCCAGGCAAATACCAGTGAAATAGACGGCGTCACGTAGGACAGAATCACCAGTGAACGTGCCGTTTTCCGCATGCGGAATTCACGGTTAAAGAAGATCGCTACGGCCAGTCCCAGCCCGGTGCTGCCGAGCACGACCAGCGCCGTATACCAGAACGTCATCCACAGGGAGTGCCAGAACGCAGCATCGCCCAGAATGCGAATGTAGTTATCCAGGCCGACGAACACCGCATCAATACGAGGGTTCAGCGGTAAACGTAAAAAACTGATTTCAATGTTGGAAATCATTGGCCAGGCCACCAGGCCCCCCAGCAAAATCAGGCTGGGGGCCAACAGCAGCATGGCGAAAGGCATATCTGAACGACCAGAAAACAACGTCTTCATAATTCCCTTCGCAAAGCGCTCCTATCGTTGTGATATCAGGTCAGTCAGTTTCTTCTGGCTGTTGCTTAACGTCGCATTGAGATCTTTTCGTCCCACCGTCACGTTATGCACCATGGAACTGATAATGCCGGACCCGGTAACATCTCCCATGCGGGTAAAGTTTTTGTCGCCT
The DNA here is from genome assembly GCF_049237125.1 of Enterobacter cloacae complex sp. GYL001. NCBI lineage: Bacteria > Pseudomonadati > Pseudomonadota > Gammaproteobacteria > Enterobacterales > Enterobacteriaceae > Enterobacter > Enterobacter cloacae complex sp. GYL001. Next base: position 42,559 of record NZ_JBMKGW010000005.1, on the reverse strand, counting down.
ACGGCGCCAAATACCTGGACGTTCGGGAACTGCGCAATCAGCTCGTAAGGCAGCTGACCAAAGGCTTTGATCACGTCGTTGTTTTTCCAGCTCTCAGTGCCCACCACGAGTTTGTTCACCGGCAGCGCCGCGCCAGGGGACATCATCACCCAGTCAGACGCGTTTTGAGCCTGCTCCATCCAGGTCACAAATTTTTCTGCCGCCTGCGTTTCCTCTTCGGTCTGGCCGGTCGTGATCGTCAACGAGGTGATCATGCCGTACACGGCTGATGTTTTTTCCGTCGGGACCACGAACCCCAGGTTGGCCGGATTGCCATCTTTGTAGACCGCGGGCAGGATATAGGTGGAGTAAACGGCCATCGGCGCAGAGCCGTTCATAAAGGCGTCTTTGATCTCCATGACATCATTCGAGCCCGGCATGGTGTTCGCGGCCAGTGCCCGATAAAACGCCAGCGCTTTCGACATTTCAGGGGTATCGATTTTCACGTTGCCGTTTGCATCAAAGACGTTGGCTCCGCCTGACAACGCAAACTGCGAGAAGGCCTGCTCCGTCATGACGCTTTCTGCGGTTGGAAGCGCGATACCGTAATGTTTTTTCGCCGGATCGTTGAGCGCCTGACTGGCTTTCAGCAGTTGCTCCCAGTTGTGCGGTTCTTCGATTCCCGCTGCCGCGAGCGCGTCTTTGTGATACCAGACGCCGGACAGCCACGCGCTAACCGGCACCCCCGTCCATGCCTTGCCGTCTTCGGTGCGAACAACGCGTAAAATGCCGTCGTAAAAGGTATCTTCGCCGACGGCGTTAATCGCGTTGCCGATCGCGTCACGGTCCAGCAGTTGCTCTTTATCCATGACTTTGGCGTAGTCATGGCTGACTTCAATCACTTCCGGCAGCGCGCCGGTACGGGCCAACGTAATGACCTTGGTGTTATAGGCATCTTCCTCAACGGGGACCTGTTTCACCGTAATAGTCGGGTTTTCTTTCTCGAATTTTTCGATCAGTTTCGTAATAACTGCCTGACGCTCCTGTTCTACCGACGAGTGCATAAACTCAATGGTGACCTGAGATGCTTTATCGTCCTTACAGCCTGATAACAGGGCGCACGAAACCAGTGCTGATAACAGCACAATTTTGGGCATTTTCATTTTAGGGTCCTTTTTAGTTTTCTTTAATCCACATTACCTGCCATGGATTGAGGGTCAGTTCCGTACCGCTAATATCTTGTCCTGAGAGTAATTCCCTACCAAAGAGCGTTTGTCCATAAACGGTCTGCATTTTATTGCTAAAATTAAATAATGCTGTCATTCGCTCGCCATTTTCAGCAACACGAACAATTTTAAGAATATTTTCACCGACTGCGTCAAAAATAGCCTGACTATCCGGATGGAACGCACGCTCGCCGCGACGAATAGCAATAAGCTCACTCAAACGAGAATAAATCTGATAACGTATACTCTTATTATTATTAAGCTCCCGATCAACCTGACCTGCGGTGTATTTCTTCCTGTTTATCGCGCGATTATATCCGAGACGTTCGACACCTTCATAATCGTTACGCGAACCAAGAATGCTTTGAATATATACAGCCGGTACGCCAGGAAAACTTAACAACACAGCATGCGCCAGGATGAACCGCGCAATGCGCTCATCATCTGAGCTGTCTCGCAAACTCAACGCATCAAGATAGGTGACATTAATTTCATAGGGGCTTCGCGTTCCGTCAGGATTATTTTTCCAGTTGACCAGCGCGCCTTCCTGCTGAAGCTTTTCGACCAGCGAGAGGATCTCTGATTCCGGAAGGATGCCGCGTAATGGGTTCAATCCGATACCATCATGTGAAGCCAGGAAATTAAACCAGGTGGTGTAAGTTGAAGGCAGCGCCAGCGAGCCCGCCCACCGGCACAGGGCTTTAACATCCTGACGATGAACGGCGTGCAGCACCAGCGGCGGTAAGGAAAACTGATAGACCATCTGGGCTTCATTTTCACCATCACCGAAGTAAGAGATATTGTCTTTGTGGGGAACATTTGTCTCAGTGATGATCACCGTTCCAGGCGCCACGGCGTCCGTAATGGCGCGGAACAGCTGGATAAGGCAATGGGTTTGTTCCAGATGGATACAGGTGGTTCCCGGGATCTTCCACATAAACCCGACCGCATCCAGACGGATATAACGCGCCCCTTCCATGAGGTAATGGAGCAGAACGTCAACCATGGCAATCAGCACCTGCGGCGAGGCGAAATTGAGATCGATCTGGTCATCGCTGAATGTGGTCCACAGATGACGAACGCTGCCATCATTAAGCGTAAACGGCGTCAGCAGCGGTAATGCGCGGGGACGCGTCACCGCCGATAAATCGGTTTCGGGATCGACAGAAATAAAGAAATCTTCGTAGCCCGGCTTCTGCGCCAGATAATTAGCAAACCATTCGCTTTTCGCTGACATATGGTTGCAAACGAAGTCAAACATTAAGCTGGCAGACTGTTTTAATTCCGCGACATCTCGCCAGGTTCCGGTTTCAGGTGCAACTTCGTGATAATCAATAACGGAAAATCCATCATCCGACGACCACGGATAAAACGGTAACAGATGGACATGAGAAAACGTGCGAGAAAGCCATTCATTATAGAAACGGGTAAATACCGGCAACGCTTTCTCCCCTTTCGCGGAAAACTGATCGGCATAGGTAATCAGCACAACGTCTTTTTCAACCCAGCCTGACTTACGCTTTTCCGTAATATTAACCGCCGTCTTTTCAAGCTTAGTTAATAACACGTTAAGGTGTGCATCTGAAAATGATTCACCGTAAATATGATTGATAAGTTTTTTAATTTTTGCGTTCACATTATTTTCCATGGTAGCGGTCCCACGGATTGGCAATCTACTCCCATGTAAAATATCTGTCAACGGACCCGGGGGCAGAAAGCAGCAATCTCAGCGCAGCGCAACGCATTATTGTGAGCTGCCGCAAAGAAAGCAGAAAAGCAGAAGAAACGCAGAAGGGAAAGTCATGCCCCTTCTCTGGGCGAGAAAGGGCTTATGCGGGAGGAACTAGCGTGACAGGTAGCGCCGGGAAACGCGTTTTGCCAGCTTCTGTAACAGCGGCTCCAGAGCGACCGCCAGCATCATTCTGACCGGCTTGCGGGCAACAGACTTGATCGCCCAACCCGCCACACCGGCCGGGCCATAACGTAACGCCGTCATCAGAACCAGTTTACCTGCGATTTTCAGGCCGGGTTTTACCTTCTGACCGGCCTGTTGCCAGTTTTGTTTCATGTAAGTTCTCTCTTAAAGCTGACGAAAACGACTTCTCAGCGTAAAGGTATCGGAGGTGACATAACGTTCCATCTCGCGCAATCGCTTCTCCCCTGCGCTCAGCTGTTCATCCACCGCGTTCAGGAGATCGCTGCTGGTTGGCGTGTTCTCCGCATCCAGCTCACCTTCCGGCATAGGATCGAGTACAAACGACAGGATGATGTATGCCACCAGTGTAATAAAGGCCAGGCCGAAGAAAATCGACAATACGGTGACCACACGCACCAGTTTTACCGGAATATCCAGATAGTGCGCCAGCCCGGCGCAAACGCCCCGAACCATGCCCTGCTGTGGGATCCGCCACAGTTTTTTATTCAGATTCAGTCCAGCCATTACCGTTCCCTCCAGTTCGGGTGTTCCGCGTCCAGGATCGCTTCCAGCGCCTGAATACGTTCGCGCATTTTATTTGCCTCGGCAGAGAGCTGCGCCAGCCGCTGTTGTTCACTCTGCGACAGCTCACCGCGTGAAGAGCGGTTGCTGTAGTGCAGCCATAACCAGATGGGCAGAACAAACAGCACGAAAATGGTCAGGGGTATAGCCAGAAAAAGCGCGCTCATGTGTACTCCTTGTCTTACGATGCGGCACGCTCAGGTGCCGCAGGAATTATTATTGGTTGTCTTGTTTCATTTTGGCTTTCAGCGCAGCCAGTTGCTCGCTAATTTCATCATCGGCCTTCAGGTCAGCAAACTGCTGATCGAGGGTTTTCTGTTTACCGATGCTGTGGCTCTCGGCTTCCGCTTCCATGTGGTCGATACGACGTTCAAACGATTCGAAACGGGCCATCGCTTCATCCAGCTTGCCGCTGTCCAGCTGGCGACGCACGTCGCGAGACGAGCTTGCAGCCTGGTGGCGCAGCGCCAGCGCCTGTTGACGTGCACGGGTTTCGCTGAGTTTGTTTTCAAGCTCACCAATCTCTTTCTTCATACGCGCCAGAGTATCATCCACCAGCGTCACTTCGTGTTCCAGCGTGGCAACCATGTCGGTCAGCTTCTGCTTCTCAATCAGCGCAGCGCGAGCCAGATCTTCTTTATCTTTACGCAGCGCCAGTTCCGCTTTTTCCTGCCATTCGTTAAGCTGGGCAGTTGCCTGCTCGATACGACGCGTTAACTGCTTTTTCTCTGCCAGCGCGCGGGCGGAGGTGGAGCGTACTTCAACCAGCGTGTCTTCCATCTCCTGAATCATCAGGCGCACCAGCTTCTGCGGATCTTCCGCTTTCTCCAGCAGCGAGTTGATGTTGGCGTTCACGATGTCGGCAAAACGAGAAAAAATACCCATAATTCAATCCTCATAGTTCTGTTATCGGGCGATGCCCTGCTGAGTAGTTAATACAAATCCCATGCCAACTTTTTATCTTATTGATTTTACTGAGTGTGATTGATATTTATCCAGCCAGCGGCTATTCTCACCTGGTGAATATCACTAAGGAGTGGTTAATTTCATCATGGCTGAATATAAAGATAATTTGCTTGGCGAGGCCAACAGCTTCCTGGAAGTGCTTGAACAGGTATCGCGCCTCGCGCCACTGAATAAACCGGTGCTGATTATCGGTGAGCGCGGAACGGGTAAAGAACTTATCGCTAACCGCCTGCACTTTCTGTCTGGCCGCTGGGACGGCCCTTTTATTTCCCTTAACTGCGCGGCGCTGAATGAAAACCTGCTCGACACCGAGCTGTTTGGTCATGAAGCTGGCGCCTTCACCGGCGCACAAAAACGCCATCCCGGACGCTTTGAGCGCGCCGATGGCGGAACGCTCTTTCTCGACGAGCTGGCGACCGCGCCGATGCTGGTGCAGGAAAAACTGCTGCGCGTCATTGAGTACGGTGAACTGGAACGCGTTGGCGGCAGTCAGCCCCTCCAGGTCAACGTTCGCCTGGTATGCGCCACCAACGCCGACCTGCCCGCGATGGTGGCTGAGGACAAATTCCGCGCCGACCTGCTGGACAGGCTGGCTTTCGATGTTGTACAGCTGCCGCCGCTGCGGGAGCGGCGCAGCGATATCATGCTGCTGGCCGATCAGTTTGCCATTCAGATGTGCCGGGAACTGGGTCTGCCTCTCTTTCCGGGCTTCAGCGAACGGGCCACCGGGACCCTGCTCGGTTACCACTGGCCGGGCAATATTCGTGAACTGAAAAACGTGGTGGAACGGTCCGTTTACCGGCATGGCAGCAGCGAGACCGAACTGGACAACATTATTCTCGATCCTTTTCGGCGCGAGGAGAAACAGCTCCCTGCTCCGGCGACGCGCCAGCAGGCTCCGGCGTTGCCGCTCGATTTACGCCACTTCCAGCATCAGCAGGAGCAACAGTTGCTTGAGCAGAGCCTGAAAGAGGCGAAATATAATCAGAAACGGGCAGCTGAACTGCTGGGCCTGACCTACCATCAGTTAAGGGCATTGCTCAAAAAACATCAAATGCGCTGACATTATCAGCACTTACCCCCAGACATTTTTACGAAGCAGGCGTAAGTGCGATACACTTTGCAGATCGAATCTAAAAACCTTAAAAACTATGCGCCTGGTTTTATCGTCCCTGTTTGCACTCGGTCTGTTCAGCAATCTGGCCTTTGCTGCGCCCGATCGCGCTGTGCCTCCTGATATCCGTGATAGTGGTTTCGTCTACTGCGTCAGCGGGCAAGTTGATATTTTTAATCCGCAAAAAGCGGGGAGCGGCCTGATTGTCGATACGCTGGCCGCACAGCTCTACGATCGCCTGCTCGACGTCGATCCTTATACCTATCGGCTGGTTCCGGAGCTTGCTGAAAGTTGGGAAGTGCTTGATAACGGTGCCACATACCGCTTTCGTCTACGCGATGATGTCGCATTTCAGCACACCCCGTGGTTTACCCCAACCCGTAAGCTCAACGCGGATGACGTGGTTTTCACCTTCCAGCGCATATTCAACCGCAATCATCCGTGGCATAACGTTAATGGCGGGAACTTCCCCTATTTCGACAGTCTGCAATTCGCGGACTCGGTCAAAAGCGTTCGCAAACTGGATAACCGTACGGTTGAGTTTCGTCTGAATCGCCCGGATGCCTCCTTCCTCTGGCATCTGGCGACGCACTACGCCTCGGTCATGTCAGCCGAATACGCGGATCAGCTGACGAAAAAGGATCGTCAGGAACGTCTCGATCGTGAGCCTGTAGGCACCGGTCCGTTCCAGTTAGCAGAGTACCGCGCCGGACAATACATTCGCCTGCAACGCCACGATCGTTTCTGGCGCGGCAAGCCGCTGATGCCGCAGGTTATTGTTGATCTGGGTTCAGGTGGAACAGGCCGACTCTCCAAACTGCTGACCGGCGAGTGCGACGTGCTTGCCTGGCCTGCGGCCAGCCAGTTGACCATTTTGCGCGACGACCCACGCCTGCGCCTGACCCTGCGCCCGGGCATGAACATCGCTTATCTGGCGTTTAACACCGATAAGCCGCCGCTAAATAATCCGGCCGTGCGCCATGCGCTGGCGTTAGCGATCAACAACCAGCGTCTGATGCAGTCGATTTACTACGGTACCGCGGAAACCGCCGCCTCTATTCTTCCGCGCGCCTCCTGGGCCTATGACGGCGAGGCGAAGATTACGGAATATAATCCGGCGAAAGCGCGCGAACAGCTTAAAGCGCTGGGGGCAGAAAACCTGACGCTACAGCTGTGGGTGCCCACCAGCTCTCAGGCGTGGAACCCCAGCCCGCTGAAAACGGCTGAGCTGTTGCAGGCTGATATGGCGCAGGTGGGCGTTAAGGTGATCATCGTGCCTGTCGAAGGCCGTTTCCAGGAGGCGCGTCTGATGGACATGAATCACGACTTAACGCTGGCTGGCTGGTCCACCGACAGTAACGACCCGGACAGCTTCTTCCGTCCGCTGCTGAGCTGTGCGGCAATCAACTCCCAGACCAACTACGCCCACTGGTGTAACCGGGAATTTGATGCCGTGCTGCAAAAAGCGCTGGCGTCTCAACAGCTTGCCTCACGCATTGAGGCCTACGATGAAGCGCAAAATATTCTGGCCAGAGAACTTCCCGTGTTGCCGCTTGCCTCTTCCCTGCGCCTCCAGGCCTACCGTTACGATATTAAAGGGCTGGTACTCAGCCCGTTTGGTAACGCCTCCTTCGCGGGCGTGACCCGTGAGAAAGAACAAGAGGTGAAGAAACCATGATTATATTTACCTTGCGTCGGCTACTGTTACTGCTGGTGACCCTGTTCTTCCTGACCTTTGTCGGCTTTAGCCTGAGCTACTTTACGCCGCACGCCCCGCTTCAGGGCTCATCTCTCTGGGACGCCTGGCTGTTCTGGTTTAATGGCCTGCTGCACTGGGATTTTGGCGTGTCCAGCATCAACGGACAGCTCATCTCCGAACAGCTGAAAGTGGTTTTCCCGGCCACCATGGAGCTGTGTATACTCGCCTTTGGCTTTGCCCTCATGGTGGGGATCCCGGTGGGAATGCTGGCGGGAATTTATCGTAATAAATGGCAGGATAAATTTATTAGCGCGCTTGCCTTAATTGGCTTTTCCATCCCTGTTTTCTGGCTGGCGCTGCTGCTTACCCTCTTCTTCTCACTGACGTTAGGCTGGCTGCCGGTATCTGGCCGTTTTGACCTGCTGTATAACGTGCAAACGGTTAGCGGCTTCGCCATCGTTGACGCCTGGCTTTCTGATTCAGTCTGGCGCGACGAAATGATCGTGAGTGCGCTGCGCCACATGGTGCTGCCGGTGCTTACGCTGGCCGTCGCGCCGACGACCGAGGTGATCCGCCTGATGCGCATCAGCACTATCGACGTCTTCGATCAAAACTATGTGAAAGCCGCCGCCACGCGCGGACTGTCTCGCCTGACGATTTTACGTCGCCATGTGCTGCACAATGCGTTGCCCCCCGTAATCCCACGTCTTGGGCTGCAATTCTCAACCATGCTGACGCTGGCGATGATCACCGAGATGGTTTTCAGCTGGCCGGGCCTTGGGCGCTGGATGATCAATGCCATTCGCCAGCAGGATTATGCGGCGATCTCCGCCGGCGTGATGGTGATTGGCTCGCTGGTCATTATTGTTAACGTTATTTCCGATATTTTGGGTGCCATGGCCAACCCATTGAAGCATAAGGAATGGTATGCCTTACGATAACGTCTACAGCGAAAAGCGCACGCCCGGTGCGCTACGCACCGTGTGGCGTAATTTTTACGGCGACACCACGGCGATGATCGGCTTTTACGGCTGCATTGGCCTCGTGTTGCTGTGCGTTTTGGGTTCGTGGTTTGCGCCGTATGGCATCGATCAGCAGTTCCTTGGCTATCAGCTTTTACCGCCGTCGTGGTCGCGCTACGGGGAGGTTTCGTTCTTCCTGGGGACTGACGATCTCGGACGCGACGTGCTAAGTCGTTTGCTGAGCGGCGCCGCACCTACGGTGGGCGGCGCGTTCGTGGTCACCCTGGCTGCCGCGATCTGCGGCCTGGCGCTGGGCATTTTTGCCGGCTCAACCCACGGGCTGCGGTCGGCCGTGCTTAACCATATTCTTGATACCCTGCTCTCTATTCCTTCGCTGCTGCTGGCGATTATCGTCGTGGCCTTCGCGGGGCCGCACCTCACCCATGCGATGTTCGCCGTCTGGCTGGCCATTCTGCCGCGCATGGTGCGCTCGGTTTACAGCCTGGTTCACGACGAGCTGGAGAAAGAGTATGTCGTCGCCGCCCGTCTGGATGGCGCCACCACGTTTAATATTTTGTGGTTTGCCGTGCTGCCTAACATTGCCGCCGGGCTGGTGACGGAGATCACCCGCGCCCTGTCGATGGCGATTCTGGATATCGCAGCGCTGGGCTTCCTGGACCTTGGCGCGCAGCTCCCTTCCCCGGAATGGGGCGCTATGCTTGGCGATGCGCTGGAGCTGATTTACGTTGCGCCGTGGACGGTCATGCTGCCGGGCGCGGCCATCATGGTGAGCGTGCTGCTCGTTAACCTGCTGGGCGACGGGATCCGCCGCGCAATCAATGCGGGGGTGCAATAATGCCGTTACTCGATATCCGCAACCTCACGATCGAAATTAAAACGGGCGAAGGCTGGGTCAAGGCCGTGGATCGCATCAGTATTACGCTCGCAGAGGGCGAAATCCGCGGGCTGGTGGGCGAATCGGGTTCAGGGAAAAGTCTGATCGCCAAGGCCATTTGCGGCGTGGCGAAGGACAACTGGCGGGTGACCGCCGATCGTATGCGCTTCGACGACATCGATCTGTTGCGTCTCTCCCCGCGCGAACGCCGTAAACTGGTGGGCCATAACGTCTCGATGATTTTCCAGGAGCCTCAATCCTGTCTCGATCCGTCCGAGCGCGTCGGGAAACAGCTGATGCAGAACATCCCCGGGTGGACCTATAAAGGCCGCTGGTGGCAGCGTTTCGGCTGGCGTAAACGCCGTGCCATTGAGCTGTTGCACCGTGTCGGGATCAAAGACCATAAAGACGCGATGCGCAGTTTCCCCTACGAACTGACCGACGGTGAATGCCAGAAAGTGATGATTGCCATCGCCCTGGCGAATCAGCCGCGTCTGCTGATTGCGGACGAACCAACGAACGCGATGGAGCCAACCACCCAGGCCCAGATTTTCCGCCTGCTCACGCGTCTGAACCAGAATAACAACACCACCATTTTGCTGATCAGCCACGACCTGCAAATGCTGAGCAAATGGGCGGATAAAATTGATGTAATGTATTGCGGCCAGACGGTAGAAACCGCGCCAAGCGAAGACCTGGTGACGACGCCGCATCATCCCTACACGCAGGCGCTGATCAGGGCGATCCCTGACTTTGGCAGCGCGATGCCGCACAAAAGCCGGCTGAATACACTGCCTGGCGCGATACCGCTGCTGGAATCGCTGCCCATTGGCTGCCGTCTGGGTCCGCGTTGCCCGTATGCTCAGCGCAAATGCATTGAAACACCGCGCCTGACAGGGCCGAAAAACCATCTGTTTGCCTGTCATTTCCCGCTGAACATGGAGAGAGAGTGAAATGGTCGAAACCTTACTGGAAGTACGTAACCTGAGTAAGACCTTTCGCTATCGCACCGGCCTGTTTCACCGTCAGACCGTCGAGGCTGTTAAACCGCTGAGCTTTACGCTGCGCGAAAAGCAGACGCTGGCGATTATCGGTGAAAACGGCTCGGGCAAATCGACCCTGGCAAAAATGCTCGCGGGTATGGTCGAGCCGAGCGGCGGTGAAATACTGATTGACGATCATCCTCTGGAATTTGGGGACTACTCTTTTCGCAGTCAGCGCATCCGGATGATTTTTCAGGATCCGTCGACGTCCCTGAACCCGCGTCAGCGTATTTCCCAGATCCTGGATTTCCCGCTGCGGTTGAATACCGACCTGGAGCCGGAAGCGCGTCGCAAACGGATTGTCGAAACCCTGCGTCTGGTAGGCCTCCTGCCCGACCATGTCAGCTATTACCCGCACATGCTGGCCCCGGGCCAAAAACAGCGTCTCGGTCTGGCCCGCGCGCTGATCCTGCGCCCGAAGGTCATCATCGCCGACGAAGCGCTGGCGTCGCTGGATATGTCGATGCGTTCGCAGCTCATTAACCTGATGCTGGAGTTACAGGAAAAGCAGGGGATCTCGTATATTTACGTGACTCAGCATCTGGGCATGATGAAGCACATAAGCGACCAGGTGCTGGTGATGCACCAGGGAGAAGTTGTCGAGCGCGGCAGTACCGCTGACGTACTGGCCTCCCCGCTCCATGACCTGACGAAACGCCTGATTGCCGGACACTTTGGTGAAGCGTTGACGGCGGACGCGTGGCGTAAAGATCGTTAGCCGCTGCGTAACCCGCTTGCCAGCAGAGTAAACACCTCTATGGCATGCGGGAGAGTCTTCTGCGGTTCATCACTCGCGGCAATCAGCAGAGCCGCATTCAGAGCAGCGCCATTCAGCAGATGGGCTGCGACTCTGGCATCCATCTTTTTGATTACGTTGCACTCCATCATTTTTTCGATGGTCTGACGGGTCGACTCAAGGCAGCTGTTCTGGCTGGGCCATTGCGCCGGGTCGCCCAGAACAGCCGGACCGTCAAGAAGGACGATACGCTGAACTTCAGGAACGAGCGCCATTTTGATATAGGCGATGCCCTCCGCCAGCAGTCGCTCCCAGTCATCTTCGGCGGCGGCGGCAATCGCTTTTGCGTTTGCTGCCATTTCGCTGTCTATCTGCGCGACCACCGCCGCCAGTAATCCCTTCTTATCGTTGAAATTATGATATAGCGCGCCGCGTGTTAACCCCACGCTTGCCGTGAGTTCATCCATTGACGCTGCGGCATAGCCTTTTTCAGCAAACGCCTTCCGCGCCGCCTGAATCATTTTCTCGCGATTTTCCTGGGCCGTTTCAGCGCGACGTTTTGTAGCCATGGGACTTCCTTAATTAAGCGATAACTATAATTTGACATACGCGACGTATGTGAATTACATTTTTCACATACATCGCGTATGTTACTTCTACCGCGTAAGCACAACAATACCTCTGACAGAAAAGGAAAAGCCATGCCTTCACGTGATCCCGTCTTCCCGGCTAACCGACATGCCCTCTATGAAGAGCATGGCTATTCAGCTGCAATCCGCTCTGGCGATCTGTTATTTGTTTCCGGTCAGGTTGGCAGCCGCAGCGATGGCACACCTGAACCCGACTTTCCCGCTCAGGTGCAGCTGGCGTTCGATAATTTACGGGCGATCCTGGCAGCCGCGGGATGTACTTTTGACGATCTGATCGATGTCACGACGTTTCATACCGATCCTGAAAACCAGTTTCCCGTCATCATGGAGGCGAAAAAACTGGCATTTCCGCACGCTCCTTACCCAAACTGGACAGCAATAGGCGTTAACTGGCTTGCGGGTTTTGATTTCGAAATTAAGGTTATCGCCAGAATCCCCTCGTCAACGAATTAAGATCCGGCTGTATAAGCGTGAAGCTCCGGGCAGTCTCTGGTTGGATGAGGCGAACCCCGCGTGCGGTGATATACTGCTGGGATACACACGAAACAGCCTGATGAAGAGTCAGTTCAACCTCTTCCGTGAGCCCATTCACGGCGCAGGAGCGAGAAATATCGTGACACAAGGGGCTGTGAGTGGGCTATAATTTCGAGCTAATTTCGAATGATTTTGAAATACTGCCTGTAACACTATGAATTACAAGGCAAAATAAGCAATGAATATAAGGATTAAAGCTATGGGTTTTCTTTCCGGTAAGCGCATTCTGGTGACTGGCGTTGCCAGCAAACTGTCCATCGCATACGGCATCGCACAGGCAATGCATCGCGAAGGCGCTGAGCTGGCGTTCACCTACCAGAACGACAAGCTGAAAGGCCGTGTTGAAGAATTTGCCGCGCAGCTGGGTTCCAGCATTGTTCTGGAATGTGACGTTGCACAAGACGAAAGCATTGATGGCATGTTTGCTGAACTGGCAAAAGCATGGCCGAAATTCGACGGTTTTGTTCACTCCATCGGCTTCGCTCCTGGCGACCAGCTGGACGGCGACTACGTGAACGCGGTTACCCGTGATGGCTTCAAAATCGCCCACGACATCAGCTCCTACAGCTTCGTTGCAATGGCAAAATCCTGCCGCGCGATGCTGAACCCGGGCGCAGCCCTGCTGACTCTGTCCTACCTCGGCGCAGAACGTGCTATCCCTAACTACAACGTTATGGGTCTGGCGAAAGCGTCTCTGGAAGCCAACGTGCGCTACATGGCGAACGCGATGGGTCCTGAAGGCGTGCGTGTTAACGCTATTTCTGCGGGTCCAATCCGTACCCTGGCCGCTTCCGGTATCAAAGATTTCCGTAAAATGCTGGCACACTGCGAAGCGGTTACCCCGATTCGTCGTACCGTTACCATCGAAGATGTGGGTAACTCTGCGGCATTCCTGTGCTCTGACCTTTCCGCGGGCATCTCCGGCGAAGTGGTTCACGTTGACGGCGGCTTCAACATCGCTGCAATGAACGAGCTGGAAATCAAATAAGCTTGTCACTCTCTTCCCGCCAGGGAAGAGAGTTTCCTCCCGCCCCGCCCCTCGTTATTCCGTTCAGCTATTTGTTATCACCTAACAATATTTTTCCCCTCATCCGCCTTACGCCAGGATATTGATCGCCATTTTGAGATCAAGGAACGCCCATGGAACAACGCCGTTTTTCCGGCAAAGGCCACTGGTATCATGAAACCCAGTCGAATCATTCGCAGACGGACGTTCTGCCGCTGGTGCCCGAAGCCGCTAACGTCGACGACCGTTTTTTGCTCGATCTAGCCCTGCCCGATGACATTCTCGCAAGCTGTGCTGGTTGGCTTACGCCTGCCCGAACCCTCTGTCATCTTTTGTTCCCACTTGATACTCCCGTGAACCGTCTGCATACGCTCAGCGCCTACGACAGGCTGAGCACGGCATTAACGGTTGCCCAGGCCTGTGGCGTTCAGCGGCTCTGTAACCACTACGCTGCTCTGCTCGCCCCTCTTCCGGGGCCGGACTCCTCCCGGGAAAGCAATCGACGCCTTGCAGAAATTACCCAGTATGCCCGCCAGTTAGCCAGCTCACCCGATGTCATCGATGATAAAGCCCAAAACCAGCTTGATGAGGTTGGACTCACAACGTATGACATTGTGCTTATCAACCAGATCATCGGCTTTGTCGGTTTTCAGGCGCGAGTGGTCGCGGTATTTCAGGCATTGCTTGGCCATCCGGTACGCTGGCTGCCCGGGCATCACATTCAGCCCCATACGCTGCCGGTCAGCTTCAGCAGATGGACCGCCACGCTACCCGCGGTTGAGCTAAAATATGCCAGTGCGCTTCAGCTTGAGGCGCTCTCACGCTGGCAGGCGGAACCGGCGCTTGAAGCGCTTACTCCTGTGCTGTGTCATGAGCCGATGCTGCTTGATCTGACGGGCGAAATTCTGCTTAACCATCCGCGAAGTGAAGGCCCCGCGTCTTCGATGCTCTCAGCCGCTCGTGCGCTGCTTGTCGCCTCTCCGGATCGCTTTAGCGCCGCCCAGTTAACGCCCCTGACCGGGTCAGGTCTCTCGCCAGAGAAGGCCATCAACCTGCTTACCCGAGATGCATTTTATGGCTGGCTGGACCGTCTGCGCGTGGCGCTCGGCAAAGAGGAATAACCATACTCTTTACCTAAAGAGCGCTTGCTGTAGCAGTGAGATTCGCGTAAAACTGTCAGCCGCTCAATGGCTACGAAAATAGAACATTATGTTTCAGGACAACCCGCTGCTAGCGCAGCTTAAACAGCAACTGCATTCCCAGACGCCGCGTGCAGAAGGGGTCGTAAAAGCCACGGAAAAGGGCTTTGGCTTTCTTGAAGTTGACGGGCAGAAGAGCTACTTCATTCCGCCTCCTCAGATGAAGAAAGTGATGCATGGCGACCGCATTTCGGCCGTTATTCATACCGAAAAGGAACGAGAGTCTGCCGAGCCGGAAGCACTGATCGAACCTTTCCTGACCCGCTTTGTCGGGAAAGTGCATAAAAAAGACGATCGTCTTTCTGTCGTGCCGGATCATCCTCTCCTGAAAGATGCTATTCCGTGCCGCGCCGCGCGTGGCGTTGAGCATGATTTTGTTGAGGGCGACTGGGCGGTGGCCGAGATGCGCCGCCATCCTTTAAAAGGCGATCGCGGTTTCTACGCCGAGCTTACCCAATACATTACCTTCGGCGACGACCATTTCGTCCCATGGTGGGTGACGCTAGCGCGCCACAATCTCGAAAAAGAAGCGCCTGAGGGCGTGGCGACTGAAATGCAGGACGAAGGTCTGGAACGTCGCGATCTGACGGCGCTGGACTTTGTCACCATTGACAGCGCCAGCACCGAGGATATGGACGATGCGCTGTATGCCGAAGAGACAGCCGATGGCAAACTGCATCTGACCGTCGCCATTGCCGACCCTACCGCATGGATTGTCGAAGGCAGCAAGCTGGACGAGATGGCCAAAGTGCGTTCGTTCACCAACTACCTGCCGGGCTTTAACATTCCGATGCTGCCGCGTGAACTCTCCGACGATCTTTGCTCGCTGCGTGCGCATGAAGTGCGTCCGGTGCTGGCCTGTCGGATGACCATTGCGGCTGACGGTACCATTGAAGAAGATATTGAATTCTTCGCCGCCACCATCGAATCCAAAGCCAAGCTGGCCTATGACGACGTGTCCGACTGGCTGGAGAACACGGGTAGCTGGAAACCTGAGTCCGACAACATTGCCGCACAAATTCGTCTGCTGCACCGCGTCTGCCTGAGCCGCAGCGAATGGCGTCAAACTCACGCGCTGGTCTTCAAAGATCGTCCGGACTACCGTTTTGTGCTGGGTGAAAAAGGTGAAGTGCTGAATATTGTCGCTGAGCCGCGCCGTATTGCCAACCGCATCGTTGAAGAAGCGATGATATCCGCCAACATTTGTGCCGCCCGCGTGCTGCGCGACAAATTAGGCTTTGGCATTTACAACGTGCACACCGGGTTTGATCCAGCGAACACCGAAGCGCTGGCTGCCCTGCTGAAAACCCATGACGTACACGTCGATCCTGAGGAAGTGCTGACCCTGCAAGGTTTCTGCAAACTGCGCCGCGAGCTGGACGCACAGCCGTCAGGGTTCCTTGACAGCCGTATTCGCCGCTTCCAGTCCTTTGCGGAAATCAGCACCGAGCCAGGCCCGCACTTCGGCCTTGGTCTTGAGGCTTACGCGACCTGGACCTCCCCGATCCGTAAGTACGGCGATATGGTTAACCATCGTCTGCTGAAAGCGATCATCAAAGGGGAATCTGTTGCCCGCCCACAGGATGATACGACGTTGCAGATGGCAGAACGTCGCCGTCTCAACCGTATGGCGGAGCGTGATGTCGGCGACTGGTTATACGCGCGCTTCCTGAATGATAAGGCAGGGACTGACACCCGTTTCCCGGCTGAAATCATTGACATCAGCCGCGGCGGTATGCGCGTTCGTCTGGTGGATAATGGCGCCGTTGCCTTTATTCCTGCCCCGTTCCTGCATGCCGTTCGCGACGAACTGGTTTGTAGCCAGGAAAACGGGACCGTGCAAATTAAAGGCGAAACGGTTTACAAGGTCACTGACGTGATTGATGTCACCATCGCTGAAGTGCGCATGGAAACCCGCAGTATTATCGCGCGCCCTGCCGCCTGATAACCGCGTAAACTTCCGGCCGTTCCGTTAAGGGGTGGCCGGGAGTTCTCACCTGAATTATCTCCCGCAAAATCATCGTTTTTTCTCACACTTTTCTGTTTCCCATCGCCACATTTCGCCAGAATTATCTACAGTAAAAGAGAGCCGTCATTGTCGACTGCAAATGAATAATTTGTGCGCTACTCAGCAGCCGCGGGAGAAAACGTGATGGACGATCTGGAGCAGAATTTGCTGTTTCGTTACATGGGTACGCATAGCCCCTGGTGGCGACTGACAGCAGACAGCAATGCTCTGCATCTTGCTGCCAGTGAAAGCGCTGACATCATTCAGGTGGTGGCGCTGGATGATGAGCAGGCCGCGCTGATCCGCCAGCTCACCGTGATAACCTCCAGCATTGCCATGACCCTGCCCTTGTACGGTGTGGACGTTCCCGTTCATCTTGTCGGCCGTAAAATTAACAAAAATGAGTGGGCAGGAACGGCATCAGCCTGGAACGATACCCCTTCCGTGGCGCGCGACCTGGCGCAGGGGCTCTCCTTCGCTGAACAGGTGGTTTCCGAGGCTAACTCCGTGATTGTGATCCTCGACCAGAACGGGAATATTCAGCGCTTCAACCGTTTAAGTGAAGAATATACGGGCCTGAAGGAACAGGAAGTTATCGGGCAAAACGTGTTCAAACTGTTTATGAGCCGTAGCGAAGCCGCGGCCTCCAAACGCAACATCACCGGTTTTTTTCGTAACGGCAGCTCGTACGAAGTTGAACGCTGGATCAAGACCCGCAAAGGGCAGCGCCTGTTTCTCTTCAGAAATAAATTTGTTCACAGCGGCAGCGGGAAAAATGAAATTTTCCTCATCTGTTCAGGTACCGACATAACCGAAGAGCGTCGGGCCCAGGAGCGCCTGCGCGTACTCGCCAATACGGATACGATTACCGGTTTGCCTAACCGAAACGCCATCCATGAGCTGATCTCTGATGCCATCACCGCTCGGGCTGACACCCAGGTAGGCGTGGTTTATCTCGATCTGGATAACTTTAAAAAAGTGAACGATGCCTATGGGCATATGTTTGGCGACCAGCTGCTACAGGCCGTTGCGCTGGCGATCCTGAGCTGCCTGGACGAAGGACAAACCCTGGCGCGCCTGGGTGGGGATGAGTTTATCGTGCTGGCCACCGATACCTCGCAGGGCGCGCTGGAAGCCATGGCATCGCGCATACTGACCCGACTTCGTCAGCCTTTCCGCATCGGGCTGATAGAGGTTTACACCGGCTGCTCGCTGGGCATCGCGCTTGCGCCCCAGCACGGTAACGATCGCGAAAGCGTCATTCGTAATGCCGACACCGCCATGTACACCGCCAAAGAAAATGGCCGGGGCAAATTCTGCGTCTTCTCGCCAGAGATGAACCAGCGCGTATTTGAATACCTGTGGCTGGATACCAACCTGCGTAAAGCGCTGGATAACGATCAGCTGTTAATCCACTACCAGCCCAAAATAACCTGGCGCGGCGAAGTCAGAAGTCTGGAGGCGCTGGTGCGCTGGCAGTCGCCAGAGCGTGGCCTGATCCCGCCGATGGAGTTTATCTCCTATGCTGAGGAGTCAGGGCTGATTGTGCCCCTGGGCCGCTGGGTTATGCTTGATGTGGTGCGCCAGGTGGCAAAATGGCGCGACAAGGGGATCAACCTTCGCGTCGCGGTCAACGTCTCCGCCCGTCAGCTGGCGGACCAGACCATCTTCAGCGACCTGAAGCAGGCGCTGAAAGACCTGAGTTTTGAATACTGCCCGATTGACGTGGAATTGACCGAAAGCTGTCTCATTGAAAATGAAGAGCTGGCCCTGTCAGTGATCCAGCAGTTTAGCCGCCTGGGAGCGCAAATTCACCTGGATGACTTTGGTACGGGGTACTCTTCCCTGTCGCAGCTGGCGCGCTTCCCTATCGATGCCATTAAGCTTGACCAGGCTTTCGTGCGGGACATCCATAAGCAGTCCATTTCACAGTCGCTGGTGCGTGCGATAGTCGCCGTGGCGCAGGCGTTAAATTTGCAGGTCATTGCTGAAGGGGTGGAAAGTGCAAAAGAAGACGCCTTTCTGACGAAGAATGGCGTCAACGAACGGCAGGGTTATCTTTTTGCTAAGCCCATGCCCGCTGCCGCATTCGAGCGATGGCTAAAGCGCTATCAGGCCAGAAATGTCCGTTAGCTGGCTTTGCGTAAGCCCGTCGCCTGATGGCGATTTTGCAGCATAACCAGCCGCTCCATGTAGGCGATATCCTTCGGTTCAAGGCAGAAGGCGGCATCAACCCAATCCTCAGTAATGTCCATCAGCTCGCTTCGCGGAAGTGGCAGCACGCGCGTACGCGCACGCAGCATGGCCCTTACGCCGTTGAGCTTCGGCTGTAGCGTGTCGATAAACGTCCGCACCGAAACATAGCTCTGTAACGGCTCGAATAAGAGATCCACAAGACCATACTGCTCATACCATTCCGCCGTATGCGTCTCACCTTTGTAGATCAGCGCCTCCGCCATTTTCATGCCGGCGCGACGCGCCACCAGTGAATAGCCGCCCATGCCCGGGAACAGATTGAACGCGATTTCCGGAAAGCCTAATCGGGCATCGCGCTGGGCCAGAATGAAATGATGCGCCAGCGCGGCTTCAAACCCGCCCCCTAACGCGCTTCCTTCCACCATAGCCAGCGTGACAGCACCGGTATCAAACCCTCGCGAGGCGGCATGAACGCAGTCCACACAAGCCCGGGCATAGGCGCGTAACGCTTCGCGTCGGTTGTTTTTGATGCACTCAACGAAGAACTGTAAATCACCGCCGGTATTGTAGATGTCGGGGACCAGCGATCCGGTGACCCAAAAATCAACGACAAATCCGGACTGTCGAACCAGCCAGGAGAGATTCATGATCTCCTCGATCAGCGCATGATTGAAGCAAGGCCGTGGCGTGGCACGTAACATCATCCACACCGTACGCCGTTCGGCCTCATAATAAGCCGCCAGTTGAGTGAATCGTTCAGCATCAGTAAACAATGTGCAGGTTGTCTGGTTGATAACTGTCATAGTCGAATTCCTCTTATAAAAAAGCGCGTTGCGCGCAGTTTTAGACTAATCCACCCCTACAACCCGCAGCATACGGGGGCCAAATTTATCACTTTCATTTATGAACTTTGGTTATTGCATTTTTTACCTTCTCTTTTGAATCAATTTTCTGCATCATTGATAATATTAACTTTTCGCTTCAGGGTGAGCTTATGTCTAACATTGATGCAACAGCCGTGGCACAGCGTATTGATACTGTGCTGGATATTCTTGTCGCAGGCGATTATCACTCTGCTATCCGTAACCTTGAAATCCTCAAGTCTGAACTGCTGGCTGAGAACGGCGCTGATAACGCTCCAGAATCCACTCAACCTAAAGCCCCGTGGGAAGTGTAGCCACGTCGTTTCCGCCCTTGCCTTTTAAATGGATGCTATGAATTCCCGACAACAAATCATTTTGCAGATGGTGATCGATCAGGGACGCGTAAGCGTGGTCGATCTCGCTAAAGCCACCGGCGTTTCTGAAGTCACCATTCGTCAGGATCTGAATCTGCTGGAAAAACAGAGCTACCTGCGGCGTGCGCACGGATATGCCGTTCCACTGGACAGCGACGACGTCGAAACCCGCATGATGAACAATTATGCGCTCAAGCGGGAGCTGGCGGAGTTTGCTGCATCCTTAGTGAATAACGGTGAGACCGTCTTTATTGAAAATGGCAGCAGTAACGCTCTTCTGGCGCGCACGCTCGCCGATCAAAAAGACGTTACCATCATCACCGTAAGCAGCTATATCGCCCATCTGTTGAAGGAAACTCAGTGCGAGGTGATACTGCTGGGCGGCATTTACCAGAAGAAAAGCGAAAGCATGGTGGGGCCATTAACGCGTCAATATGTTCAGCAGGTTCACTTCAGTAAGGCATTCATTGGTATTGACGGCTGGCAGCCCGACACCGGCTTTACTGGTCGCGACATGATGCGTTCAGACGTGGTTAACGCCGTACTCGCCAAAGAGTGTGAAGCGATTGTGCTGACCGACAGCTCTAAGTTTGGCGCCGTACACCCTTATACGATGGGTCCGGCTTCACGCTTCAGCCGTGTGATTACGGATGAGCGTTTGCGCGATGAATATCGCCAGCAATTAGAACAAGACGGCCTGACTGTCGATATTGTGAAAAAAACGGCCTGATTATCCTGCTGCGCCCGAATAATGGGCGCACTTAAACCTTTCTCTGAGAGTATTCCGACCCTGCCTTTAAGAGTTTTTACCTGTTGAAACCGTTCTAAACACGTAAAATTAATATTAGCGATATAACAGGAAGTGACTATCACCTGCGTGATGATGAAACGCCTGCGCGACCAGCTTTCACGGGAACAGAATTTAAGTATGGATATTGTCTATACTTAAAGTGCATTCCTTTCCGTGAATCGATAATTCAGGAGAAAGTATTATGACCTTTACCAGCAAAAAATTAGCCGCCGCTGTTCTGGCAATCACTGTAGCAATGTCCCTGAGCGCTTGCTCTAACTGGTCTAAACGTGACCGTAACACCGCGATTGGTGCCGGTGCTGGTGCGCTTGGTGGTGCAGTATTAACGGATGGTAGTACGCTGGGTACATTAGGTGGTGCTGCCGTAGGTGGTGTTATCGGTCACCAGGTGGGCAAATAATCACCATAACGGCTCTCACCGGTATAATAATATATTTTGTATTTTCAGGTCTGACTTACGCACGTTAAAAAAAGAGCCACGGCAATGTCCGTGGCTCATTTATTTTAGCCGCCCGCCAGTTTAACTTTCATTCCTTTGGCTTCCAGCAGCGTTTTAATTAAATCCCGTTTATCACCCTGAATCTCAATAATGCCGTCTTTTACTGCCCCACCGCATCCGCACTTCTTTTTAAGTTCAGCGGCGAGCTTTACCAGGTCTGCATCATCCAGATCAATGCCAGTGACAAGGCAAACCCCTTTACCTTTCCTGCCGCTGGTCTGGCGCTGAATTCGCACGATACCATCGCCTTTTGGACGTTCAGCTTTCTCTTTTGGCTCTTCAATGCGCCCGGTATCCGTTGAATAGACCAGACGACTGTTGGCGTCACGCATTATGCCCCCTTTTTCAGTGATGCATTAATCGCTTTCAGGGTCTCTGCCGGATGAGCGGATTGCGTCACCGGGCGACCAATCACCATATAGTCTACACCCGCGCTCAGCGCCTGCTCTGGCGTCATGATGCGTCGCTGATCCCCAGACTCGCTGCCTGCCGGACGGATACCTGGCGTTACCAGTTTAAAGTCGCGGCCTAGCACAGATTTGAAGCGAACCGCCTCCTGAGCCGAACAGACCACGCCATCGAGACCACACTGTTGCGTGAGGCGCGCCAGACGCTCCGCGTGTTCGGCAGGTGACAACGTCACACCCAGGTCGCGCAGGTCGGATTCATCCATACTGGTCAGCACGGTGACGGCGATCAGAAGCGGAGCGTCATTGCCAAACGGCACCAGCGCTTCGCGCGCAGCCGTCATCATGCGTGCCCCGCCGGATGCATGAACGTTAACCATCCACACGCCCAGTTCAGCCGCCGCAGCTACGGCGTGCGCAGTGGTATTTGGAATATCATGGAATTTCAGGTCGAGGAAAACGTCGAAGCCACGCTGGTGCAGATCGCGGACGATTGACGGGCCGAACAGCGTAAACATCTCTTTGCCTACTTTCAGACGGCAATCGCGGGGATCAATGCCATCAACAAAGGCCAGTGCGGCGTCACGGTTATTGTAATCCAGAGCGACAACTACGGGAGAATCGGTAACTACGCGGGAAGTGGAGGATGTAACAGACGTCATGACCAGCCCTTTTTGTCTATGGGCGCGCAGCGGCGCGGAACAGATAAACGGCGTGCATTCTACCTGCCCTCGGGGTAAATGAACAGAATCGAATGCTTTTCCTGCCGAACCCCAGACCGCTCGGTGCTGATGAAATTACTACAACCATTAGTATGTTGTAACTAAAATGAGGCGTTTTAAAAAATCACTGCCCGTCCAGACCTCGGATTGGCTTAATGGTGGACCACGCCCGGCAGGAAGGGCAATGCCAGTAAAGCGAATAGGCGGTGAAACCGCATTTCTGGCAGCGATAGCGCGGTTTGCTCCGCACCTGTTCACCCACCATGTCTCGCAGCACCATCAGGCTCTCTTTAGCGCGCCCTTCTTCTGCGTCATTAAGGTGGTAATCCATCAGCTTATGGAATACCCGCATGGTAGGATGACGCTGCAACTGACGGGTAATGTATACCTGGGCGGTATCACTCCCTTCGTGCTCTTCGACGACATCTGACAGCATCAGTTCGGCTGTGGCACCGGTGTTTTCTTCAACGCAGCGACGCAGAAACGCAACCCACTCGTCCTGCTTACCTAACTGCTGATAGCAGGTTTGCAGCATTTCCAGCGTTTCGCTGACCAGCTCTTTGTCCTGATCGATAACGCGAAGCAGGCTCTCCACGGCTCTGGCGTAATCACCGTTAGCCATAAAGACCCGCCCCATCATGATCGAGATGCGCGCGCTGTTGCGATCGGCCGCAGCGCCTTTCTTTAACAATGCCATGGCTTTATCCATGTCATCGCTACCCATCTGCTGGAGAGCCAGCTCGCAATAGAAGTGGGCAATTTCGACGCGTTGTTTGTCTTTACCGAGTTTGACCAGCCGTTCGGCGGTATCAATCGCTTTTTGCCAGTCGCTGGTGGCCTGATAGATTTGCAGAAGCTGCTGAAGCGCACCGATACGGAAGTCCGTCTCATCCACCAACTGAGAGAACATATCCTCGGCGCGATCGTAAAGCCCCGCAGCCATGTAATCCCGCCCAAGTTGCTGCACGGCCAGCAACCGTTGCTCATAGGTCAACGAAGCGCTTTCCATCAGGGTCTGGTGGATACGAATGGCACGGTCAACCTCTCCGCGCGAGCGGAACAGGTTTCCCAGGGTGAGATGCGCCTCAACGGTGCCGGTATCCTCTTTAAGCATGTCGAGGAACAGATCCACCGCTTTGTCCTGCTGATTGCTCAGCAGGAAGTTCACCCCCGCTACGTAGTCACGGGAGAGTCGGTTTGCTTCATCCTGTTTTGTTTGTTGCGCGCTTCTGCGGCCCATATACCAGCCATAGGCTGCGGCGACAGGCAAAAGCAGAAACAACAACTCCAGCATATTCGATTATTCCTTGACTACCGGCACACCAGAGCTCGCCGGAATGTCAGACGCAGGCGTAAGTTGATGTTCAAGTCGTTTAATTTTACGTTCAGCGCGAACAAGAGAAACACGAACCTTAAGCCAGAACAGGCCGCATACAAGCCAGCCGATGACAAAACCCGCCGCGAATAACACCGCCAGCAGGCTCGACACCCGGTACTCGCCCTGCGCCAGCAGATAGTTAAAACTTACCTGTTGATCGTTTTGCGCGCCCAATGTGACTGAAATGACAAAAATCGCCAACACCAGTAAGAAAATGAGTAAATATTTCACATGACTTCCCGTTATGTGGTTCGAGCGTATAAAGCGTGTTCAACTCACTGCAATCAGCCTTATAAGCTACCATTTTAGTGGCGGGCGCGAAATGGAAAAAGTAACGCGCCCTACATGGATTTATGGTCAAAATGCGGAATATCAACCTTCAGGTTCCGCCAGACTCCCTTTCGGCTATTTCTTCCTTCTCTTCCGGCGGCGGCGTCAATGGTCCACAAAAACGTTGTGCAAGCCAGGTCGCCAGCGTCACCAGTACCCACGAGATCAGCGTTGCCACCACCAAATCACGCGGCCAGTGCATCCCCAGCAGCATCCGGCTGCCCATTACGCCTGTCGCCCAGACCAGCAAAATCGCAATCGTGAGGG
Source organism: Enterobacter cloacae complex sp. GYL001 (assembly GCF_049237125.1). Taxonomy (NCBI): domain Bacteria; kingdom Pseudomonadati; phylum Pseudomonadota; class Gammaproteobacteria; order Enterobacterales; family Enterobacteriaceae; genus Enterobacter; species Enterobacter cloacae complex sp. GYL001. The sequence continues at coordinate 18,198 of NZ_JBMKGW010000005.1, read as the reverse complement.
TACGCCGACGCGGCCACAGCAGTCCCACGCCAAGTAGCGCCCAGCTGGCAGCAAACATCGTATGCCCGGAAGGAAACGCAAAGCCGGTCTCTTTTTGCCAGTGTTTGCGTAAAAAGGTCGGGATATCCTGCTGTTCTGCAAGCTGCTCCTTTACCAACGCACCGCGATCTTTACGCTTTAAATTGTAGAACTCATCCACCGGAACATGATGCGTTTTTTCCAGCCAGACGACGAAAGGACGGGGTTCCTGCACACGATCCTTGACCCACGACTTCACCCCTTGCCCGATAAGTATGGCGCCGCCGAGAATAGCGAACAGTACCAGCGCCGCGCGAAGGCGAAAGCGCAGGCACCACAGGAACCAGCCACAGAGCAGCACGTGCGTAATAATCCCCCACGGCTGGGTGACCGTCTCGGTTATCCAGTATAAGGCTTTCAGCCACGTCTCGTTTTGTCCGGGCTGCCACATCCAGCCGGAGAACCAAACGACCAGGGGTATAACGAGCAATACGGCAGCTCCTGCGGCCGTTCGTCTGGCAATTGAAAGCATGTCCTCTCCTTTTTCACTAAGCACCACAATCATAACTGAATTTCATCATTCTGGTGGATATGTCGGATTGTGCGTTTAACGTTTGTAAAGCGTGGTGGTGATTAGGTGAAGTTGCCGGGCTTGTGGCAAAATAGTCCGATACAGAAAGCATAATGGGGCAAAGGCACGAAACGTGTCAGCCTGGTCTGGAGAATCACATGCAGCTTAAACGTGTGGCAGAAGCCAAACTGCCAACCCCATGGGGCGATTTCCTGATGGTGGGTTTTGAAGAACTGGCAACCGGGCAAGATCACGTCGCCCTGGTGTTCGGCGACATTTCGGGGCAAACGCCGGTGCTGTCCCGCGTTCATTCAGAATGTCTGACCGGTGACGCGCTGTTCAGTCTGCGGTGCGACTGCGGTTTTCAGCTTGAAGCCGCCCTTTCTCATATCGCAGAGGAAGGACGTGGCGTTCTGCTGTATCACCGTCAGGAAGGTCGCAATATTGGACTGCTGAATAAAATCCGCGCCTACGCGTTGCAGGATCAGGGCTACGATACCGTCGAAGCGAACCATCAGCTCGGCTTTGCTGCTGACGAGCGCGATTTCACCCTGTGCGCGGATATGTTCAAGCTGCTGGGCGTGGACGAAGTGCGTCTGTTGACCAATAACCCGAAAAAGGTGGAAATCCTCACTGAAGCGGGCATCAATATTGTGGAACGCGTACCGCTGATTGTCGGCCGCAACCCGAAAAACGCGCACTACCTCGATACCAAAGCTGCCAAAATGGGGCATCTGCTGAGCGAGTAAACGCAAAACGCCCGGCACATGTGCCGGGCGAGTTTTATCAGTCCAACATCTTACGAATCACATAATGTAAAATGCCGTCGTTCTGATAATAGGTCAGCTCTGTTGCCGTATCAATACGACACCGGCAATCCAGCACTTCTGTCGTTCCATCTGCGCGCGTTAACTTCACCGGAACGGTTTTACCCGGTTGCAGATTTTGCAGACCGCTGACATCAATCTGCTCTTCCCCGGTCAAACCCAGCGTTTTACGCGTTACGCCCTGCGGGAACTCCAGCGGCAGGATCCCCATCCCGATCAGGTTTGAGCGGTGGATACGTTCAAAGGATTCGGCAATCACCACGCGAACCCCGAGCAGACGCGGACCTTTTGCCGCCCAGTCGCGACTGGAACCGGAGCCGTACTCTTTACCGGCAATAACGGCCAGCGGCGTACCCTGCTGCTGATACTTCATGGCTGTGTCATAAATTGAAATGACCTCTGTATCCGGCAGGTGGCGCGTCATACCCCCTTCCACGCCTGGGACCATTTCATTGCGAATGCGGATGTTGGCAAAGGTCCCGCGCATCATCACTTCGTGGTTACCGCGGCGCGAACCGTAGGAGTTGAAATCGCGACGTTCCACGCCACGACTTTGCAGATACCGACCTGCCGGACTGTCCGCCTTGATGCTACCCGCAGGGGAGATATGGTCGGTGGTGACGGAATCGCCCAGCATCGCCAGAATGCGCGCGCCGTGAATATCTTTCAGCGGTGCAGGCTCCGCCAGCATTTCGTCGAAGAATGGCGACAGGCGAATATAGGTGGAATCATCCTGCCAGTCATAGGTATCGGAACCCACCACGTCGATCGCTTTCCATTCCGCTGTGCCTTCGAACACTTCCGCATACTCTTTGCGGAACATCTCGGTGGAAACTTTCTCTACCGCGCGCGCAATTTCGCGCGATGATGGCCAGATGTCTTTCAGATAGACCGGTTCATTTTTGCGATCGTGACCAATCGGATCGGTCGCCAGGTTAATGTTCATGTTTCCGGCCAGCGCATAGGCTACAACCAGCGGCGGCGAGGCCAGCCAGTTGGTTTTCACTAGCGGATGAATACGCCCTTCAAAGTTTCGGTTACCGGAAAGTACCGCGCCAACGGTCAAATCCCCCTGCTTGATCGCCATTTCAATAGGTTCAGGCAGTGGACCAGAGTTACCGATGCAGGTCGTACAGCCGTAGCCCACCAGGTTAAAGCCCAGCTCGTCGAGGTAAGGCGTGAGTCTGGCCTGTGCCAGGTAATCGGATACCACTTTCGAACCAGGCGCCAGGGAGGCTTTAACCCAAGGCTGTGGCTTGAGCCCCAGCTCTACCGCTTTTTTTGCCAGCAGCCCGGCAGCCATTAACACACTCGGGTTGGACGTGTTGGTACAGGAAGTGATAGCGGCGATCACCACGGCGCCGTCAGGGAGCTGATACTGATGCCCGTTCAGAACATAGTCCACCGGACGGTGATCTTTTTGTGCGGCGTTAACTTCCAGCTCATTGCTGGCGGCAAAGGCTTTCGGAACGTTGCTCAGGGCGACGCGGTCCTGCGGACGTTTTGGCCCTGCGAGGCTTGCCTCAACTGTGCCCATATCCAGCTCCAGCGTACTGGTAAATACCGGCTCGTCACCCGGGTTACGCCACATGCCCTGCGCTTTGGTATAAGCCTCAACGAGAGCCACCTGCTCCTCGCTGCGACCGCTGAGGCGCATATACTCCAGCGTAACGCTATCAATCGGGAAAAAGCCGCAGGTCGCGCCATATTCCGGAGCCATGTTGGCGATGGTGGCCCGGTCCGCCAGCGGCAGTGAATCCAGACCATCGCCATAAAATTCAACGAATTTGCCCACCACGCCATGCTTACGCAGCATCTGGGTGACCGTCAGAACCAGATCCGTGGCGGTAATGCCTTCGGACAATTTACCGGTCAGCTTAAAGCCCACCACATCGGGAATGAGCATTGATACCGGCTGGCCGAGCATGGCCGCTTCCGCTTCAATACCACCGACGCCCCAGCCCAGAACGCCAAGGCCGTTAATCATGGTGGTGTGTGAATCGGTGCCCACCAGCGTATCAGGGTAAGCCACCCACTCTTTATCCTGCAATTCACTCCAGACGGCTTTGCCAAGATATTCCAGGTTGACCTGGTGACAAATGCCAGTGCCCGGTGGAACAACGCTGAAGCGGCTGAAAGCCTGCTGACCCCATTTCAGAAATACGTAGCGTTCATGGTTACGTTCCATCTCCAGACGGACGTTTTCGCCGAAAGCATCGTCGTCACCAAAGTGATCGACGGTGACGGAGTGGTCAATGACGAGGTCTACCGGGGACAAGGGGTTAACCTTAGCTGTATCGCCCCCGAGACGCTTAACGGCTTCACGCATAGCTGCCAAATCCACCACCGCTGGCACGCCGGTGAAATCCTGCATCAGCACTCTGGCCGGGCGATAGGCAATTTCTCTGTCTGCATGAGCATTTTTCAGCCACCCTGCCAGAGCCTGGATATCCTCCTCGGTAACCGAGTCGCCATCCTGCCAGCGCAAGAGGTTTTCCAGTAAGACTTTCAACGACTTGGGTAACCGCGAAATGTCCCCAAGCGTTCTGGCAGCCAGCGGTAAGCTGTAGTAGCGCCAGGTTTTATTTTCCGCCTGTAATGTGTCCTTACTGGCTTCGCGTAGGGTTAACGACATAAGCTCCTCCTTAAAAACAGGGATGTCCTGACAATCATCAGGGCTGTAATTAAAGATAACACAAAGATGTCGTAACGTTTTGATAACAACCCAAATTGATAAATTTAGGAATGGTCCAACGCGAGGGATAAAACAAAAAACCCCGCCGTGGCGAGGTTTTACGATTTAGTGCAGGGCCAGCCAGAGGAGCTGACACCAGAAGAGGATCGACGCTGAGAATACGCCGAGCCATGACCAGTATTTTACGGTTGTCATGTTATTCATCATAGGGACACCAGTCTTTAATTATTTAAGGTTGCGAGGTCTGCCCTCGTTCTATATTGCTGATGTGTATTTATTAAGGAGTACAAAAGTGCACAGTCTATGTTCAGACTATTTGCATCATTACGCAAAAATCAAAATTATTGTTTTTTGGGTTCGTCTTCCGCGAACACATCAATAAAGGCCTGCTGCTGCGGCGTCAGTTTCCAGGAAGCTGGCACGCTGGTTGCTGGCGCCTTACGGGCTTTGTGAGCATTGTCACGAAGCTGACACATCTCTTTTCTCGCTTCTGTACGCACCGTCATGACCATAATCAACCCCAGTAATTCCAGACAAGAAGAGCAACCACCACCCAGAACAGGGCAGAGCCAAGAAAGACCGCCAGCCAGGCTTTACGCTTAAGCGCGGGATCCCTTTGCGGTTCTTCACTTCCTGACGGCATTGCTAACCTCATACAATCGATATCGCTTATCATTTAGAGACCAAACAATTGGCACAAGTAATCATCTGATGAGATAAATCCTAAAGAAACTTTAGCCGAAAAGCCAGTGAATTTACGTATCCGAGCCCGGGAAAATTCAATCTTTTGACCCGAAATAAATAATTGAAAAGAATAATTTGCACAGCTGTAAATTAGTTTCTACTTTTGTCGCAAATTTGCGACAGTAAAACCATAGTCATCAAATGGGTTATGACGATATATGACAGTGGGCGTAGATGATGATAATTCTAATTCAGATTTAAAGCGGAATGACGGTATCTTTCCGCAAGAGAAAGATACCGGGAGTGATTATTTGGCGGGAAGTTTAATGTCTTTAAACATCTCTTCGATGTCTTCATTGGAGCGTAACGCCACAGCTGTATCCACCACATCGCGCGTTAAATGTGGCGCAAAGCGTTGAATAAAATCATACATATAGCTGCGCAGGAACGTGCTGCGACGAAAACCTATCTTGGTGGTGCTGTGACTGAAAATATCATGCGCATCCAGACGCACCAGATCCGGGTCTGAGACAGGATCCACCGCCATGCTGGCAATAACCCCAACGCCCAGGCCCAGACGTACATACGTTTTTATGACGTCCGCATCCGTCGCCGTAAAGACAATCCGTGGCGTTAATCCGGCGCGGTTAAACGCGGTGTCCAGTTCAGACCGGCCCGTAAAGCCGAACGTATAGGTCACCAGCGGGTATTGCGCCAGTTCTTCGATTGTCACTTCGCCCTTCCCCGCCAGCGGGTGATCCGGGGTCACGACAATAGAGCGGTTCCAGTGGTAGCACGGGAGCATGACCAGATCATCGTACAGATGGAGCGCTTCCGTCGCGATAGCGAAGTCTGCATTGCCTTTAGACACGGCCTCTGCGATTTGCGTCGGTGATCCCTGATGCATATGCAGGGAAACGCGGGGATAGCGTTCTATGAAGCCTTTGATCACCCCGGGAAGCGCATAACGCGCCTGTGTATGCGTGGTGGCAATATACAGAGAGCCTTTATCCGGCCAGGTATGTTCCCCGGCGACGGATTTAATGGCGTCGACTTTGGAGAGCACTTCCCGTGCGATGCGTATGATTTCCTGTCCTGCCGGGGTGACCTGAGTCAGGTGCTTACCGCTGCGGGCAAATATCTGAATACCTAACTCATCCTCCAGCATACGCACCTGCTTACTGATGCCGGGCTGAGAGGTATAAAGACCTTCTGCGGTGGAAGAGACATTGAGGTTATGATTGACGACCTCAACGATATAGCGAAGCTGCTGTAATTTCATGCCAGACCATCCGATTTAGCGCATGCGTCAATCGCTTAAGACGATTTGATAATAAGAAACGGGTTAACTATAACCACTATATCATTTATAGCCAGGCTGTATAGTACGGAAAAAAAAATAATAACTACGTAATAAAAAAGGGCCGGAAGTCCGGCCCTTTTACAGGTAAGTTACGGTAAGGGAAGATTATTTCTTGCCTTCAACCCATTTCCCGTCGACAAAGAAGGCTGACCATCCGGTCGCTTTGCCCTCTTTCTCTGCCGCCACGTACTGCTGCTTCGTTTTACGGCTGAAGCGCACCACGGTTTTGTTGCCTTCCGGATCCTGCTGTGGCGCATCGGCCAGGTAACGCAGTTTCTCCGGCAGACGGTCGCGGAAGCGGTACAGCTCTTCTACCAGCGGCGCACGGGTTTCGCGCGATTTCGGGAAGGTGTTGGCCGCCAGGAATACCCCGGCAGCACCGTCACGCAGCACGAAATACGCGTCTGACTTCTCGCACGGTAGCTCAGGAAGCGGAACCGGGTCTTCCTTCGGCGGCGCAACTTCACCGTTACGCAGGATCTTACGCGTGTTTTTACAGTCGTCGTTGGTGCATGCCATGTACTTACCGAAGCGTCCCATTTTCAGGTGCATTTCGGAACCACATTTCTCACACTCAACGATTGGACCGTCATAGCCCTTAATACGGAACTCACCTTCTTCGATCTCATAACCATCGCAGGTCGGGTTATTGCCACAAACGTGCAGTTTGCGTTTTGGATCGATCAGGTAGCTGTCCATCGCCGTGCCGCATTTCTTACAGCGGCGTTTGGCGCGCAGTGCGTTGGTCTCCGCATCGTCACCTTCCAGCACGTTGAGAACTTCGTTCTCCGGCACGAGGTTGATGGTGGTTTTGCAACGCTCTTTCGGCGACAGCGCATAGCCAGAGCAACCGAGGAACACGCCCGTGGTCGCGGTACGGATCCCCATTTTACGGCCGCAGGTTGGGCAGTCGATGCTCGTCAGTACCATCTGGTTAGGCAGCATGCCGCCCTCTTCAGGATCTTTCTCGGCTTTCTCAAGCTGATTGGTAAAATCGCTGAAGAAGCTGTCGAGAACTTTCTTCCACTCTGCCTTATGGCTGGCAACCTCATCGAGGCTGTCTTCCATCTGCGCGGTGAAGTCATAGTTCATCAACTCGCGGAAGTTCGCTTCCAGACGGTCGGTGACAATCTCACCCATTTTTTCAGCATAGAAACGACGGTTCTCGACGCGAACGTATCCACGATCCTGAATGGTCGAAATAATTGACGCATAGGTGGACGGGCGACCGATGCCGCGTTTTTCCAGCTCTTTCACCAGCGATGCTTCGCTGAAGCGCGCAGGTGGCTTGGTGAAGTGCTGAGCCGGGACCAGATCAACCAGCGACAGCTCGTCACCTTTGTTGACTGAAGGCAGCGTTCTGTCTTCATCGCCTTTACGCAGCGCAGGCATCACTTTTGTCCAGCCGTCGAAGCGCAGAATGCGGCCGCGCGCTTTCAGGCGGAAATCACCCGCGCCGACGGTCAGCGTGGTGGAGTCGTATTTCGCTGGCGTCATCTGGCAGGCTACGAACTGGCGCCAGATCAGCTGATACAGCTTCTGGGCGTCCGCTTCCATATCTTTCAGCGATTCTGCCAGAACGGAAACGTCAGAAGGACGAATCGCTTCGTGCGCTTCCTGAGAATTCTCTTTGCTGGCGTACTGATTAGGACTGTCCGGCAGGTATTTCTTACCGAAGTTGTCCTCGATATAGCCACGCACCATGTTGACAGCGTCCTGGCTCAGGTTGGTGGAGTCAGTACGCATGTAGGTGATGTAACCCGCTTCATACAAACGCTGGGCCATCATCATGGTTTTCTTCACGCCGTAGCCCAGACGCGTACTCGCCGCCTGCTGGAGAGTTGACGTGATAAACGGTGCGCCAGGCTTGCTGCTGGTCGGTTTGTCTTCACGATCCAGAACCTGATAACGCGCTTTTTCCAGCAGCGCCACGGCGGCCATGGTTTGATCGCGATTTTCAGGACGGAACGGTTTGTCGTTGTGGTGGCTCACCTGCAACGGCAGCGCATCGCCGCCCGGCGTGGTGACATTCGCATCCACTTCCCAGAACTCTTCCGGGACGAACGCTTTGATCTCGCGTTCACGCTCAACAACAAGACGAACAGCCACAGACTGCACACGCCCCGCAGACAGGCCGCGAGCGACCTTTTTCCACAGCAACGGCGAGACCATGTAGCCTACAACGCGGTCCATAAAGCGACGCGCCTGCTGAGCGTTAACACGGTCGATATTCAGTTCACCCGGCTTTTCAAACGCCTGACGAATCGCATTCTTTGTAATTTCGTTGAACACTACACGGCTGTAGCGTTTGTCATCACCCCCGATCACTTCCCGCAGGTGCCATGCAATGGCCTCCCCTTCGCGGTCAAGGTCGGTTGCGAGATAAATGTGGTCTGCTTTTTCAGCAAGCTGTTTCAGCTCGTTAACGACTTTTTCTTTGCCTGGCAGCACTTCGTAATGTGCATCCCAGTTGTGCCATGGGTTAACACCCATGCGGTTGACAAGCGCGCTACGTTCATCCTTTTTAGGCTTTTTAGCCCCTTTGGTGGAGGTAGAGTCTGCGCTCTTTTTGCTGGCTGAGCCACTGGTCGGCAAATCGCGAATGTGACCAACGCTGGACTTAACCACGTAGTCATTGCCCAGATATTTATTGATCGTTTTGGCTTTTGCCGGGGACTCAACGATGACGAGAGCTTTACCCATATTCACCTTTACCTAATTTAATTCTTCCAGGAATACGCCGCACGTTGATTTCCCTTCCGCTGACGACGAGCCATTGATATTGCGACATCGTCAGGGGATATCAACCCCTATGTGTTACCGAACGTCAGAATGGCGACATCCAGGTCATTGAGTTTTCGGGTATTTTTCTCACATCAAAGTTCATTCGTGACGAATTCCCGGTCGAATGTCAAGCAATTCTGTTGCCAGAATGACGAAAGCGCACACTGTACCTGATAAAATTCGTTACGCAACTTTATTAGCATGCAAAAGCAAATCCCGCCAGCCAGCCCCTGTTTCTTATCCCCTCGGATAACAGGGAAAATTTGCCCCCGAAGCGACCCAGGCGTAGACTATTGTCACTGTTTAAGGAGTGGAATATGCAGAATACGACCCAACCCATTGACCGAGCTTCACTGCTTATCGAAGCAAACAAACTCATTCGCGACCATGAAGACACCCTGGCGGGAATTGAAGCGACTGGCGTGGAACAACGTAATGGCGTGCTGGTGTTCAGCGGTGAATACTTCCTTGATGAACAAGGGCTACCCACCCCGAAAAGCACCGCCGTGTTTAACATGTTTAAATACCTGGCGCATACCCTCTCAGAGAAGTACCACCTGGTCGATTAAAACGAAAACGCGAGGCATCTGCCTCGCGTTTGTCTTTACAGCAGCGGCTTTTGTCCGCGCTGCAACCAGCGTAGCAGCAGGCGATCCGCGCTTTCTGCCGCGCTATTGGTAAAACGGTCGAGCAGGCGCTTACGTCGGGTGAAGCGCACCCCCACCAGCTCACGGCCTTCCATCAGGTTGAGCAGGAGGTCATCGCTGGTACCCACTTCATCCACCAGCCCTTTCTCCTGCGCCTGCGTGCCGTACCAGTGCTCGCCCGTAGCCACCTGCTCAATGTCCAGCGTTGGGCGCATGCGGTGCACGAAATCCTTGAACAGATGGTGGGTTTCGTTCAGATCTTCCCGGAACTTCTGCCGTCCCTCTTCGGTATTTTCGCCGAGCAGCGTCAGCGTACGTTTGTACTGACCCGCCGTATGCAGTTCGATGTCGATCTCTTTATTTTTCAGGAAACGATTGAAGTTAGGGATCTGCGCGACCACCCCAATCGAGCCGATAATGGAGAACGGTGCCGCGACGATTTTATCCGCCACGCACGCCATCATATAGCCGCCACTCGCCGCGACCTTATCTACCGCGACGGTGAGCGGGATCTGTTTATCCCGCAGACGTTGTAACTGCGAAGCCGCCAGTCCATACCCATGCACTACGCCGCCCGGGCTTTCAAGGCGTACCACCACCTGATCCTGGGCTGTCGCCACGGCCAGCACCGCCGTCACTTCTTCACGCAGAGAGGAGACTTCATGCGCATCCATGCTACCTTTAAAATCGAGCACATAGACGCGCGGTTTTGCGTCAGCCTGTGGCGTGGCGAGCTTAGCTTTCGCCTTCGCGGCTTTGGCGTCCTGCTTATGTTTTTTCTTCTGGGCTTTTAGCCACAGCTTCTGTTGATGATCGTCAAGCAGCGCCAGAGACATCTCCTCCTGCATCTCTTTATACTGCTCGCTCAGGCGGGTAATGCGTAACTCACCACGCTGACGCTTACGCTGCGTCAGGTTGACAATCAGGACGGCAATCACCGCGACAGCAATAACCACCGTCGCGATTTTGGCCAAAAACAACCCATACTGAAAAAGTAATTCCACGCGTTCCACCTTGATTTAACCACGAATCTTTCACGCCAGTGTACAACAGCCCTGCGCAGGCGTCTCGCTCTGGACATTACCTCTGCGAGGCGGCTTCAGGAATCCCCCGCTTCTGGTTTAAATCTTTGCAAATTGTTAATTTCCCAGCGTTCTGTCCTGTAGACTGATTGAATTCTGACGCTGTTTCGGGCATAAAGCCGAAAAGTCATAAATAAAGGTGCAAGTCACGCCCAATGCGCCTGAGGAGCCACCGTGCATTATCAGCCACAAAAAAACCTTCTACAGAACCGCATCATTCTGGTTACCGGTGCCAGCGACGGGATTGGTCGCGAAGCGGCGCTGACCTATTCTGAATACGGTGCGAGCCTTATTCTGCTGGGACGTAATGAAGAAAAGCTCAAGGTCGTCGCCCGTGAAATCGAAAACGCCGGCGGTACCCTCACGCCCTGGTATACGCTCGATCTGCTGACCTGCACGCCAGCGTCATGTCAGGCCCTTGCCCAGCGGATCAGCACACATTATCCGCGTCTGGACGGCGTACTGCACAACGCGGGGTTACTGGGCGAAGTGCGCCCGATGGATGAACAGGATCCGGAAATTTGGCAACAGGTGATGCAGGTTAACGTCAACGGGACGTTTTTCCTGACCCAGGCCTTGCTTCCTTTATTACTCAACTCCGATTCCGGCTCGCTGGTATTTACCTCCTCCAGCGTGGGGCGTCAGGGGCGTGCGAACTGGGGGGCTTACGCCGCCTCAAAATTTGCCACCGAAGGAATGATGCAGGTGCTGGCCGAAGAGTACCAAAGCCGCCACCTGCGGGTTAACTGTATTAATCCAGGCGGTACGCGCACCAAAATGCGCGCCAGCGCCTTCCCGACAGAAGATCCGCAGAAGCTTAAAACCCCGGCCGATATCATGCCCCTTTACCTGTGGCTGATGGGTGACGACAGCCGTCGCAAAACCGGAATGACCTTCGATGCCCAGCCAGGCCGCAAACCGGGGATATCGCAATGAGTGATGATCGGCATCAGCAGCGCCAGCAGCGTCTGAAAGAACAGGTTGATGCACGCGTGGCGGCCGCTCAGGACGAGCGCGGTATCCTCATCGTGTTCACCGGCAACGGCAAAGGCAAAACCACCGCCGCATTTGGGACCGCCACCCGCGCAGTCGGGCATGGGCAGAAAGTGGGCGTGATCCAGTTTATCAAGGGTGAATGGCCCAACGGCGAGCGTAATCTGCTCGAGCCGCATGGCGTTGAGTTTCAGGTAATGGCAACCGGTTTTACCTGGGATACCCAGAACCGGGAAACCGATACCGCAGCCTGCCTCGCCGTCTGGGAGCATGCCAAAAGAATGCTTTCAGACCCGTCGCTGAACATGGTGTTGCTGGATGAGATCACCTATATGGTGGCGTATGACTACCTGCCGCTGGAAGCCGTGCTGGAGGCCCTCAGGAACCGCCCTGCACACCAGACGGCGATCGTCACGGGGCGCGGGTGTCATCGGGACATTCTGGAGCTGGCCGATACCGTCAGCGAGCTGCGTCCGGTTAAGCATGCGTTCGATGCGGGTATCAAAGCGCAAATTGGGATTGATTACTGAAAAAAAAGCCCGGTATATTCACCGGGCTTTTCAATTAACCGTTGTTATTACGGCTGCCAGAGCGGCGATTGCTGCTGACCTGGCTGTGACGTTTCACCGCACGGCGGATTTGATTCGCCTTCATGCGACGACGATCTTTCTCTACCGCCACTTTCGACGTGGTTTCTGGCGTCAGGCCAACCAGATCGCGCAGGTAGTTGGTTTGCGTCAGATCCAGTTCGGTATAGCCGCCACGTGGCAGGCCTTTCGGCAGCAGAATGTCGCCATAGCGGACGCGAATCAAGCGACTCACCTGGACACCGACCGCTTCCCACAGTCGACGCACCTCGCGGTTACGTCCCTCTGTCAGGGTAACGTTGTACCACTGGTTAATGCCTTCACCACCGGTAAACTTGATGGTTTTGAACGCCGCAGGGCCGTCCTCCAGCTGAACACCACGCGACAGGTCGCGCAGTTTGTTCTCATCAACCTGGCCGAAAACACGAACGGCGTATTCACGTTCCACTTCACGACTCGGGTGCATCAGACGGTTTGCCAGTTCACCATCGGTGGTGAACAGCAACAGGCCACAGGTGTTCACGTCCAGACGGCCTACGGCAATCCAGCGGGCGCCACGCAATTTTGGCAGACGGTCAAACACCGTCGGGCGACCTTCCGGGTCGTTGCGGGTACACAGTTCGCCTTCCGGCTTGTAGTAAGCCAGTACGCGGCAGATCTGTTCAGCAGACTCTTTCACGGAAATAAGATGGCCGTCAATGCGGATCTTCAGCCCCGGTACGATTTCAACGCGGTCACCGAGCGTGGCGATTTTACCGTCCACACTCACGCGGCCTGCTTCAATAATGGCTTCGATTTCACGACGCGAACCGTGGCCGGCGCGCGCCAGCACTTTCTGTAACTTCTCGCTCATTGAGCTTCCTCAGGTGTCGCCTTCACAGGCGTCGAATAGACACTAACAAATCTATATAAATCAATGCGTTAGCATGTTTAGTTGAAGGTCATTATACGCGATGTTCACCACATTGTAACCTACTTTGTTGTACAGCCTGTTCACCACCTAAAACTTACCCTCTGATTAAGTTTTAAGCAAAAAAAAGTAAGTGTTGCGCATCTGTTCACAAGCGCGAGTATGAAAGATTTGAAATAAGTAGTAATTTTTAAGTTTTTATGGTAGCCACGCCCTTGACAAGGCATGGGATGATGTGCTACCCTACACACGAAGTTCGCGAGCGAAGCGAGTGAGGTTTGTCTCTCGAAGAGAGAGAATTACCTTTGCACAATAGTGATCTTTCATGTTAGTCATGAAAGAGAGTGTATGTCTGTTCCTGTGTGTCAATCACTACTCAAGTGTACACTCTATTTCTGATCTGAATTAACCTAACCTTGATAATAATCCTTCTTGTTACTCTCTGATGTAGGCAGGAGTAATCCGAAGTCATACTCTGACCCAACTAACCTTTAACTTAACCTTAAACTTTATCCTGCATTATCTCTTCCCGTTGCTCACCGATGACCACCACCAGAGATTCATCATGATGAGATTCCAGATTAAGCTGGAGAATCGTCTCGATGATGGCAGTCTTCAACATCTTCATTTAACCACTTCCACCAGCCCCGGTGCGCATTACAGCCTATCTCCCTGATGTTTACCCACCCTTTGAGCGCAAGCAGCACAGGACGCAGTAGACGAAGCGTGAACAGCTATTCGGAACAATGCCAAAGCTGGACCACGGTAAGCCGTCGCCCTTCTCACTGGTGCAATGACGATACCAAGGAATCGCCCTGCAACATCCAGAAGATGATTCCCCGAGCCACCAGTGCCGCTATCTGACGTAGTGGACAGCGGAAGCCCCGATCAAATGCCTACGCTCTAACGAGTGCTACTGGCCATTCTCTCTGACAGCTTCGCTGTATTCCCACTATCCAATCCCCCTCATGCAGATCCAGACAATACAACTCGCAATGCACATTTAAATACATAAGTCAACAAAAATCAATTGACAAAAAATGCTTTTTAGTGTATTATAAACATTAGGAAAGCAATGTTGTGAACAAACGCCTCTGAGCGATAGTTTTTGTTCTTAGAATCTACTTCTTACTATTCCCATAGTTAGTATCGTATAGCGCAGCTTGCGCACTCTCCGCAGAATAAAGCCTCCCGGAAGCTAAACGTTTTAAAGTCGATGATTCCCAGATCACCCGGTCTGATTATTTCGGTTGTGTTGGACGTTTGGGCAATCCTTCCGAGGAGGCTTTCCTATGCTCAAAGAAAAGGAAAACTCATACAGTTGAAAAGTCAAAATCTGAAAGAAATTAAAAAGTGGCTCCCTCGTTTCGAATACCACATCTATCGTGACAGGTTACGCCAGTATGGTATGCCAACCACTCCACACCGAGTTGCATTTATGTACTGGGCCGAAGAAATCATGAAACATTGCTTCACGTTCGAGGACTTCGTAGATGAATGGAGCAATGGCAATGAGCACCGAGAAATAAATCGATGGGTGGATAGTGGAGTTCTCAGCATGGAATACTTTGAAGGAAAATTCTATTACGTCACCTCGTACATTGTTGGAGGTGTAAGCCCATTTTATTGTCACACCTGCAACCGAATCAACATTAAGAAACTTCTATCTATAAAGGAGCAATGTCCTCATGACTAAGCTACCAGCAGCATTCACCAAAGAAATAAAAGCCGAGTTTAAAATACAGCGTGATCAATACGTAGCTGATTACATCGAATCCCATCTCACGGATGTTTTCAGTATCTCTGATTTTTATCCGGTAGTGCTCATTAAGCTACAGACCGCTATTCAAGATGGGTACGAAATCGCGGAGTTTGAGCGCCAGCCATTCTACAACATTGGTGATCCTGCAATGCGTATCGTGATGAACAAAAAGCAGCAGGAAATCGACACAGAGCGCCGTTCCCTCACAGAGGCAGCAGAAGCAGCTTTAATGGCCTCCCTTGAGGCTCAAGCGGAAGAGCTATACCAACAGATGGTTGCAGAGGAAAAACGCCGTAAACGTGCAGAAGCAGCCGCGCAAGCAGCAGCAGAAACCGAGGCTCTCACCTTCTCTGGTCGCCTACGTGCATCCTTTGTGAAAGGCTCCCATGTTTGAACCTTATGCGCAGAAGTGCAACCCGGCAAAACTCGCCCAGAGGAGCGCCAGCGACTACCGGAAAATGATGATCGCCGAGCAGGACGGGAGGGACTTCATAACAGGCTCACCACTGACAGATCCGGTTATTGACCATGACCACAGGACGGGACATTGCCGCCTGATCCTGAACCGTGTGACGAATGCCATAGAAGGCGACTTTAATCTCATCCTGTCTCGTGTTGCTTATCGTGAAGATTTTACTCCGCTTTTGTGGGAAGTTTATTTTGGCTTTCACGATACCTTGTACGATGAATTATACAATGCCGCGCTTGAGCGCCGGAATGGTTATTTAAAAGAACACCACTTCAGATTTATCTTAAAACAGTTTGCGGTGTATTACGCCGTGCGATTCGACCACCTCAACCATTTGGAGTATTACAGATGACTACAAAAGCAGAGAAATCATTATCATGGCTTAGAAGCTACTGGAACAACCAACCACCAGCAGAGATAGCCAAATCTGAGATTCAGCTATTCAGTAAGGAAGTGAATAAACTAACGATTGGGGAGTTCTACCAGTGGCTATTATCCGAAGGTTACATCTTTAAAAATAAGGATACTAAATAATGCTGCAACTTAAAATAGCTCGAGATCTGCTGACGTGGATTGATGCAAGCAAGGGTGATGACAGTCGCCCAACTTTTATTATCAAGACATTACGTAAGGTAATGACGAACGAGGAAACGAATGAATCCAAAGCTACAAATAGAAAAGCTGATTGACCATCTACAGAAACAGAAATACGCTTTTATCTCCGCTCAAGGTAAAATACTTCTCCACCACATCCCCACTAACACAAATCACGGTCTGGACATTCTCGAACGGGAATACTATTTATCGACTGGTGAGCAGTGGCGACGAAGTTATTTAAACCTACTCTGGGATCACATTCCTTTTATCAAGGTGAATGAATTCAACCCGACGCAGCCCTACGGTATCGACCAGAACGGCACACTGAACACATTCAGGCGCTGGCGCAGTGATAAGACACCAGCGGCAGATCTGACACTATGGCACTCCTACCTGGCCCGACTCTTCCCCGACCAGACAGACCGCGCCACAGTGAGCGCGTACATGGCGCACATGTTCCAGCACCCGGAACAGCGCCCAAGCTGGCACATCGTGATCCCAAGCGACACCGGAACGGGCAAGGGTTTTTTGTTCAATCAAATCTTGTCACCGCTCCTGATGCACCAGACAACGCTGTACAGCAATTACAGCACCCTAACCAGCGTCCATAACGATGCTATGGCCCGTACAATCCTGATCCTGTTTGATGACCCGCCGCCAGCCACGCGCAACATGGCAGACCGTCTAAAGAGCATTCAGACAGAACCGGTTATCGAAATTAACCGGAAGTACGAACAGCCCCGTAAAGTGCTAACATTTACAAGATTCTTCACCTTTTCAAACAGTGAAAGTCCGATTGAAGTGGAGGCGAATGACCGCCGCCATTATTGCACTCACTACATACGCCACAAGGTGAGCAGGGAGGAAACCGCCGAGTTTATCACCTGCCTTGCGGAGTGGCTCGCCGTTGGCGGTCTGGAAGCCGTACACGCCTGGCTAATGGCTTACCCCTTGTCCGAGTTCACCCCTTATCGCCCACCTTACAGCGTGGCGCTGGAACGCATGAAACAAGCCAGCATCACCGAAGAGCAGAACGAAGCGGAGATCTTCACTGGAGAGAATCCGGCGTTTGCATTCAAGGCATTCCATGATGCTTGTCCATCGTTCCCGCGACCACAGGATGCGAGTCAATGGTTACGTGACAACGGCTATGTCAGTGCCAGAGTGAACACCAGAGCAGGGTTAAAATCAGTTTGGTATCGAGCGCCGCAGGACGGCAGCGGGAAAATCCCGGAGAGCGCCCTTTCCTGGTTTGTCGATAAATACTACCCAACCCCGACGAAATGATCAGGGCTACAGGGCTACGATTTTAGCCCTGTATTTTGAAACCCGCGCCGCTACAGGTCTGATCAGGGCTACAGGGCTAACAGGGCTACTTATTAAGTATTCTTAGATCTGTTCTACAGCTTCACCATTTTCCAAATGGGAATAACAGGAGCACCAGCGTTTCCCGACTATCAATTTTTAAAAGTTTGATAGGCAAATGCCTAACAACTTCCTTAAAGCAAAATCTGAAATCACTCATACCGTGGATCGGTATCGCCGCCCGGATTTTCGGGCTTCGTTCCTTCCACATTCACGCCGCCTGACGCGCTCCAGCGTACAGCCAGCACATCAAAAAAGATCCAAATTTTACAGGAGGACATTACATGTCAGGACGTACCCACGCAGCATACGTCAATTATTTCCAGAACGGTCGCAAGGCCCACCGTTTAGCCGAGGTTGAGCGCCAGCTTGCCGCAGAGACAAGCCACCAGCAAGAGAAGCGCCAGCTCGAAGCGGAAGCACGGAGCGCTGAGAACATCGCAGACCATTTCCCAAGAGTGATCCCGGATACGCCTTTAATCGAAATGCACCCCGGCTACTACATTCACCGCCTTGAGTGGGAAGCTCACCGCGACGGCTTGAGCGTGGTCACGGTCACAGACGAACGAACCACCAGAGATCCCGAACTTGTTTCCTATCAGTGGAACCACTTTGTAATCACGCACCGCAGCCCCTGGGCACTTGAGGACTACCGAATCAGATACTACCCGTTTAGCCTCCCGGAACATGTAGCGAAATAGCACAGTATTTCGACACACCAAAATCCGGGTCTTTTCCCCTTCAAGATTGTGTCATTTTCAGAAGACGACTGCACCAGTTGATTGGGCGTAATGGCTGTTGTGCAGCCAGCTCCTGACAGTTCAATATCAGAAGTGATCTGCAC